>NZ_MQWC01000004.1:4000612-4076290 GCF_002954405.1 Salinibacter sp. 10B | reverse complement strand
ACCCTCACCGGGCCGTTTGCCATCCTCACCGGCGCGGTCGCGGGGCTGCTGGTCGTCTACGCCACGCGCTTCATTGAAACGTACGTCGACGACCCGGTGGGCGCCATCGCGGTGCACGGCGTCTGCGGCGCGTGGGGCACGCTCGCGGCCGGCCTCTTCGACAGTAGCGGCTTCAGCCTCTCGCAGGTCGGGGTGCAGGCCCTCGGCATCGCCGCCGCCTTCCTCTGGACGTTCCCCGTGAGCTACGTCGTCTTCTCCGCCGCCGACGCCCTCGTGGGCGGCCTCCGCATCAACGGCGAAAAAGAACAGCTCGGCCTCGACCAGCTGGAGCACGACGTCGACGCCTATCCGGAATTCGGCATGCCCAATGGAAAGGCAAAGCACACGCACGAGCGGGCCGCCGATCGCACGGAAGATCCTGAACCGGTCGGGTAATTGGCTTCCATACGTTTCCTTCGCATGAGTCGCTTGGTGGGTGCTGAAAGGGCCGTCCCTGGAATAGGGGGCGGCCCTTTTCGGTATTTTGGGTTCCGGCGCGGCTATACTCGACAGAGAGACCTCCTCCCTACCCCAAGGATCGGCCAAGGTCGCCCCCCAGATCGCGAAGCCGCTGGTAGGCGGCCTCCACCGACGCTGGAATATCGACGGCGACGATGTATCCTCGTCCTCTCGGCCCATAGCCGTCCGTGTCGTTCCGGAGGCGTGGAATCTCCCCCATCACCAGCGACACAAACCGCTCCATCGTCCACAGGCCCGCCCGGTCCGGGCCCTCGAATGCAAGGGTCCCGCCGTCGGAGCGAATCGCAGGAACGAAGGGTGGACAGTTGTAAAACTGGGCGGGACCATCCCGTCCCCATACGCGTCGGAACGAGGCCCAAGTGCGTCGCTGCATTGTAGGATCCTGTACCAATATAATATTCTGCGGGGCCAGGTCTCGCTTTTGAAGAAGAGCATGTGCATGTTCAGCATTGTCCCCACAGTTCGTAGATTCCGTCTCGGTGAGAATGTTGCTGTCATCAAGGCCGTGAACATTCACGAGAAGATCTTCCAGGATCTCAGCTTCGGCCCGCCCCTCCACGACAACATTCTCGTATTGCGACGCCTCCCGCACTGCCTCCCGCAAATGCACCGTTGAATGGCCGTTGCCCCCAACAATGAGGAGTCGGCGGGCCACCCCGGTTTGCATTCCCTTCGCCACGACCTCAATCGTGGGCAGCACAGCATTGCCGAGAAGGAGAAGCAGATCAGCACGGGGCCTACCGGTCACGCTTGCCACGGCAGACGATGACAACTCCGGCAGATCAGACGCCGCGAGAAAAGACGCTATGGTCGTGAGATCCTCTGCCACACGCGCAGGCTTCTCCATATCGAGAGGCAAACCGCTCGTCGTCATAGGGTCATGGATTCTCGAAACAAGATCTCTTCATCTGTCAGGATACCCACAGAAACTGACTTTCCCCGTTCCTCACATCGAAGTCCGGCGGGGGGACTACACATTCTGCCGGGTGTCTTCATATATTGGAAGCGCTTTTCCTGATCACCGTACATTTACTTTCCCGACCTTATGCCCACTCTAGATCTCTCGGAGTATGGAATTAATGCTGAGACTGTTCTCCGCAACGCCAATCCTGCCCGTCTCTATGAAGAAGCTGTTCGTCTAGACCCTACGGCCGCCATCACCGACAGCGGAGCCCTCACCATCCGCTCCGGCAAGAAAACCGGCCGCAGTCCCGCCGACAAGCGCATTGTTCGTAACCCCGAGAGTGAAGATGACATCTGGTGGGGACCGATCAACATGGGAATCGACGATCACACATTCCATATCAATCGAGAACGGGCTCAGGACTATCTGAACACCCGAAAGCGGATCTACGTGACCGATGGGTTCGCCGGCTGGGATCCGGAGCACCGCCTCAAGGTGCGAATTATCGCGTCTCGGCCCTACCATGCCCTCTTCATGCACAACATGCTGATTCGGCCGTCGCAGGAGGAGCTAGACAATTTCGGTGAGCCGGACTTCGTAATTTACAACTCGGGTGAGTTTCCGGCCAACCGGCGTACCGAACACATGAGTTCAAAAACGAGTGTGGACCTCTCGTTTGAAAACCAGGAGATGGTAATCCTTGGCACGCAGTACGCCGGCGAGATGAAGAAGGGCATCTTTACGGTGATGCACTACTTGATGCCGAAGCGCAATGTCTTGTCGATGCACTGCTCGGCCAACGAAGGTGAGGACGGCGACGTCTCTCTCTTCTTCGGTCTCAGCGGCACCGGTAAAACGACGCTGTCTGCCGACCCAAACCGCAAACTCATCGGCGACGATGAGCATTGCTGGAGCGATACGGGCGTCTTCAACATCGAAGGCGGATGCTACGCTAAGGCCATCGGGCTCTCTCCCGAAGACGAGCCCGAAATCTACAACGCCATCCAGTACGGTACCATTCTGGAAAATGTCGTCTACGATGAGGAAACGCGCAAAGTCGACTACGACGACACGTCCATAACAGTCAATACCCGGGCATCATACCCGCTGGAGTATATTGACAACGCGAAGATTCCCGCGGTGGGCGACCACCCGGACAACATCATTTTCCTCACCTACGATGCGTTCGGTGTGATGCCGCCGGTAAGCAAGCTGACGCCCGAGCAGGCGATGTATCACTTCATCAGCGGCTACACGGCAAAGGTGGCGGGCACGGAGATGGGCGTCGATGAGCCACAGGCCACCTTCTCGGCCTGTTTCGGAGCCGCCTTCCTGGTGTGGCCCCCGGCCAAATACGCGGAGATGCTAGCCGAGAAAATTCGCAAGCACGACGCCGAGGTCTGGCTCGTAAACACCGGCATTACCGGCGGCCCCTACGGCACGGGCAAACGGGTCCCGCTCAAATATACCCGGGCGATGATCGACGCCATCCACGACGGATCGCTACTGGAAACCTCGAAAGTGACGGAGCCGGTCTTCGGTCTGGACGTGCCCGAGCAGTGTCCCGGCGTGCCCGACGACCTGCTGATGCCGCGCGAGACCTGGGATGACCCGGCCGCCTACGACGAACAGGCTGAAGAACTCGTCCGGCTCTTCAACGAGCACTTTGAACAGTACGAGGACATGGCCTCGTCGGAAATTCTCGAAGCGGGTCCCCAGTTACAGATGGCCTAGCCCATCATGTGATGAGGCGCGCAAGATGCATCCGCCTCCCCCGGGATTCCCCACGCTTCATGGATCGTGGCGTGGAGCACCAGGAGAGGAGTCAAACCCCCTGCGCCCGATGCGCGATTTGTCCACTCAAAATCCGACGGCCCGCCGTACCCTCAAACTGGCTTCTGATTGCTCCCTTCCGCCAGCTCTGCTGAAGGAAGAATAGGACGCCTTCCTCAGAGGTCTTTCTCTTTCACCGAAGGGGGTGAAACCGGTGCGAGGGTAGCGCCATCGTGTTCCGCGACTCGGCCGATTCGGGATGAATCGGTGATCGTTCTCTTTGCTTGGCGAGTACAGCTGACTGGAAAACGGAGAGAAGCATACAACGCGCTATGCTCCTGCGTAGGGGAGACATCGCTCCCTCTCGCATCGGGGGATTGCAAATCGCCGGGCGGCCTTGCCAAAAGGCCGTCCGGCGTTTTGCGTTTGCCCCTACCACGTCTCCGACCATCGCCCCGCATTAGACCGCCATCCTTTTCCTCAATTCTAGTCCGCCTGGACAGCCCGTTCGGCTACTTGAACATCGTCGTGCCCGTGCCGCACCATAATCACCGGCACTCGCACCGATTCCACAACCTGTTCCGGGACGCTCCCGAACAGAATTTCTCGAACCGACGGCTTCGTTTCCCCAAGAACAACGGCGTCGTAGTCGGCAGCAATATCAACAATCGTGTGGGCTGGATCGTCAGCGGTAACCGTCTCAAGCCGCAACAGGCCCGCATCAATGCCCTGCCCGGTCATTAGGTCGGCGGCAGGCCGAAGCACGTGCTCACGAGACGTGGCCTCCGACTCCTCTTCTTCAAGGACGTGCAACAGCGTCACGTCGGTGGTCCCATCCCGCACAAGATCAGCCACAAGCGGCGCAATGCGACGAGCATTGGGAAGCCCACGAAGCGGCACGAGAATGCGCTCCAGGTGGGACATCTCAGCCGGGATGAGGACCGCGTCGCAGTCCTCCTCACTGCTAATGCGACGAATCGTATCCAACTGATCGCCGGTAAACACTAGTCGCTGAACCACCTCGCCGCCGGCCTTCTCAAAGGGCTCCGCAATCGTATCGAGGGCTGCGAGGGCCTGTTGTTCAAACTGATCTCGTGCCTGCTCGGGAGACGTCTGCTCCGGCACGGCGTACCAGCCCACGAGAACGACGCGGAGGGATGACAGAAGATCCACGAGCGCAGGGGACAAGGGCGCAGGATTCGGCAATTCGACGTCCACAAGAATGGACGACGGCGCAGTTTCGGTGCGTGTCATGACGTACCGATATGTTCGTGACTGTGGTGGAATGACGTCGTTCCGGACGACCGCCTGAAGGGCCTAGGCAGCCGCACGACGCGTGTAGTTATGCCTCAATCTCGGACAGCGTGACGCTGCGTGCATAGTAGAAATACCACCCCACGGCTCCTCCGAGCACGCCGAAGCCAAGCCCGATGGAGAGTGGGTTCATAAACCCGATCAGGCCAAAGCTGGCCACCGCTCCCAGGCCGGGCACAATCGGAGTCCCCGGGCACCGGAAGCTCGGCTCGTACCCGGCCGGATCGTAGTGCCGAAGCACGAGCAAGGCCACGCAGATGAGCCCGTACATGACGAGGTGAAGCAACGAGGCCACCTCGGCCAACACTTCAACTCGCCCGTACAGGATCAGCCCCACGATGGGCCCTCCTGCAAGCAAGAGGGCGACGTGGGGCGTCCGGTACCGCTCGTTCAGGCGTTGAGCCGCTTTGGGCACGAGATTGTCGCGGCTAAGGGCGTAAATGGACCGTGAGGCGCTAAGAATGGAGGCGTTGGCGCTGGACAGCGTTGCCAAGAGACCGCCGCCCAGAATGGCCGCTGCCCCAAACGTCCCGAACAGCGCACGCCCGACGCTCACAACGGCCGTCTCGCCCAAGGTGGATAGCTGTTCGCTGCCAAGCACACTGGTCCCAACGAAAATTGTAAAGACGTACAATGTCCCTACGAGCAGTACACTTCCGATCATCGAGCGCGGCAGGTTGCGCGACGGATTTTTGATTTCCCCAGCCACCGTGGCGATCTGGACGAATCCAAGATAGGACGTAAAGACAAGGGCAGCAGTCGTGAATACCGGCATCGTTCCGTACGGGAAGAACGTCTCCGGCACTCGCTCGCGTCCAAACACCCCAATCACATCCAGCCCCCCATGTCCCAAAAAGCCAGCAAGGATTACGAGCAGTGTGCCAACGATCCAGTTCTGCAGATCCCCGGTGTTCTCAGTGCCCGTAATGCTGATGCCTGTCAATAAGACGGCCGTGCCCAACGCAATGCCCGCCACCGGCATTGATATGTCCACTCCAGTTTCACGAAGGAGATCTGACAGGTAATGCCCAAACCCCATCAAGTAAAAGGCCGAGGCAAACACAAGGCCGAGCCACTGCCCAAGCCCGACCATACACCCAAACAGAGTGCCCAGGCTGCGCGAGACGAAGTAATATCCCCCTCCACTTTCAGGCATCGCCGTCGCCAGCTCGGAGGTCGGCAATGCAACCAACAGAGCAATTACGGCCCCGATGGCGAACGAAAGCATGGCGGCTGGCCCAGCCTCGCCCGCCGCCAGCCCCGGAAAGACAAAAATCCCAGCCCCCACCATGGTCCCTGTGCCGATGGCAAGCGCCTGTGTGAGCCCCAGTGTTCGCTCCAGCTCTCCCCCCTGATGGACATCGACATCCTCAATGGGAGACTCCTGACTCATGAATTGATCTCAGTTCCGTCGGATGGTGTGTGCGTTTACTGATATTCTCCCCATTTCAGGGTGATTCGACAGTGAGTGCCTGCCGCGAATGTGGTCCTTTTCGGCGACGGGGCAAAGGAACGGGCGCACTGGTTTCTGCTCCCAACGCTGAAGAGCTCCGCGCTTCCATTCCCGCATCTCTCTCCCTACATTTAGACTTCCCCTCGTTTCGTCTCAACGCTCTCCCCGCTCATGAACCTCCGCAACCGTCTCGTCTGGATCACGGGTGCCTCCTCCGGCATCGGCGAAGCCCTCGCCTACGAGTGCAGCCAGCGCGGTGCTCAGCTTGTGCTCTCCTCTCGCCGTGAAGAAACACTCCATGAGGTCCGCACGCAGTGTCCCCGTCCCGAAGAGCACAGGGTCCAGACACTCGATCTTGCCGATCCCGCCTCCCTACAACAGGCCGCTGAGACCGTGCAGCACGACGTCGGCCCCGTCGATGTGCTTATCAATAACGGAGGCATCAGCCAGCGGAGTACGGCCGCCGAGGCAGAGATGGACGTGGTGCGGCGCATCATGGAGGTCAACTTCTTCGGCACTGTCCAACTCACGAAAGCCGTGTTGCCCACCATGCAGAAACGTGAAGCAGGGCAAATTGCCGTCGTGAGCAGTATCGTCGGCAAGTTCGGCACACCGAAGCGCTCTTCCTATGCGGCCTCCAAGCATGCCCTACATGGCTGGTTCGACTCGCTCCGCGCGGAGGTACACGATGAGGGCATCGGCGTGACGATGATTTGCCCGGGATTCGTCAAAACAAACGTGGCCACCAACGCCCTAAGCGCCGACGGCACTCCGCAGGGCGAGGCGGGACGGGACAAAGGCATGCCGGCCCCCAAGTGTGCCGAAACGATTGCCGACGCCATTGAGAGGGGAAAAGATGAAGTCTACATCGGGGGCTGGGAAATTACCGGCGTCTACGCCAAGCGGTTCGTTCCGAGTCTCTTTCGCCGCATGATCCGGCGGTACGACGGGACGTGAGCACTCCGCCCCTAACGATTCGCGGGGGAAACGACGAGCGTATGCAAAAAGCCCGACGGCCGTCACGGACCGTCGGGCCCTGAGCCACCAGGACAATGGCTGATCTCCGCCCCCCCCCCAGTCCAACTGGATTCTCAGGCCTCCTGCATTTCCTTGATGGATTCCGTAATGCCGGCCACCGCCTCCTTCGCATCGCTGAAGAGCATTTTCGTGTTGTCAGCATAGAAGAGATTGTTCGGCACGCCGGAGTACCCGGGACTGAGGCTCCGCTTGATCACGACCACGGTCTCCGCCTCATCCACGTTCAGGATGGGCATCCCGTAGATGGGACTACCCTCATCCTCACGGGCTGCCGGATTCACCACGTCGTTCGCGCCCACGACAATAGCGAGGTCCGTCGTCGGAAACTCCGGATTGATCTCATCCATCTCGTAGAGCTTCTCGTACGAGACGTTGGCCTCTGCCAGCAGCACGTTCATGTGGCCCGGCATGCGCCCGGCCACGGGATGAATCGCGTACTTCACCTCCACTCCCTGCGCCTCCAACTGATCGGCCATCTCGCGCACCTCGTGCTGCGCCTGGGCGACGGCAAGCCCGTACCCGGGCACGATGACCACCTTCTCGGCATAGCTGGCAAGAATCGCGGTATCGTCCGGCGACGTTTCGTTTACAGTCTTCCCTTCCGGCACGTCTGGGCCGCCCACTGCCCCGTCGTCTCCGCCAAAGCCCCCGAGGATGACATTCGCGAGGGAGCGATTCATGGCATCACACATGATGACGGTGAGGATCATCCCGGCTGCCCCCACCAGCGTCCCACTCACGATCAGAGCCGTGTTGTTCAGCACAAAACCCGTCGTGGCGGCAGCGAGGCCCGAATAGGAGTTCAGGAGTGACACCACCACCGGCATGTCCGCTCCCCCGATTGGAATCACGAGCAGGATGCCGAGAAGTAGGGCCGACGCCCCCAGGCCGGCCGCTGCTTGAATCGTAGGCGCAGCGAGCTCCGGAAAGGCATCCGCCATCGCAATCATGACGCCCATGGCCCCTCCGGCCCCAATAAGCAGAAGCACCGTGAGTACTCGCAGTCCGGGAAAGGAAATCGGACTCCCGGTAATCCAGCCGCTCAGCTTCCCGTTGGCCACAATGCTTCCCGAAAAGGTGACCGTCCCGATGAGAATAGAAAGCGAGATGGTGATGGCCGAGACGAGACCGAAGGTAGAAGAGGCCGTGCCCGCAATGTGCTGTGAAAGCTCGGCCCCCGACACGAGGGCGGACGCAAGCCCACCAAATCCGTTAAACACGGCCACCAGTTCCGGCATCGCCGTCATCTCAACCTTGCGAGCCAGAACGAGTCCTATCCCACCGCCGATCACAACCCCGGCGATAATCATGGGCCACGATAAGATCTCCTTCAAAAAGAGCGTAGCGACGACGGCCACGAGCATTCCAAGAGACGCCAGGACGTTTCCCGAGCGGGCCGTGACGGGCGACTGCATACGCTTCAGCCCGAAAATAAACAACACGGCCGAAAGCAGATACGTAAGGTCGATAATTGCGGTTTTCATGGGCAAAACCGTCGGTGGAGAGAGTATTTCTATTTCATGTTGCGCATTCCGTCACCGGGCCTCCTTGCTGCGGGACGCCGAATCAGGGGGACGAAATACGCACTGCGCACGTTGTTCGTCTTTCGGTTCCGGACCTTTCAGGAACCAATTGCCTCCTCAAGGGCCCCTTCGTGCTCAACCGGGAGTGCCGTTTGTCCGCTGCGCCGCCTGCCCGG
The DNA here is from genome assembly GCF_002954405.1 of Salinibacter sp. 10B. Classification (NCBI taxonomy): domain Bacteria; kingdom Pseudomonadati; phylum Rhodothermota; class Rhodothermia; order Rhodothermales; family Salinibacteraceae; genus Salinibacter; species Salinibacter sp. 10B. Next base: position 4,067,590 of record NZ_MQWC01000004.1, on the reverse strand, counting down.
CTCCGGAAGATTTCTTTTCCCCGAACATCTCCAGCATCCGGTCGGTGACCAGAAAGCCCCCCACCACGTTGATCGTGGCGACGATGAGGGCCGCAAAGCCGATCCAACCCGACCACGGGTCGGTCGTCATTCCGGCGGCGACGAGCGCCCCGACAATGGTAATGCCACTGATCGCGTTCGCCCCGGACATTAGCGGGGTGTGGAGCGTCTGTGGCACTTTCGTCAGAATTTCGGTGCCGACGAACGCCGCGAGGACGAAGATGATGAGGTTGTTTAGCATGGCGGTCTAGGTGGCTGGAACGAACTGCGGATTGGTGCCGCATCTCACGATAAAATCCAAGCGCGCGAGGCGTGATGTGGGGACCGGGCTACGTGAGATGCCCCCTTCACGCATCACGTCTCACACATCACTCCTCTTCTGTCGCCGGTTCGCCAAGACCAAGGGCCTCGCGAACCCGCTCATTGCGAACCTCTCCGTCGTGGGTGAGGCACGCCCCGTCGAAGATCTCGTCGTCGAAGTCCGGCGTGATCGTACCGTCTTCGACGAACTCCTCGATGGTGGCCGAGATCGTTTTCGCGTAGAGCTGGCTGGCGTGCACCGGCATCTGCGCGGGCAGATTGGTGGGGCCCATGATGCGGACCTCCTCTTTCACCACCGTCTCTCCCGCTTGGGTGTGGGCACAGTTGCCTCCGTTCGGAGCCGCAAGATCGACGATGACGGAGCCGGGATCCATGGCCGCCACCGCATTCTCGTTGATGAGCAACGGAGCGGGTCGTCCGGGAATGAGGGCCGTTGAAATTACCACGTCGGCCTCAGCAAGATGGGGCTTCAGGAGTTCGGGCTGCCGCTCCTGCTTTTCTTTTTCCAGCTCCTCGGCGTAGCCGCTTTCATCCTGGTCGCCGTCAATGTCCACCTCCAGTTCCACAAACTTGGCACCCAAGCTCTCAACCTCCTCGCGAGTGGGCTCGCGGATGTCGTACCCAAACACCCTGGCCCCGAGTCGTTTGGCGGTGGCAATGGCCTGCAGTCCGGCCACTCCCGCCCCAAGAACGAGGACCTGTGCCGGTTTCACAGTGCCAGCCGCGGTGGTGAGAAGGGGAAAGAACCGCGGCAGCCGTTCGGCGGCAAGTACAGCCGCCCGGTACCCCCCAATTGAACTCATGGCCGAGAGCGCGTCCATTTTTTGCGCCCGAGAGATGCGGGGGACAAGTTCCATCGCGAAGCTCGTGACGCCTCGCTCCGCAAGGGTCTGTGCCGCCTCGGGGCGGTTGAGCGGATCAAGCAAGCCGACGAGCGCTTGCCCCTCCGAGAAGAAGTCAAGCTCGTCTTCAGAGGGCGGCGCCACCTTGGCAACAAGGTCGGCATCAAAGGCGTCCGCACGGTCGACGACCGTACACCCTGCCTCTTCGTACGCGTCATCGCGGTGGAACGCCTTCGCTCCCGCCCCGGACTCAACGACAATGTCGAGCCCCTCCCGCATCTTCAGAAGCCGGGAGGCTACCTCAGGAACAAGGCTGACGCGCGTCTCATCCGCTTCGGTCTCGCGTGGAATGCCAATCGTAAAGGCCATTTCGTGGTGGGATCGTGTCAAGCGTGACTCTACGGTGACGGTCCCGGCAGTACCAGCATCGCGGTACTGCGGGTGACCTGGGACGATACGTTCTCAGATGGCGTTCACGAAACACTCACTCTTCGATTCCGCCAAGAAACGAACGAGGGACGCCGCACGCAAGCGGCGCCCCTCTCCGTATTTCGTTAAGAATCTGTTGTCATGGGCTCAATCGGCAGTGAGGCGAGAAAGTAGAAGCGCTGTGGCCAAGAGTCCATGACTGGGGGCTGCCACTCCTCTAGCGGTGGGCCTGTTCGAACTCATCCATGAACTGGATGAGTGCGTCCACTCCTTCCTCCGGCATGGCATTGTAGATGGAGGCTCGCACGCCCCCGACGGTACGGTGTCCCGCAAGGTCCATGAGCCCGTGCTGCTCCGCCTGCTTCAGGAAGAGATCTTCGAGGTCTGCATCCTGGAGACGGAACGTCACGTTCATCATCGAGCGGGAGCCCTCGTCGACCGTGCAGTAGTAGAAGTCCGACTGCTCGATGCGATCGTAGAGCTTGCGGGCCTTCCGCTTGTTGACGGCATGGATGGCGTCGAGCCCCCCAATATTGAGAAGCCACCGGGTCACCTTCTCAACCATGTAGATCGGGAAGATGGGCGGCGTGTTGAATCGCTTGCGGACGTGGGTGCCGTAGTCGAGCATCGTGGGCAGCCCGTCCTTCTTCTGCTCAAGGAAGTCGTCGTGCACGAGCACAATGGTCACCCCCGCAGGTCCCACATTCTTCTGGGCCCCCGCGAAAATCAGGCCGTAGCCGTCCAGATCCATCGGGCGGCTCAGAAACTCACTGGACGCGTCCGCCACGATTGGCGCATCGAGCACCGGATCCTGCGTAATCTGGTTGCCGTTCACCGTCTCGTTGGTGGTGAGGTACACGTAGTCGGCCTCCGGGTTGAGGTCCCAGTCCGCCGGATCCGGCACGTGCGTGAAGTCGTCGTCTTCAGTCGAAGCGGCGACGTTCACGTCGCCGACGAGACGCGCTTCCCGAATGGCCTTCGTCCCCCACCGGCCGGTGATGATGTAATCGGCCGATCCGTCCTCCGACAGGAAGTTGAGGGGGGCCTGATAGAACTGCATCGAGGCCCCGCCTTGCAAGAAGAGCACATTCCACTCGTCACCGATGTCCAGGAGGGATTTGATGTGCTCCCGGGCAGCCTCCTCAATCTTGTCGTAGGCCGCCGAGCGGTGACTAATCTCCATGACAGAAGCCCCGGCATGGTCGTACACCGGCAGTTCCTCCTTGGCCTCCAGAAGCGTCTCCTCCGGTAGAGCCGCAGGCCCGGCCGAGAAGTTATAGAGGCGCTCCCCTCGATCCGCCGGGGTGCTCTTTGCGTCGGGTTGAGCCACGTCGTCATCCATGTTTGCGTCGCGGAAATCAAGTTCGAAAACCAGTGCGCAGCGAGAATGTCGGGGCGGGCCTAGTGGCGCCTGTTTCCCCCGTCAGGTAGCACGCTGAATTGTGGACGGTACTCAGGCTGTCGAATGCCGGATTCAACACAGGGTGTTTAATTCAGCATTCGGCATCCTCAGCTTGACGAACCACCAGTCCGCCCCGCTGAACACTTCCACCGTGTCATCCTCACTGAACGTTAACGTAGACAAGGTGCCCCTTCGGTGCAATTCTTTGCCCGGACATTTTCCCGCAGATTACGTCCCGAAGCGCTTCCTTCATGGAAAACTCCAATGTGTTTCTTGGGGCATGGCCACACAAAAAGCCCCTACACGGCAAAGCCATGCAGGGGCAGGGAAGTCTGCATCCGGAATGGACGCTCGAGGACTACGGGGTCACAATGTTGCCACCCTCGTCGTCGGCCCCACCGCCTGCGCCCTCTCCAACGTCCACGAGTTCAATCTCGAAGAGAAGCTTGCGCCCGGCAAGAGGATGATTGGCGTCGATCGTCACGGTCTCTTCCCCGAGCGCCGTGATGAGAACCGGAACCGTCTGGCCGTTTTCGAGGCGCAGCTGGAGCTGCTGGCCCACCTCCGGATCGACATCGTCGGGAATCTGGTCGCGTTCCATTTCCATGACCATGTCTTCCCGGTGCTCTCCGTAGGCCTGCTCGGGCTCAACCTCTGTGGTCTTCGAATCGCCCGGCTCCATGCCAGTCACGGCCTCCTCAAACCCGGGGATCACGCGATTCTCACCAATGGTGAAGCTGAGCGGCTCCCCGTCTTCCGAGGTGTCAAATACGGTCCCGTCCTCTAGTTTGCCGGTATAGTGGACTTGGACCTCATCTCCTTCTTTCGCTTGTGCCACGACGTTAAGTCGGTTTGGTACAAAAAGGCGGTGATTCGAACAATTCAGAATCTATAACGCACCTTAGCAGACAGTGTTCGCCCCGTGTGGCCGTGCCTTCGAAGATTTGATTCGTCTCTGTATTCCCCCGACTATTCTCCAACGCTCTCCTCCCCCAGTACCTTCTGCAAAATGGCAATATCGCGCCACTCTCCCTCCACGAACCCAACCTCTTGCTGTATCCCCACGAGTTCGTACCCGAACTTGCGGTGGAGCGCCCGGCTCCGCTCGTTGTCGGCCCACAGCTTGGCCACCAGATGATGGTAGTCTGCCGATCGTGCCCGCCGGATGAGCGCCTCTTGAATCTTCGATCCCAATCCCTCTCCCGTCCGGGCCCGACGCAGATATACGGAGGTCTCGGCGGTATAGCGGTACCCGTTCCGATCACTGTACTGCTTGAGCATGCCATATCCCAAAACGCCCGTGGAGGCCACCATCACGAGCAGTGCCTCCCGGGGGCCGAGCCCTCGAATGCGGGCCGCCACCCTTTCGGGCACTACCGGTGTCGTTTGCATGGTGCTGTCCCGAGCCGCGATCGACTCATTGTAAATGGCGGCAATGGAAGCGGCATCCGAGGGGCGACCATCTCGAATTTTGGGCATTGTGCACCAACGACAGTGGAAATAGGGACGACCTCAGTCGTGAGTAGAAATTCATTCTCAAGGAAGAAGGGGGAACTTCCCCTCTGGAGTAGGACCAGCCCCGAACTTCCCGGTACTCCAACAGCCCCCCTGCCCCTCCACCTTGGGCACTTCTTCTCGTCAAATTGTGACAGACTGGTCAGGTTCACTGTTTTGCTGAATAAGATGGGGCCTCCGAGCGTTGCACGGACGCATTCATTACTTTCTACAACCAACGCGTGCCCTATCCATGTATCGCTTCCTGCCGCACCTACTCTCTGCTGCTCTTACCCTCGCTATCGTTGCCCTCCCCGCCCAGGCCCAGGACAAGACCCAGACGGCTGACATTGTGCAAACGGCGCAGAACGCCGGGAGCTTTGAGACCTTGGTCACTGCCCTCAAGGCCGGCGATCTCGTATCGGCCCTGAAGGGCGAAGGCCCCTTTACAGTGTTTGCCCCTACCGATGAGGCCTTCGCGGCCCTGCCGGACGGCACCCTGGAGAACCTACTGAAACCGGAGAACAAGTCTCAACTTCAGGCCATCCTCAAGTATCACGTCATTTCGGGAAAGGTAATGGCCAAAGACGTCACGGGACTGTCGGAAGCCGAAACGCTGGAGGGATCCATGATCGGGATCCAGACGATGGACGGGACGGTCACGCTCAGTGGCGATAACGAAGCCACCGTGACGACCACCGACATTGCCGCTTCGAATGGGGTTATTCACGTCATTGATACGGTCCTCATGCCGCCGAAGGAGATGCAAACGTCGGACAAATAAGGAGAAAGGAGGACCTCTCTCCTGAACGCTCTCCCCGCTTCATCGCCTCGTGCGGTGGAGCGGGGATTTTTTATGCAACTCGTCGCTCCTCCCGCTCTCGATACAGCCGCTCCACAATGATCATGTGGGGCAGCGTCATTACAGCAATAATGATGAAGAGGAGCGCAATCATCTGGTCCGTGGAGCCGAACGCCTGCGTCGCCCAGTATAATCCCCCAAGCCCTACGAACGGAAGAAGAGTAAACAGAGCAGCCTTCCCATAAAACGCCGTGAGTGTGGCCGGCGTACTGTCCTGACGACGAAAGAACCGGAGAAGCTCCAAAATGTGTCCGAAGGAGTGCCAAAGCCCGAAGTACACTGCAAAGGCTGCCAGTGGATGCACGAATCCGAACAGAGCCCCGAGGACCATCACATTGAGGGCTTCTCGGCCCTGCTTCCATGCAGCAACGTTCGCGCCCAGAGAGGCAATCCCCAGCACGACTCCATGCTGAAGGACCAGGGCCACACACACAGCCGTCGGATGCGACGACAATAGGGGCCACGTCGACGGCTGCACGCCCGCGATCGCGTCAAAGATCGGATCTACCTGCATCGGAAATGCGGCAATGGGAAGCCCGATCAAAAACAAGCCCCGAGACACGTACACGAGTCGAGCCCCAAGCGGAGACAAGTCCCAGTAGGCCAGATCGGCCTGTCCAAAGTGGTACATTGTCATTCCGAGAAACACGACCAGCGACCCGACAGGCGCTACTGCCCAGAACGCCCCGTAGAGCGCCATGAGGGCAAGGTAGCCGCCGTAGAACTTGGCCTGGTCCCTCCAGGTGGCACGGAGGGAATAGAGTTCGGTTGCCACAAGATGGTCGATGGCTCCGTGCGGCATGCCAGTAAGAACGACGGCAATGAGGAGAATCCCGATGGCAGCCGTATTGAGAACGGATCCATTCCAAAGTCCGACAACAACCGTGAGCGCCGTGAGGCCAACGACCGGGATGTAGATGCGTGACGAACGAAGCGTGGGAGAGTCGGCCACAGGCATTGCAAGGAAATGAGTTCAGATAAAAACGCCGAAAGGGGGAGGTCCTACCAACACGCGCACCGGCCCTGAGAATTTCGCCGTCAGTCTTCCCGAAGGACGACCATAGCGACCACTTCTCCAGACTCCAGAGGCGTCGGCAGCCTCCTGTTCTCCGGCCGCTCCGTAGTCGTAGCAGAGCATTTTATTATTGATCGCTCCCCCAGTTGCGCAAATCGTGCCCCTAAAATCTACTAAGTCCTCCTCGCTTCCTGGATCTTCGAAAATTATCACCTTCGTTGCATTCCCACCTCTGCTTCCTTACAATACCCTTTCACTTCACGCGACCTACACTTCCATAAACCAAGCGTGGGTCCCCGCGCCACAATTACCATGGAGTTGGACTCCTTTAAGTCCGTATTCATTGCACTCACCATTGCCGGGGCCCTCGTCGTTGGAGCGTTCTTTCTCCAGGCCCAGCGCCCCCATGTGGCGACCGAGCAGCCGAGCGCGGAACTCGTGAAGGCGACGGGGAAGTGCGCTTCGTGCCATCGCCGTGAGACGCCCGCCATCGTAGAAGAATATGAGCGCAGCGAGCACGTTCAAGAAGGGACGAATTGTCTCGACTGTCACCAGCCGCAAGACGGACAAGAGTCTTTTGAGCATAGGGGGTTTACACTGGCCACATCGCTCACGGCGAAAAACTGCAGTCAGTGCCATGCCGAGGAAAATCGACAATTCCTGCGCAGTCGGCATGCCGCCCCCGCCTGGGCCGCAGTACAGGGCTCAACGGATTTCACGCAGGAGCAAATTGCGTTTGCGGAGCAGTATCACGAGGGGGCGGTGGCCCGCCCGGCCAATCGATTGGCCCAACTGGAGGGAGAGGCGGCTCGGGAGGTGGGATGCCAGGGCTGTCACGACATCGGCAAGCCGAACCCGGATGGGTCCATCGGGTCTTGCACGCAGTGTCACGGCCGCCACGAAGCCTCCGTGGAGCTCGCCCGCGAACCCCGTACGTGCGGCCAATGCCACATGGGTCCCGATCACGCTCAGATCGAGATCTTCGAGGAGTCGAAGCACGGCGTGCTCTTCGAGACGAATGGGGATGAGTACAACATGGACGCCGAGCCGGAAGAGTTGACAGTACGTGACATGCCCTCCCCCACCTGCGCCACCTGCCACATGAGCGGGCAAGGCGGCCTCGCGGTCACCCACAATGTGAGCAAGCGACTTTCCTGGTACCTGTTCGCTCCCGTCTCGGAAAAACGGCCAAACTACGCTGCCAACCAGGCCGCCATGAAGCGGGCCTGCAACAACTGCCATACCGCCGAACACACCAACGAGTACTATGACGACGCCGAGAGTGTCGTGCGGGCCACCAACGAAAAGGTCAACAACTACATGAACATCGTCGACTCCCTGCGGGCCGAAGGGCACCTCACGCCGACGCCGTTCGACGAACCGCTAGAGTTTGAGATCTTTGACTACTGGCACTATTACGGCCGCACGGCAAAGCACGGGGCCTTCATGGGAGGACCCGACTATGTGCAGTGGCATGGAAACTATGAACTGCTGGCCCGCTTCGTACACCTTAAAGAAAAGGCTAAGGAGCTCCGCTCCCATGACCCAAGCGACTGAGACGACGACCGACACGCCTCTCCTCCAAAAATGGGCGGAGTTGTCTCTCAGCCGTCCGTTTCTGCTGGAGGTGTTCGTGCTCTCAAACCTGTTCTTCCTGATTCTGGATGTCTACTTAGCGCATTCCTTCAACGACTTTGCCCACTGGGCCGAATGGATCCCGGTGTACTTCTCCATCGGCGGGACGGCCGTGCTCGGCTTCGCGATCTGGCAGGAATATCAGCGCCGAACGGGGCAGGCCCGCTGGATTGGCCTCGCCGTCGGATGGGCGTCCATTCTGGTGGGGCTGGCCGGACTTGTGTGGCACCTTGAGGGCTGGTTTTTCGAATCCGTCACCCTCAAAAGCCTCGTCTACTCTGCTCCATTCGTGGCCCCGCTCGCATTTGCCGGGCTCGGCTGCCTGCTCCTCCTCAACCGAATGGAAGACCCGGACTCTCCGGTATGGGGGCAGTGGGTCTCCTTCCTTGCCCTGGGCGGCTTCATTGGGAATTTTGCCCTCTCTCTCATCGATCATGCGCAGAACGCCTTTTTCTACTGGACAGAGTGGATTCCAGTTGTGGTGAGCGCGCTGGCGGTCGGCCTCTTCGGGGCAATTATCCTCCGGCCGCCCACCCGGCTCGTGATTCTCGTTGGGTACGGTGTGCTGCTCCTTCAGGGGGCAACCGGGCTGCTCGGATTCGGTCTGCACGTGGCTCCGCTCTTCCATGAGGGGGCGCTGGAAAGGGGACTCTGGGATGCTCTGCGCTTCGGGGCGCCGGTCTTTGCTCCCCTCCTCTTCGTGGACCTGGCCCTTCTCGGGGCGCTGGGGCTGTGGGACCTCCACGCCAAGCTCGCCGACATCTCCAACTGAAGGGACAAGACGCCCTGGAACGTGATGCGTGATACGTGATTGACAGTGAATCCGTCCTCCCTCACGCATCACCCCTTCCCTCAGCATGTCCACCCTGGTGTCTTCCATCGCCGACGGCCTGCGCCGAGCCGGGTTCGTGTTCCTCATCGGTGCCGTCGCTGGACTCGCCGTGTATGTGAGCGGACCTGGGGGGTTTGAATTCAGCTCCTGGTCCCCCGTCGTCCTCGGCAACAGCGTGCTGGTGGGGGTCCTGTACGTGGCTGTTATTGATGCCACCACCCGCATCATACAGATCGTAATGGAGGCCTTCGTGCCCGTGCAGTCGGAGGGAGACATCGTCCTTCACGCCCTTGCCCCCGCCGGGGGGACCCTGCTCATCTTCCTGGGCTTGACCGCCGGTCTTAAGGCCCTTCTCGGCACGGCCTTCCCGACCTCCTGGATCCTGTTGCTTGGAATTGGGACGGGTGCGGCTCTTATCGTGGGGGGGAGTACGGGGGTCCAGGCATTACAAGCCTACTACCGACGCGACCGACAGGACCATGCGGAAGGCTGGGAGGCCCGAATGCGTCGCCTGCGGACCCAGTGCTGCCCCCCGGTTCTCTTCGAGACTCTGGACCTGGCACAGACCCTTCTGGACCAGAAGCCAGAGGCGGCCCGGCCCCTTCTCCATCAACTACAGTCCCTGCTCACCTATCGTCGACAAGCCGCTGGGGACGAGTTGGTGCCCCTGTCCGACGAGATTGAAGCCGCGCTCTGGTACGTTGAGCTTGTACAAATGCAGTCCGGTGATGACCTGGAGGTCGGCTTCGACGTGCCCGACTCGTTGCTCTCAGTCCCGGTGCCCCGGCTTACACTGATTCCGCTTCTGGAGAATGCCGTCGAGCACGGCGCCGGAAAGCTCAACGAGCCCTGCACCATCACGATCACGGGTCGGCACGACGACGATCGGCTCTGCCTCGCCGTACTTGACACCGGTCCCGGCTTCGACACCACAGACCCCGACACTGTGCTCCGCCGCGGCTCTGGCATTGCCGACCTCTACGCTCGCCTCCGGAGTCACTTCGGCAACAAGGCCGAACTGTCGCTCCTGCCCCAGGGGGTGCTCTGGTGTGCCCCCATTACGGATTCCGCCACAGCCTCTTCCCCCACGGGCGCCCCCGCCTCCCGCACTACTCCCTCCGCCCCATCCGACTAGCCTTCACCATGCCTGCCGATTCCTCTCCTCACGTCGTCCTCGGGGCCACCGGGGGCGCCGGTCGCGCCGTTGTTCAAGAACTCGTGGACCGCAACCAGCCGGTCCGGGCCGTCAGCCGAAGCGAAACGCCCGGCCTTCCGGATGCCGTTGAGGTGGTGTCGGCAGATTGTACCGATGCCGTCGCTGCCCGGGCCGCCTGCAAAGACGCCGCGGCCATCTACCACTGCATGAACGTCCCGTACTCCCAGTGGGCCGACCTCTTGCCCGTCCTCACCGAAAATAGCATTGCTGCTGCCGCCTACGCTGACGCCCCCCTCATCGTTGCGGACAATCTCTACATGTACGGCCCAACGGACGGGCCAATGACGGAAGACACTCCCCGGACGCCTACGGGCCCGAAGGGGACACTCCGCGCTGAAATGGAAGAAACGTTCATGGAGGCGCATGAGACGGGACGGGCCCGGGTCGCCATTGGACGGGCATCTGACTTTTACGGGCCGCACGCACATTCGTCTACCCGTGAGCTTGTCTTTGAGGCCGCCCTGGACGACTCGACAGCGGCCTGGCTCGGCTCGCTCGATGCCCCTCACACTCTGTCGTACCTTCCGGATTTCGCATGGGGCCTTGTCACTCTGGGCATGAATGAGAAGGCCTTGGGAGAGATCTGGCATCTGCCCAGCAACGATCCCATCACGGGACGACACTTCATCGAGATGGTGTACCATCAGGCCGGGCGCGATCCGTCGATGCGGGCCTACGGCTACTGGGCACTGACCCTGGCCGGACTGTTCGACGCGCAGGTGTGGGAAGCCCGCGAGGTGCTCTACCAGTTTGACGCCCCCTTCGTGATGGACACGAGCAAGTTTGAAGATGCCTTTGGCCAAAATGTAACGCCGTATGAGACGGCCGTCCGCAAGACCCTGGACTGGCACTGGGCACAGCGGATGTAATTCGTTTCCCGCCCCTTCTCGCCCTCCTTCCCCTGCCCCCTCCTGCTTATGATTACGCTCTACCGTCGCCCCGATTCCGCCCCGGCCGACGCGATTCAGGAGGCACTCGACGAGATGGTGATTGCCTACGAAACCGAGGTGGTTGCCCCCGACGCGGCACTGCCCGCCGACGTGCCCTCCCTTCCCGCCCTTCGGGACGACGAGCAGGTCGTGACGGACCCGGAGGCCCTGAACGATCACATCGAGAAATTGCAGAAATTGATGCGGGACTGGAATCGATTCCAGTCTGACGCCTGCTACATCGAGGAGGACGGGTCCATTTGCTAGCCGCTGCGCTCGGATGAACGCGCTTCCTTTTCGCAATTCCTGAGCCTGCGGTCCGCTATTCTCATTGTTTCTTCGACGTAACGGACTGATCCTCTTCTCGATGGTCGGGTTAAAGTATCCCGCTGTTTCCTAGGCTTTCCGGGCCACCATGCCGAGTTGGTCCTTCGCATTTTGCCGATCCGGATGGGGGCAAGTACTTGTATTGCTCCTGGTCTGTGCCATCGGGGCGCAGGGCCTCCCGATCCATACCCTCGTACACCATTTCCAGCCTGCGCAGGCCCACCACGAGTGCTCCCATCCTGCAGGCTACTGTCCCATGAATCCGGACGGGCCATGCCAGTGCAGTCATAGCTCCTCGGACACGCCTGACGAGCCCACCCTCCAGTCTTGCCCCTCGGTCCCCTCGACGGCCCTCCTTACGGCCACGTCCCCGAAGTGGAGACCGCCGTCCCCGGAAGTACTTCCGGGGCCTCGTCCTCGACCGATCGTCCACCGCTCCACCTCCGTCACGCGATCATCGCAGCGGACGGGCGACGATGTCTTTCATCCTCCACGACCTCAGGCCCCCGACCGGCCTGATCCGATCCTGCAGGCCTCTTCTTTTGCCTGAATAGGATCCCGTGTCCCGTCAGGATCCGGGCATGGGACTGACTGATTCGTGGAGGACTCTCTTATGAGACCCATTCGTACCCTCTGTACCCTCACTGTACTTTTCATCCTTTCTGTTGTCGGAAGCGCCCCGGTGTTCGCCCAATCGACCGGTGCCGTGAGCGGGCGTACGATCAACGCGGAGACGGGCCGCCCCTTGCCCAGTGTGAATGTACTGGTGAAAGGAACCGCTAACGACATCCGGCGCGGGACGAGTACCGGACCTGAAGGTCGCTTCGTCGTGGAGGATCTCCCGCCCGGCCAATACACGATACAGGCCCGCTTCGTCGGCTATGCCCCCCTCTCACGCGACCTCCGCGTGGTCGCGGGCGAAACAGTCCGCCTTGAACTCTCGCTCTCATCACGGACCGTCGGCCTCGAAGCGGTGGAGGTCACAGCCGAACGTCGGGCCCGCGAAGCCGCCGAAAAGGTCCGAAAAGCCGGCATTCAGGAAGCGAGTCCCCGTGATGCCGGAGAACTGATGCGCACCCTCCCCGGGACCGATGCCGTCCGGCGCGGGCCCATCGGCCTCGATCCCGTCGTACGGGGTCTGCGCGCAACACAAGTCGGCGTCTACGTCGACGGCATGCGCACCTTTCCCGCCGGCCCGGCCCGCATGGACTCGCCGCTGAGTCACACCGGCCCCTCGACCATGCAGAGCATCGAGGTAGCGAAAGGACCGTACGCGCTCACCTGGGGCGGCGGTCAACTCAGTGCCATTCGGGTCGAGACGAACGACCTCTTCCGCGTACCACGGGACGAGCCGGTGAGTGGGCAGGTTAAAAGTGGCTATGACACAAATTTCGGCTCCTACGACGTCACCGGCACCGCGAATGGGCGACGCGGTTCGTTCGCGTACCGCATCGATGGCGCCTATCGTGAAGGGAATGACTACGACGCCGGAGACGGAACGTCGGTCCCGGCGGACTTCTTGAACCGCGAGCTCCGCGCCAAGGTCGGCTACAAGATCGACGATAACCAGCGCCTCACGGCCGGGGGCGGGTATCAGCAACAGGACGACGTGAACTACCCGGGCCGGCTGCTGAACGCGACGGTCTTCAAGAGCGGACGGGCACGGCTTGGGTACGAATATGCCTCGGGCCAGGGCCTCGTGCGCTCCGTCACCGCGAAGGCGTACGGCTACCAAACCCTCCACACGATGAATAATGAGGGCAAGGTCACCTACGCCTCTGAGGATTTTCCCGGCCCCCCGTTGCGCGTCTCGGTCCATTCCGACATCACAACGGTCGGGGGACGATTCGCGACGGAAATGGCGCCCGCTTCGGACCTCCGCCTCACGGTTGGGGTCGACGGCTACCGGGCCTACCGCGACGCAGAGCGGCCCTTCCAGGTCGTCATGAACGGGACGCCGATGACGCCCCCCTTCTACGAGAGCAACCAAATCTGGCCGGGCGTCTCCATCGCCGACGCGGGCATCTTTGCCCAGGCCACACGCCTGTTCGGGAGTGTCGAAGCCACCGGCACGGTGCGCACCGACGCCGTTTGGACCGGAGCCGATGAGTCTCAGGTCACGGACGTGTACCTCGACATCGCCGCCCCGGGCGACGGGTCGCTCGACGTGAACGCCCTCAACCAGCAGGAGCTCAACGTGAGCGGGGCGCTGATGCTCTCGGTGCCCCTCTCGCCCGCGTGGTCCCTCTCGGTGGGCGGGGGCACGGCCGTACGAACGGCCAGTGCACTGGAGCGCTTTGCCGACCGCTTTCCCTCGAACAAGGCGCAGACGAGCGCCGAGTTCATCGGCAACCCGCGCCTGGATCCGGAGCGCTCTTGGCAAACCGACTTTGAACTGGAGGCGCGCTATGATCGTGTCGCCGTCAAAGTCAGCGGCTTTGCCCGCCGCATCTCCAACTACATCACGCTCCGAAACGCGCCGGACGTGGAACCGATGCTCCCTCTTCCAATCTTTGCGGAGGGCCCGTTCCGCTACGCAAACGGCACCGCACACTTTTACGGCGGCGAAACTACGGCGTCGGTCGCGGTGCTCCCATCGCTCACGGCCCGCGTACGGGGGAGCTACCTCTGGGGGAAAAACCTGGAAACGAATCAGCCCGCCTTGGGCCTCTCTCCGCTGCACGGCGACCTGCGGCTTCGCTGGGAGCCGCCCCGGGGACGCTACTACATCGAAAGCACGCTGAACGCCGCCGTGGAGCAAGATCGAGTGGCGACAGTGCTTGGCGAAACGCCGACGGAGGGCTACGTCACGTGGAACCTCAGCGCCGGGGTAGAGCTGGGATACGGTGTGTCGCTCGACGGCGGCGTGTGCAATCTCACGGACACAAACTACGTGAACCACCTCAACGCAAAAAATCCGTACGTCGGGACGCCCATTCCGGAGCCCGGCCGCGTATTCACGACGGACCTGACCGTTCGGTTCTAATTTCTCCTGCGAGAATGCCCAGACGTACGGACTGCCGCCCTCCCCCCGAAGGCGGCGTTCCGTACGTCTCCTGGGATGGTTTTCGACCCTGGACGCCCGACGATTCCGGTTCAGAAGCCCGGAGCACGCACACTCTGACGGAAGCGGTCGGCTCTAATTTTTCGTTCCCGGCATTTCCCCCCTCCCACGATGATGAAGACACTACGCCCCCTTCTGGGGATCGGCCTCATCCTAGCGATGGGGACGTTCGCCTACACGATGATTTTCGACAATCAAACCTACGACGTACAGGGGCGCGTCGCCGGATTCAAGAACGACACGACGCTCTTCGTCGAGCACGAGCGAATTCCCGGCTACATGCCCCCGATGACGATGCCGTTGCCTGTGCGGGATGCTGGCCTGCTGAATGGCCTCGACATGGGAGACGCCATTCAATTTCGGCTGAGGGTCTCTGAAGAACGGGCCGAAATTGTAGAATTGTGGGCGATTGCGGACAGTCTGGTAGCGCAAGACCCCGCCCAAAACAGCTCGATGCAGGCCCCAACGCGCGGCCCTACGGCCTCGACCGTCAGTGAGGGCGACCGCGTACCGGCCGACCTCACCCTGATGAGTCAGGCGGGCGACTCATTGCGGATTGGGGACTGTCGCGGCGACATACTGGTGCTCACGTTCATCTACACGCGGTGCCCCATTCCAAACTACTGCCCTCGCATGTCGAAGCATTTCGCGACCCTCCAGCCGAAGCTCCGAGCGGAATACGGCGAGAGAGTGCAGTTGCTGTCCATCAGCTTCGACCCGGCACACGACACCCCGGCCGTGCTCCAGGACTATGCCTCTCGCTACACGGACCGGCTCGATACCTGGACGTTTGCGACGGGCGATTCGTCGCAGGTGCGCCGGGCGACGAGCCTCTTCGGGGTGTACACCTCGCAGGGTGACGGGGAAATCACCCATAATCTGGTGACAGCCGTGGTCGGCTCCGACGGGACGGTCGAGCGCCTGTTTCGCGGCAACGAGTGGACCCCGACGGACGTGATGCAGGCGGTGGCAGCTGCTGAATAGTAAGCTATCCCCGCTGCCAGACGTGTATGGCTGTACAGGGTCATTCCTGCTACAGAATGGCAGTCTCTCTATATTTCCCCGTCACTCTATCGCAGGAGTATATCACATTCCATCGTCTCAGAAGCAGGCCGGAGAGATCCAAATGTCCACGAACGCCTTTATACCCCAATGACAATGGACACTTAGAAGCTCGTTTCCTTTCATACGCCGTGAGTCTGGCGGGACGCAACGACTGCGGAACAGCCCTTGACACCCACTTCACGTTTTCTATCTTTAAAGTCCCTCCCTCCACAATAGGCACCTGCGGAACGGAAGCGCTTCCGTCAATCTCTGTGCATTTCTCCTCTCCAGCCCCGGACTGTCATGACTGTCTCTTCCCCTACCGACCTCCGCAACGTCGCCCTCGTCGGGCATCAGGGCAGCGGCAAGACGGCCCTGGCCGAGGCTATGCTCTACACCAGCGGCGAAATTGGACGGCCCGGCTCCGTGAACGAAGGCACCACGCAGAGCGACTACCACCCCAGCGAGAAAGATCGGCAGATGTCGATTTTCACCTCGCTGCTGCACGCCGAGTGGCACGGCGACAAGATCAACATCCTCGACACGCCGGGCTATCCGGACTTTGCAAGTGAAGTGATCGCTGCGATGAAGGTTGCGGATACGGCCCTCTACGTGATGGATGCGCGCTCGGGCGTGGAGGTGGGCACCGAGATGGCGTGGACGTACGGCGAGCAGGAGGAGACCCCCTCCCTCTTCGTCGTTAACCACATCGACCAGCAGGCCTCGGACTTCCGCACCATCGTCGACGAAATTGAGGACCGCTTCGGGCGCGGCGCCACGGTCGTTCAGATTCCGGCGGGGGAGGGCACGCGTTCCCTCATCGACGTGCTGCGGATGCAGCAGCTCTACTACCCGGAGAACAGCTCGGAGCCGGAGGTGCAGCCGATTGACGAGGCCTTTGCTGAGGAAGCCAACGAGCTCCACGAGACGCTCGTCGAAGACATCGCCGCCAACGACGAGGCCCTTATGGAGACGTATTTTGAGCAGGGCAAGTTGACGGAGGCGCAGATGCGCGATGGATTGCGGGCCGCCATGCTGGAGCGGGAATTGTTTCCGGTGTTCGTGACGAGCGCGACGGAGGTGATTGGCGTCTCGCGCCTCATGAGCTTCATCGACAATGTGTGCCCCTCTCCTGCCGATCGTCCGGTCCAGACGGAAAACGGCGATACGCTCATAGCCGACGCCGACGACGAGACGGTCGGATTCGTGTACCGTACGATGGCCCAGGAGCACGTGGGCGAGTACTCCTACGTCCGAGCATACGACGGCACGCTCGAATCGGGATCGGACCTGGAAAACGCCGAGACCGGCGCCACCGAACGCATCGGGCAGATCTACGTGCTCAACGGCGAAGATCGGCAGAACGTGCCCCGCCTCGTGGCCGGCGACCTCGGCGCCCTCGTGAAACTGGATGATACCAATACGAACGATACCCTCCGGGAATCGGGCTCAGACGTGGTCATTCCTCCCATTCAGTTCCCGCGTCCCCGTTACACGATGGCCGTGGAGGCTACGGAAACCGGGAAGGAAGACAAACTCGCACAGGGCCTCCACCAGATTACCGCGGAGGACCCGTCGCTCGTCTACGACCACGACCCCATCCTCAACCAGCTCACACTGAGCGGCCAGGGAGAACTCCACCTCCAGATTGCAAAGTCGCGCCTGCAGCGCCGGGCGGGGGTAGAGGTTACATTCAGCACGCCGCGCGTCTCGTACCGCGAAGCCATCAAAAACCGAGCGACGGCGGACTACCGGCACAAGAAGCAGTCGGGCGGCGCCGGCGAGTTTGCGGACATCTCGATGCTGGTGGAGCCGCTAGACGGCGATTTTCATCCCCCCGACTTCGTCGACGTCCGAGACGAGGAAACAGTGGAGACCGAATGGGGCGCCGAGATTCATTTCGTCAACGCGATCGTCGGCGGTGTCATCGACATGAACAAGTTCTTCTCCTCCATCCAAAAGGGTGTCCTCGACGCAATGCAGGAAGGTCCCGTCGCCGGGTTTCCCGTCGGCGACATTCGCGTGTGCATCTACGACGGCGGCATGCACCCGGTGGACTCGAACGAGGCGGCGTTTAAGCGGGCGGCGTACGAGTGCTTTCGCAACGCCTTCCACGACGCGTCGCCGGTCCTGATGGAGCCGATCCGGGAGGTTACGGTCACGACGCCGGACGACTACACGGGCGACGTGATTAGTGACCTCAACACGCGACGCGGGCGCATCCAGGGCATCAACACACAGGGACCGCTGCAACAGATCAAGGCAGAGGTCCCCGAGGCGGAGCTCCATAAATACTCAACGGCCCTCCGCTCGGTCACCCACGGCCGCGGCCTCCATATGACTCGGTTCAGCCACTACGACGTCATGCCGGACAACGTGCAGGAAGAGGTGGTCAATGACGCTACGGCGGAAGCGGCAGCGTGAACTGTCGTGGGCAGTTCACTTCATTCGTGGGGGGGCCCGGAGGGCCTCGCCTTTCTGCGTACCTCGAACGGGTGTGAGCAGGAGAGCGGCAACAGTGTGACGTTGTTCGCCAGAGGGTTTTTCCCCGAAATCGGAGACGGAGGAGTACGGGCACGCCTGTGCTGATGTCCTGACGTTCCCCTCAATAGCTAAAGTCTACTTCCGGACCCGGTATTACCCCTCCGCCACCCGCACGATGCGGCGCACCAGCGTCATCAGATCGCCCCGCACGCGCTGCCCAACATCCAGCACATCGTCGTGATCGAGTTCGCCGGCCGCCAGTCCCGCCGCCGGGTTGGTGATTGTCGAGAGGCCCACGACCTGCATGCCCAGCATCTGCGCCTGCAAGACCTCGGGGACTGTGCTCATGCCCACCGCATCGGCCCCCATTCGGTCCAGCGCCCGAATCTCCGCCGGGGTCTCGTAGTTTGGCCCCAGCATCCAGGCGTAGACGCCGCGCCGCACGTCGACCCCCAAATCCAACGCCGCCCGTTCGGCCCGGTCGGTCCAGGCCGCGTCGTAGTAGTCTCCCTCAAGCTCCTCAGCGTCAGCATTCGCCCGATGCCAGGGTGCAACGCCGGCCCCCACCCCTGGACTCGCAAACGCCACGTTGAGGTGGCCGGTGATCAACATCAGGGTGCCCGGCTGGAACGTCCGATTAATGCCTCCGGCCGAGTTGGTCACGACCATCTGCTCCGCCCCAAGGGCGTGGACGAGACGAACCGGCATCGTCAGCGTCTGGACCGGATACCCCTCGTACAAATGCACGCGCCCCTGCACAAAGACCACCGACGTGTCCTCCAGCATTCCAAAGATGAGGCGCCCTTCGTGCCCCTCTACGGTTGACGCTGGATACCCGGGAATGTCTCCCCCATTGACGACCGTCGTATTGCTCGCAGCCTCCGCCAGCCCCCCCAATCCCGATCCCAAGATCAGGGCCATCTCCGGCGCACGGGCAACACGCTCTCGCAGCATGTCCACGGCCATTGAAAGATCCTGGTCGTACGCCTCTGGGCTCGACTTCGTATACATGAGTGTGGATGAACTGTGTAGAGGATGAGAGGGAAGGACGCCAATGACGTGTGCGCTATGAACTGCGCAGGATTCGGTAGTTGCGCAGGCTCCACAGGAGCTGCTCCACCACCACCCGGACCGTCGTGGTCAGCGGAATGGCGACAAGCATTCCGATAATGCCCCCCAGCTGAGCGCCGATCAGGACCACGAAGAGAATGACGAGTGGGTGCGCCTTGGCGGCACGCGAAAAAATCAGGGGCTGGAGCAATACGTTGTCCGCCAATTGCGTGAGGGCCATGGCAAGGGCCACCCACGGCACGAGGATCAAATTGCCGGTTTGGGCAATGCCAACGAGCGTCCCACAGAGAAAGCCCAAGAAGGGACCGAAGTATGGGATTGTATTGGCGAGCCCGGTGAAGATGCCAATCGCGATCGCATTCTGAAGCCCGACAATCCACAAGAGGATAGAGGAGATAATTGCTATGGACGTGCACTGTACCAACAGAGCCCAGAAGTACCGTCCGATATTGCTCTCGACCTTGTCCAGAATGGCAAGCGTCACCTCCAGGTACTGATTCGGAACCAGGCGCATCAGACTTCGGCGAATCTGGAGGCCATCCTTCAGCAAAAAGAACGTGACGAAGGGAATGATGACGACGGCATAGACGATGTTGGTGAAGACCGCAACGACCGACCCAACCGTCTCGGCCATCTGGTCGCCCTTCACCAGATCGCCTTGCACGAGGGCTTGGGCCATCCGTTCGACGTTTCGTACGAGCACCCCCTGCTCAATGGGAGCTACCTGGCGCGCCCGATTCTCGAGGTAGGTAGCCACGTCCTTGGCCAAATCGATACTGATGAGCTGACTGAGCTCTCGCACCTGCTCTCCCACGAAGGGGACGATGGAAGTGAGTACAAACCCCATGCCCCCCAATCCCAACACAAAGGTGACGAGAATGGCAGGCACTCGACCGAGCCCTAGGCGCTGCTGCCAATCGACGAGGGGCCGAAGCAAGTAGGCTAGCACACCGCCCACCACGAGGTACAGCACCAACCCAGCGAAGTACCAGAGCAGTCCCCCCGCGAGGGCCACGCCCGTGGCCCCTAACACAAAGCGCACGACTCGATCAACGGTATAGACCGACGATCCCGTTTCGGCAGCGGACGGTACGCCCCCGCCCGTCCCGATGCGCTGATAAAGCGCAGGGCCGGCAGATTCGCCCTGTGCGTTAGAGGAAGAGTCGTCTCGCGAGCCGTCCTGCCGGTCGTGTTTCGTCGACGGCGCCGAAGGAGTCGCATCGTCTGGCATACAGCGCGGCGGTTGCGGTGAAAATCGAACGACCCGATTACGACAACGGAGCCTCCCGCTCCAACTCGTCAATCAGCGGGGAGATGGTGCTCGACGTAAAGCCTCGCCGACGAAGGTACCGGTACAGCTTCTGCTTGCGCCGCCGCGGGTCGTCCTCGTCCGCCAGGCGCGCCCAACGCTTCTCTGCGTGCTCTCGGGCAACCGAGAGCAGGTCCTTGTCGGCAAAAAGATCGTGCACTGCATCATCGGCAATGTGCCGGTCAATGCCCCGTTCCACGAGTTCACGTCGGATGCGGTCCGGGCCGTACTTCTTACTGGCAAATCGATTTCGCACATAGTCTTCGGCGTAGGACGCATCGTCGAGATAATCCAGCTCGTACAGACGGTCCACCACGTCCTCAATCACCATCTCCGGCACCTCGTCGCGGCGAAGCGTCCGGCGCACCTCCGTCTCGGTCCGTGGCTTGTGCGCAAGGTAATCGAGCGCTCGTTGTTTGGCCTGAACGTACTGCTCATCGTGCTCCACCTTTTGCTGCTCCTCCGGGGTAAGGGTCTGCCCCACCCGAAGGCCATGCTTCACTACGACGTCTTGATGCACACCAAACGCAAACTCCCCGTCCACAAAGACGGAGGCACGATTGTCATTGGTCTTCTGAGCCTCGATGGCCGTGATGGTCCCGGCTACAACGTCATCATCCATGATGAAACGAAAGGTCCTGAAGAGACATCATTCGTGTTGTACGACACCTCCGCCCGCTGGATTCCCTCTTCCGAGCGCCTCCTACAGCCCCAATCGACTTGCCCTGTACTGGAAGGAATTGCCCGTTTAAAACGCCTACGGAGCTTGATCCGGCTCCCAGCACCGCCGTCTATCGTCCCGGGCGAGCGTGTCGGCAACACTTCGGGAGAGAGAATCCACCGACACTGCCAGGGCCACGCCCAGCCCCCCGTCTACGTTTGAGATGGGCTCCCGACGATCCGGATCCGTTCGTGTTTGGGCAAAGGAGGCAAAAGCAGTGTCGCCTCGTGTGACGGACGTGGTCAACAGGTGACGCGGGAGCGGGGCCGTGCTACTATCGACAGGGACGGCATACACCCCTTTCCACTGCCGAGCCCCGTCGGCCTGCGGGTACCTTAGCTCCTGTTGAATCTCGGCCGGTTCCAGAAAAAACTCAACCACCTCCGATGAGAACGAAGACGCATCCGGCCGGAGCTGTGCCCGCACCCAGGTCGACGAATCGATCTCTTGAGGCACAGGCCTCGCTTGCCATCGCACCGCCACGTCGATGGGATAGATGTAGCCCTGATCAGCAGGGATATCGAGAGAGTCGCGACGGAGAGAATCGACCTGAATGGCCTCTGCGGGCTGGGCCGGCACGTCGATACACACCTCGTCGATCGAAATGGCCATCGGGGTGCGTCCGGAGGCACGAGCGGTTTCTCCGCTCCACTCGGCCCTCAGGCTCCACGCCGCCTGCGGCGGCACGACGGTGTCGCGGGTCGGTTGGTATCGGCCGGGCTGCCCGCCCGCCTCCTCATAGGGAATCTCCGTTCCTCCCAGCGTAACCACCACCTGCCCCTCCGACGCGGCATCCTGCAGATGAGCATCGCCCTGTTGCAGGGGCGCGGTTCGTCGAAGGATGACGGGAGGGGCCGGGGCGCCGGTATCCAAAAATGCTTCCACGACCAGGGATTGTTCATCCACGGGCGTGGGCCCCCAGTCACACCTCACGAGTCCCAACAGAAGTCCCGCGCCCAGAATGATCTTCAGAAATACACGCATAGGAACAGACCAGACAACATGATCCACGGGACAAAACAGAGGAGGCGTTAAATTCGCATCTCCACCTCCAGCAATGGCAAAAACGGAAGTCCCCGCTGCGACTGCACATTCACCCCCGTGGGCGTAGGTTCGTAGGAGCGGCTGAGTTCGTTTTCTCGACTCGTCACATTGAAGAGGGTGAGCGTAGCCGTCCAGTCGGCAGAGAGAAACTGAAACGAGTATCCGAGGGTTAGATCGACGCGAAAGTAGGGAGACAGCCGGTCATTGTTGAGACGGGGACGATAGAGATACGTGACTGGATCACGTTCTACGGGATCCCCCACTTGATAGCGGGCCACCGGCGCGGAAATAGGGTAGCCGCTCCGCCACTCCGTCGCGAGGGTCGCATTCCAGGACGCGTCGGCCCATCCCAGCGCCCCCCGAAGGGAGAAGGGAATGTCGAGGTCCGACGGCCGCCAGCGAAGGCCCGACTGAACGCGTCCCGGCGCCCGCACCATCGTGCGCCCAGTTCCGAGGCCGAGCCGGGCGGTCCATCTTCCTCGTCCGTATACGGCACTCAGTTCCGTCCCGACCGCCCGTTCTTCTCCCTGAGTATACTGGCCGAGCAAGGCCCCGACATTGATGCCCGGCCCCTCAATCTCATCTTTTTCTTGAAAGACATCCGACGGCACAAGCACGTCGCTCGTGCTTCGGATGTACGAATCAAGCTCAACAGACAACCCGGACCAGGGATGCGTCCGGGCCTCAAACCCAAACTGGAGGCCCGTTGAGGGCTGGACGCGGGCACTGGACGGCACCCATCGACTCGATACCAAATCGTAGGCAAGAGAGTGGCGATCGCGAAGGCGGTGTAGATACTGCACATGCATGCCCGCACTTCCCCGAAGCACAAGCCAAGTGGGGTGCACCACGTACTGTGCACTCATGCGCGGCGCGACCCGCACGTGTTGCCCGCCACTGAAGTAGCTAGCCCGAATGCCGGGCTGCACGCTCCACTCGGGCGTCGGGCTCCACACGTCCTGGAGATACCCACTGATCTGCACTGCGCCCAACTCACTCTCTTGCTGACGGCGACGCGCGATGGTTGCCGACCGCAAGAGCTCGCTATCGAGAGTGCTCTCAAACTGAAGGGTCGACAGCTTTATCCCCCCTGACACCTCGTGGCTCACTGAGTGATGATAGTTGAGGTCGACCTTGAGCCCGGCATCGTGGAGTTGAACCGAATAATCGGACGCGAGAGACGCTGTTGTGGTCGGTTGTACGTACGAGGCCTCCTGGGCCCGATAGCCCGAGTAGTAGGCCGTACTCCGCACAAAAAAATCCTCACTCAGAAGGTGTTGGTGCTGGGCACTCAAGACGCGATTCTCCCAGTTCTGTTCTACTTCGAAAAAGAGATCCGTGGGACGAAGCCAAGAATCAACGTCTAGCGAGAGATCAAAGGGGAGGCGCAGGTCCAGATCGTCCCGCCCGTGGTAGTAACTCAGGGTAAGACGGTGCTTTTCGTTGAATCGGTGAGCAATCTTTGCACTTGTGTCGTAGAAGTAGTACCCAGTGCGAAGGGTGTCACGACGCCCACTCTCGTCGGTTACCGGATGCGTTCGTCCGATGAGTTTGTCGATGTAGGAGCGCCGCCCCGAAAACATAAACGAGGTGCTTTCGGACAGAGGGGCCTCGATCCGAAAGCGACCACTCAGCACCCCAAATCCAGCGGTGGCGGACGGCTTTTGTCGGCTCCCGTCCTTCATCTGGGCGTCGAGAACGGAGGACAGCCGACCGCCGTATTCCACCGGAAACGCCCCCCGGTACAGATTGGTGTTCTTGAGGGTGCCGGTTTGAAACGTAGAGATGAGGCTGAAGGCGTGCCACGGATGGTAAACCGGGGCTCCATCGAGCAGATAAAGGTTCTGGTCCGGATCGGCCCCCCGCACGCTGAGTCCGCCGTTCACGGCGCCTGTCTTCCGAATGCCGGGCGTCCACTGCAACGCCCGGAACAGGTCCGGTTCGGTAAACGAGGGCAGCCGATCGAGTCGACCGAGATCGACGGACGTCATGCCGGGAACCCGGGAGACATCCTCTGCGCTCGTCGATCCGGCTTGGACAAGCACTTCATCGGACTCGATGGGGGCCGGAGCGAGAGCAATGCGAGCCGGGGACCGTCCCGCTGTGAGGGTCGTATCGAGGGTTTCGAACCCAAGATACGAGATGCGAACGTTGTACGCGCCGGAGGGAAGAGCGGACAGAACAAAGTAGCCATCCCGATTCGTCGTGGTCCCAGCCTGCAGATCCGTGAGATACACGTGAGCCCCAGGCAGCCGTTCGCCCGTCTCCTCATCCACGACGTAGCCGGAAAGAGCAACGCGGCCCCGTACCTCTCTCTTCGGCGCCTTCACGAGCACGTACTGACGCCGCCGCACCCGCTGGGCCTCTAGTCCCGTTCCCTCCAAGACGCACTGGAGGGCCTGCTTCCGACCCGTTCCTGAGTAGGTGCAGGTCGACGTGCGGCTTGCCACAAGTCGCTCTGCATACACGAGATCAAGCCCGGTCTGGGCACGCACAGTACTGAGGGCCTCTCGCAGCGGGACCTCATCCATCTCCAGGCGAAATTGAGGTTGCGCCTGCACCCCCGTTCCTCCCCACATCCCGCCCAGCACCGCGAGGGCAATGATGTAAGCGGCCACACGATGCACGACAAAAGCCTCGGATGATCCGGGAATGAAACCAGAGCCGCTTCAACTCACGACAGGCTTCATCTGTTCGGAGGGTGGGGGAAGAGTTACGAAGGATTGACCTCCCCTTCTTTTCCCCCACGGCACCCATCCGTCCTGGCGAGAACGCCAATCGCCTTCCGCTGAAAACGGGCGGATCGGCATTACGAAGTCGGCACCAGTTGGTAGTGCCCGTCGTCGTCTTGCTGCACGCTCGCCCCCAATGTGGCCGCGAGGGCACGAAGCACCTGCTGCACGGGCTGCTCGCGTTCAAAGGTACCGGTGACCGGTTCGCTGGCCAGGTCCTTCGAAACGGAGATGGGCACGTCGTAGCGTTGACTGAGCCGTTGGGCAACGGTCTCCATCGGCACCGACCGGAAGACAAAGAGCCCGGTCCACTCCAGCGCAGTCGTCAAATCCACGGAGGAGGGCGAGGCGGGCGCTTCTCCTATCGCGACCCAACTCTTCTGTCCCGGTTGTAGAACAACGGATTCTCCACTCGACGCTGCGGCTCCGACCCGAACCGAGCCCTCGGCGAGGACCACTTCCGTCGTGTCGGCCGCGGTGGTGACGCCAAACTGCGTACCGAGCACCGTCGCCGTCGCCGTAGGGGTGTTCACTACGAACGAGGTCGTCGTTTGCTGCACGTCGAAGAAGGCCCGTCCGCGGTCGAGGGTAACACGCCGCGTCGTCTGAGACGGCTGGGCGGGGTGGTGCAGCGTGGCGGGCCCGACTAGACGCACTGTGGATCCATCCTCCAAAGCCACGGTGCGCACCGTTCCGTCGGCCACCGTCACCGTATTCATCGCCTCTTCTGGTTCCTGCGGCCAGAAGAAGACCGCCATCACGGCAAGGGCAACGACGGTGGCCGCGCCCGCGAGGCGACGTGCCCACCGCTGAACGGATGTCCCCTGCTGCGACTGAGGCGGGCGAGGCGCGCGCTCATTCCGCTGTGGTGCTCGACCGTCCTGCGCCCCTCCGCCTGACGCCGCCTCTCCTTCAACCAGATCGTCCGCGTGGGTCTCCCAGAGTTCGTTGAAGTCGGTGCGTTCCTCTCGGATGCGTTCGACGACCCGTTCGAGCGCAGGAATGATGTCGATGGCCCGGGCAATATCGTCCCGAGCCTCAGCAAGGGCCTCCTGCTCCGACGGGGTGAGCACCTCTTCATCGCCCTCCTGCTCCAGCACATAGAGCACGAGGAGCCGACGATCAGAGAGCTGGTCCCGAAGCCGCTCCCGGACGCGACGGCGCGCAGCCCGCCAGTGGGCCCAGGCCTCCGCAAGAGCGGGCTCCTCCTCAAACCGCTCACGGAGCACGGTGCGCTCATCTTCCGTGGGGTTGCCAAAAAGAAGAGTATCGAAAATGTCCTCCATGAGTCTCCAGCCAGTCCATCCGTAGGTCGATGTCCCCGGCAACGGAGGAGAGCCTGGGAAAAGAGGTCTCCTCCAGAATTGTGCACGGGGGTCGTGTGCTTATGTAGGCGCTTTGCCTAGCGGAAAAGTAACGGGAAACGGGACATTCATACAAATGTTACAATTCGGACTGTAACACATTCCTCGTTTTCAAAAGCCAAACCAAAGAAGCGTTAACAATACCCCCAGGGCATCGCGCATCGTCTCGAAGGCCCGCTTTACCTGCATCTTTACAGCCGCCTCCGTGGTGTCGAGCATTTGAGCAATTTCTCGGTAGAGGTACCCGTACTCCCGGAGTTCCATGATCCGTCGAGCTTTCGGGGTCAAGGCCTCCAAGGCTTTCTCCACGTCCACGTGGGCACTCCGATCCTCCGGCTCTGTCGTACGCTTTGAGGGCAATTCCGGGTCATACAGCGTTTCTTTCATGTCGTACCGCCCCCGATAGTAGTCTTGCAATTCAAAGAGCGCCGCCTTCATGGCAAACGACTTCAGACTACCGGGCTTTTCGAGGTCCTCTAGTCCCTTGTGCAGCCGCATGAGCGTGTTCTGCACGAGGTCATCCACGTCGGGTTCTTTCCCAATCCGCTTGATGAAGTACCCCCGCAACACGGGCTCGAGGCGCCGGAGTAGGTCGTTCCATGCCTGCTCGTCCCCATCCTGGGCACGGCGGACTTGGGCGGGATCAAAAGAAGGATCAGCCATAGAGGAAAGCCCCGACAGCAAATGACGTGATTCTCGGATGCCAGGATTAACCTCTCCCCAATTTAATCCTGTGACTAGATGCGAACCGACCGCTGTTCGTTCCGTACAAGAGGGGCGTGTTTATCATTCCTTCGTGGGTGCCCCCATTAACCACGGATACGGTTGCAGTCCCGGTCTCTGAGGGAGTTCACCGGGGGCGTACTTTACCACGTAACCGGCGGCAGCAGAGCCGGCCCTTCCGGCGTTTGTGTCGGGCCTCCTGCCACCCGAACGTTGTTCCACTCAACCTCCGACTATACGACTATGAGCCTGTACGACCTGCACAATGCAAAGTTGAATGAAATGGAAGGCGAAGGCTTTGCCTATTCCCAAAAGACCGTATACGGCAAATCCTACAAGGGCGTGTTCTTCGGCGAAAATGGAGACGCCATCGAGCAGTTGGCCGATGAGGACGAGGATGCGACGTTCGAAGGCATTCTCTACGACCGAAGCCGGGAGCGCGAAAAAAGCTTTTCGGTTGAGGTCACCGACGTCATTAGTACGCCTTCCGGCGAACGAGCCGACTTTGTAGCAACGGAAAAGCCCTAGCGTGGAACTCCCTCTTTTCGTCGGAAATGGAGGCCGGTCCGTTCTCGGGCCGGCCTCTTTTTGTTTTCTGCACAGCCGCAGCCTTTATTGCCGCCCCGAGATCGTCTCCAATCCCTGAATCCTGTGAGGGAAGGTATCAGTTCGCAATTACCCAAAGGCCCGAACGTCGGCTGTCGACGATCGCGTTCACGGGTATCAGAGTAGTTGCACGAGGAGACAAGTCGAGGGGTGGGACATCCACTAGGCATGCCCGTTCTGTGCACACGGCCCCCTGGCCCCCGGCGCTGCTTCTTCCCCCACCACCGCTGGGCGAAAGCCTGCCTGCTTGATCATGCGATAGTCTTCAGACTCCTCCTGCCCAGGGGTCGTAAGGTACCCATCCGTAAACATGGAGTTGGCGGGGTAGAGCGCCAACGGCTGCATCTGCTGCAGAATTTCTTCCCGCCCCCCCGCAATGCGAACGTCAGCCTCGGGGTGCACAAAACGAAAGAGAGCCAGCGTCTTCAATGCCTCTGGCGGCGAGAGCGGCTCCACTGCTTCCAGCGGAGTGCCGGGCCGCGGATTCAGCAAATTGATGGGCACCGACTCCACACCGATGTCACGGAGCGCCAGTGCTAGGTCCACTCGATCCTCCACCGCCTCCCGCATGCCCACAATGCCCCCGCAACAAGCCTCCATGCCCGCCCTCTTCGCCCGTTGCACGGTCGCCACGCGGTCCGCCCAATCGTGTGTCTGTACGATCTCGGAGAAGTGGTTCTCCGACGTTTCCAGGTTGTGGTTGTAGCGATCAACCCCAGCCTCGGCCAACCGCTCGGCCTGTCCCTCCTTCAGCAACCCGAGCGAGGCGCAGACGTCCATCGACCATCGGTCCTTGATCCGACGTGCTGCCTCACACACCGTGTCGACCTCATCGTGAGTGGGCCCGCGAGTGGCAGTGACAATGCAATACGTAACAGCGCCCATCTCATGGGCCTCCGCCGCTCCCGCCACCAGCTCGTCGACACTCTGCATGCCGTATTGCGGCACCTCACTCTCGAAGTGAAGCGACTGGCTGCAGAAGGCACAATCCTCAGCGCAGACCCCGCTTTTGGCATTCTGAAGGACGTGCACGCGCACCTCTCGTCCGTGATACGCCCGACGCACCCGAAAGGCCGCGTGCAAGAGGGCCAGCAGTTCGTCGTCGGGCGCCGCGGCCACCTCCAGGGCCTCATCACGAGTCAAGGGAGACCCATCCAAAACAGTATCGGCGAGAGCAGTCCAGTCCGTCGGCATTCGTACGGAAGGTCGTGAAGAAGAATCATGCGCACTGCCAAGATAGAACTCAGGTTTGCCAGACCCAAGTCTAGGATATGTGAACTCGCTCCGTCCTCACTCGACGGTCGGCTTCGCGGGTCGCCCACGTCCTTTTCATACCAACTCCGGAAGCTCTATTCCGGTAAGAAACAGGCGTCCGTAGCGTCGTTGGAGTCCAACGACGCTACACAGAGGATATTGACCTTTTTCGAAAACGACCGATCCAGTGTCACGGCATGTCGGTCCTGCGATTAATCTCGTAACGCCACAATCCAACGACGCTTCTGGGGCCACTCCTTGCCGGTGCCGACGATACGAGAGGCTTTTGCGTCGCCGTACCTCCTCCCTGAAGTCTGCAGCAGGATTCGAAATCAGGACTAGTTGCGCCCCGACCGATACCGAAAGTTATACGCCATTCCAAGTTCAGGCGTCCCTTCGACCACATCTCCCCCCCCAAAAAGAACGATGCTCCCAAAGTTGGCCGCCAGTCCCAGAGAGATCGCCGGTGACACAGATCCGTCCGTCGAGGGATCCACCTGCAGCCCCAGTCCCAAGGCGGGCTGGACACGAGACGCAAATACGTCGTAGAAGCCGAATGCTTTCATCGTCAGTTTTTGGCCGGGGTCATCTCGAATGACGGCCCCATTAATTGCGGCCTGAAGCTGGACTCCCCCTCGCGGATCTGTGTATCCGGCAGCGAGTCCGAGGGGCGTGTCTCCCCGTCCGTAGAGCCCCACCGTTCCCCCAACCATTGCCACGAGGCCGACCG
This sequence comes from Salinibacter sp. 10B, assembly GCF_002954405.1. Taxonomy (NCBI): domain Bacteria; kingdom Pseudomonadati; phylum Rhodothermota; class Rhodothermia; order Rhodothermales; family Salinibacteraceae; genus Salinibacter; species Salinibacter sp. 10B. The sequence goes on along the minus strand of NZ_MQWC01000004.1, from coordinate 4,038,101 downwards.
CCATCGCAGCCCCGAGGGCCGGTCCCCGCAGACTGGTATCGTCATCCTCCTCGTCCTCTTTCTCCTCTTTGGATCGTCCACTTTTCCGCCCGCCCTCCTCCGCGGCTGTTGCCCCTCGCCGCGTCGCCGTACGGTCCTGTCGCCCCTCATCGGTCGATCCGCGGCCAATTGTTGCCTCACGGCGCTGTACCGTACGCTTGCCGTTCCGCTCTGCTACGTAGTAGGGCCGCGGGGCCACCCGCCAGCCGATGAAGATGCGCGTCCGGGGCTCGTAGATACTCGGCTCCGGACCCGGCACCGGCCGGCGCTCTTGAACGTCCGGACGGCGGCGCTGCGAACTAGACGGACGATCCGTCACGAAGCCCATCCGTTCCACAACGAGGCTGTCGAGCGTGGCTCCCTCAAGCAATGCCTGGCGAGCCGTTGCCGCCGATCCCTCCAGAAAGACCCGGCTGTGCCCCACCGTCACCTCAAACGAGTAAATGCCCGGCAGGGGCGCCAGCGTCATACTATCCACGGCAACGATCATATCCCCTACGTGCCGACCGTCCGCATGCACCTGTGCCCGGAGTTCCACATTCACCATGCGCACGTTCGCCGGGCCCGACCGGCGCGAAAGCACGTTGCCTTTGTACAGCACGCGGGTGCCTGGTTGCCACCCCAAGACGAATGACCATTGCGACGTAGAGTCGTTGGCGGCGTACCGATAGTCGAGCGCAAGGGAATCGATCTTAGGGAGCAGATACGGGGCCCTCCGTCCCATTTCATCGAGAAGTTGCCCCAACGACGTCGGCCAGTCTGTGAGCGCAACCGTCCCGCTTCCCTGCCCTCGACGCGCCTCGACAGCGGACGTGTCTGCAGCAACGGAATCCGCCTGTTGGGCGTACCCCGGTTCCACCGAGAAGCATAATAGCGAAAGCCCTGCCACGAGGATAACCAAGGTGCGAGTCATGGATAAACGGCCTCTAAAGTACCGAAAAAGAAATGGATGGATATAGCCGCAATAGTACCCCTGAACGTTACACCTGCTCTTCAAAATCTTGGAGAATGGAGAGGAAGGTATCGCCGTAGCGATCCAACTTCACGTCGCCAACCCCGTGGAGCGCTCGAAACTCCCGAGCGGTCTGTGGACGATGCTCCACCATGGCCCGAAGTGTTTTGTCGTTGAAAATAACGTAGGGCGGTACATCCTGCTCCCGTGCCAGCGCCAAGCGTCGCTCACGCAGCGTTTCAAAGAGGTCGCGCTCCGGCCCCTCCACCGGAACCGAGTCGGGAGACGCCTGCTTCATTGAGGATGATGAAGACGCCGACTGGGCCGATTCCGTTTCCCGAAAGACGACGTCGTGTTCTCCCCGAAGTACAGGCCGACACGCCTCCGTGAGGGTGAGCGCGCCGTACCCCATCACATCGACCTCAACCATCCCCTTGGCCACTAGCTGGCGGATGATGGTGCGCCACTCGGCCTTCGACCGGTCCTCTCCAATCCCATAGGTCGACACCTCATCGTGATCATGACGGCGAATCTTTTCAGTATCCTTGCCCAAAAGCACGTCCGTCACATGCCCACTGCCAAACCGCTGCCCGGTGCGTGCAATACAGGAAAGGGCCTTTTGCGCAGGCACTGTGCCGTCCCAGGTCTCCGGAGGATGCTCACAGTTATCACAGTTGCCACACGTCTCTCCCTCCATCTCCTCACCGAAGTAGTTTAGAAGCACCTTGCGACGGCAATCCGGCGCCTCGCAGTACCCGAGCAACGCATTCAGCTTGTGCCGCTGCGTCCAGCGGTGCTCATCGTTTTCGGAGGAGTCATCGATAAGCTGGCGCATCCGCACCACATCGCCGCGGCGGTAGGCCATCCAGGCCGTCGCAGGCCGGCCGTCCCGCCCGGCCCGGCCGGTTTCCTGATAGTAGGCTTCCAGCGTCTTCGGCACGTCGAGGTGGGCCACAAAGCGCACGTCGGGCTTGTCGATGCCCATACCAAAGGCCACGGTCGCCACGACGATCAGGCCCTCCTCCCGCAGAAATCGCTGCTGATGCTCCTCTCGCGTGTCGCCCGTGAGACCAGCGTGGTACGGGACGGCGGTATGGCCGTGATCGTTCAACCAGTCGGCGGTCGTCTCGACGCCGTTGCGGCTCAAGCAGTACACAATGCCGTTCTGCCCGGGGTGCTCTTCTTGAATGAAGTTGTGCAGTTGGCGGCGCGGGCGGCTCTGCTTGGGCACCACTACGTAGCGGATGTTGGGGCGGTCGAAGCCGGCAACAAACAAATCCTCCTCCGTCATGCCCAGCCGATCAAGGATGACCTGTTGCGTGGGGGGATCGGCGGTGGCCGTGACGCCGATGCACGGCACCTGGGCAAACTCTTCCCGAAGGTCTGCAAGGGCCATATACTCGGGCCGAAAGTCATGCCCCCACTGCGAGATGCAGTGGGCCTCGTCAATGGCAAGAAGAGCCGGATTTGCTTTGCGGAGCATTTGCTTGAACCGTGGGCGGTTGGCGCGTTCCGGCGCCACGTAGCAAAGGTCGAGGCGGCCATGGGTGAGTTGCTCCTCCACCGCGCGGCGATCGTCGGGGCTAAGGCTCGAATTGAGGACGGCCGCCCGCACGCCAAGCTGCTGAAGGGCATCGACTTGATCCTGCATCAGCGAGATGAGGGGCGAGACGATGACGCCGCACCCCGACCGCACGAGCGCCGGAATCTGGTAGCAGATCGACTTGCCGCCCCCCGTGGGCATAACGACTGCCGCGTCGCCGCCCTCAATAACCCGGCGAATGATGGGCTCCTGGTACGGGCGAAACGACTCGTACCCAAAGACGGACTGGAGGACGTGCTGAGGATCGGTGCCGGTGACGTCCATACATACGTGCAGGGTTGAGCGTCTAGAGGTGAGGTCAAAATGGGGGGGGGGCGAAAAGGGCCGCCCCTATCCAACCGGGGCTCGGGTTGTGGGTGTCGGCGTCATCCCACTATCCCGATAAAGCTCCTCCTTGAACTGCCCATCTTCGTGGAGCAGAGAGGCGTACGAGTCAACACACTACAGTCGGAAAGGATCGGCACGAACGTACGCGATCGCCGGTTTCCGCGGCCTTTTTACGCGCGAGACCCTCTCACCCTTGGTGGACGATCATTTACAAGAGGATGAAACAGATTGACATTCGAGGATCAGCTCTCGTTCTTCGTAGGTGACTCCATCCCCTTGAGATTCGCTCTTCTCGAAACGGCGCACGATGCCCCGCTATGAACGATCCAGCGGTCTTTCTCTGCATGAACGTACTCGGTACTGTTTTCCTCTACTTCGGATATGACTCGTTGAAAAAGGGAATCACCGGCGACTCTAGCACCGGAAACAAGGGCGTTTGGACAAATCACGTGCCCGAACTCGCTAATGGCTTCATCGCCACCTTCCTGGGTGTCTGCTTCTGGTTCGGGTCTTTCTACTGGTTCTGACGACGCCACACGGGGATATCGTCTTGGGATGCGAATGGGAAAATCAACGTCATGGAAACGGCCTTGGACATCGAGCACATCCGACAGTGAGAATGACGCGGGCAAACGTCCTATGCCTATACCAAGTCCCCACTGTGCCCGAACGATCAGAAGGCATGCACTCTCTCTGGCGGTGAACAACGCCTGGTGGAGGTGGAGTTCGAACGAGACTACGTCCTGCTCACTGACCACTACCATCAGCACATCATCCCCCTTGCCGAGGAGGCCTACGTCTTGTGGCAAAAGCAGTGCCACCCGCTTGACAATGACGCCTCCATGCACGATCAACTCGTGGCGATCGGATCCCTCCGAGAAGAAGTGCCCTCACCATCGTAGCGTCCGGAGCCACCACCGAACGCCTCCGGATTCGGGTCGTACCAACGACGGTTCCTCCACTCTCCTCCACGTACCTCCTTCCATTATGGATACCAACGTCTACACCTACGAGGGCGACGAGGTCACGGTCACCTGGGACCGCGCGCGCTGCATCCACGCCGAGGCCTGCGTGAAGGGACTGCCCAGCGTGTTCGACCCGAACCGGCGCCCCTGGATCGAACCCGACCAGGCCGAGGCCGACGCCGTGGAAGCCGTCGTGCCCCACTGTCCCACCGGTGCACTCCACCTCACCCGCAACGACACCAACCCGGAGCCCACGCCCGACGCAAACCGCATCTCCATTTCCCCAAACGGCCCCCTCTACGTCCACGCCGACGCCGAACTCATCGACAGCGACGGCGAGACGCTGCTCACGGATACGCGCATGGCCCTCTGCCGCTGTGGCCTGTCCGATAACAAACCGCTCTGCGACGGCAGCCACGACGAGGGCTTTGCGGCCGACGGGCACATCGCGGTCAACCTTCTTTCCACACCGGACGACGCCGACGAAAGCGGTCCGCTTCGCATTCGCGCCACCGAGGACGGACCGTTCGTGGTCGAGGGTCCGGTCTCAATTACAGGGGCCGATGAGGAGATCTCAGGCTCTCGCGGCGCCCTCTGCCGCTGCGGGGCCTCCGGCAGCAAGCCGTTCTGCGACGGAAGCCACAGTGAGGTTGATTTCAAGGCCGATTGACGCTCTATCAATTTCGCTCTCTCCTGTACAGAGTGCCTCCGCAAACTGGTTTGAGAGCGCAGGAACATGGGCGTGTCGAGACTTTCTTCACCTCGTGCGTCCGAGTGCTCCTTCCTCATCTCATTCGCCCGTTCTCCAGTCTCTCTATCTCCCACGCTCAGCAGCAAACATGGCCTCCTCGAAAAAAGCAATCTACGCCGCCATCCTCGGCAACTTCGCGATTGCCGTCACAAAGTTTCTCGGCGCCGCGGTGAGTGGAAGCTCAGCAATGCTCACGGAGGGCATCCACTCCCTCGTCGATACCGGCAACGGCGGCCTGCTTCTCCTTGGCATCCGCCGCAGCAAACGCCCCCCCGACGAGCAGCACCCCTACGGCTACGGGAAGTCTCTTTACTTTTATACCCTGATCGTTGCCGTCCTCATCTTCGGCCTCGGCGGGGGCATCTCATTGTACGAAGGCATTCTGCACACGCTCGACCCGGGCCACGGGGGGCCCACCGGCGCCACGGTGTTTGGCTATACAATCGGCGGTCTGACGCTCAATACCATCGTGCTCGTCTCCGCCATCATTTTCGAAGGCTTTGCCTTCCGCACAGCCTGGCAGGAATTCAACAAAGTGCGCGGGGATCAGGGCCTTTTGGACGCCATCCGATCAAGCAAAGACCCGACGACGTTCACTGTGCTCTTTGAGGACAGTGCCGCCATGGCCGGGCTCATCGTGGCCCTCCTCGGCGTCCACCTCACGGAGGCGCTCCACATGCCCATCATTGACGGCATCGCGTCGATCCTCATCGGCCTCATCCTCTGCGCCGTCGCCTCTTTTCTGGTGTGGGAGAGCAAAAAACTGCTGCTGGGCGAGGCGGCCGATCCGGAGATGCGCGCCGATATCCGTCGCATTGCCCGCGAGGATGGCACGGTGGCCGACGTCCATCGGATGATGACGCTCTATATGGGCCCGAATACGCTGGTTCTCAATATGGACCTTCAATTCGACGAGTCCCTCAATGCGGAGGAAGTCGCGGCGGCCATCGACCGCATCGAGCAAGAAATTCGAAAGAGGCACGCTCCCGTCCAGTTCATCTTTATTGAGGCCGAAAGCCTGACGGGACGCCGAGCCGCTCAGGAGTCCTCCTCAACCTGATGCCCACTCAGGTTGGCCCGAAATCGTTGCAGAAGTTGCATCTGCGCGCTAGGGCGCCCCTTTGCTCCTTGAGATGTCTTTTTCGTACCCGAACCGCCCCCCGACTCGTCCGTTTGGGGGGCGTCCGGCTTTTCATGTCAGGGGCTACGCCCTGCTTCTGTTGACGATGACCCGGAAATTCAATATTCATCCATAGGTGGCCGCCGTCCCTGCTTCCTTGCTCCGTTTACGCATGGCGCCGCCTCGTACCCATCCTGCTTGATTTCAGCTACTCACTCTTCCTTATGCTCCCTCTTGATAAGACGACAGTGATCGGCGCGGCCATCGTGCTGTGCGTAGCCCTGCTGTCCGGTTGTGGAACCGCCTCCTCCGTCTTGCCGACTGAAACAGAGACGAAGCGGATTCCCAAGGACACCGTCGTGGTGACAACCAACGACACCACTTCTCTGCGCCCGGAGGTCGCTCGTCTCTACGCCCTGGAGGCCGAAATCCTCTCGACGGAGGACAGCACCCGCCGGGCTCAACTGCTGAATCAAGCCATGTCGGAGCTCGCGACCTTTCTTCGTGAGCAGCCGAACGCCTTGGAAGACAATGCTGTACGCGATCTCTACAGCGGCCTTACGACGGAGTATCGCCGCTACCACGGCTACGGCAACGATCCGGACTCCCTGCAAATGGCCCGCGGGCAGATTTTCTCGGTGCGGGCCCAGCTCTTCTCCTCCCTCAACGCGCTTGACAACCCCCTGCTGGAGGAATCCCCCCCTGTGGAAAACACCGAGGTCACGGGCACTGAGATTCCAATGACCTCCAACCGCTTGGTCAACGAGACCATCCGTTATCTGCAGGACGAGCCGGACGGGCACGTGGAGCGCTGGCTCCGACGCGTACAGGTGTATGGGCCGATGATCGATCACATCCTCGCGGAGGAAAATGTCCCGCTTGAACTCCGCTATCTCGCCATGGCCGAAAGTGGACTGAATCCGAACGCGCGCAGCTGGGCGGGCGCTGTGGGCATGTGGCAGTTTATGCCGTCCACCGGACGCCGCTACGGCCTGTCCATTAACGCCTGGGTCGACGAACGGCGCGATCCGGAAAAAGCCACTCGTGCTGCCGCACGACACCTGCGGGACCTTTATGAGGAATTTGAGGACTGGCATCTTGCCATGGCCGCCTTTAACTGCGGCGCCGGGTGCGTCCGCCGTGCCATTCGCCGGGCCGACGAACCGGACCCGTCCTACTGGGATGCCTACGACTACCTCCCCCGTGAGACGCGAGGCTACGTACCCATGTTTATCGCCGCAGCCCACGTGATGCAAAACCCCGAGGCATACGGCTTTGAACCGGCCCCGCCCACCCCGGCATTTTCGTACGACTACGTGGCCGTGCACGGCAGCATGCTCTCGCTCAGCACCCTGGCGGACTTGTCCGGAACGAAGCGCAGTGTTCTCGAATCCTTGAATCCAGAACTTCGGCGCGGCCGCATTCCGCCGTCGAAAGACCGGTACCATCTGCGCATTCCGCTGGGCAGCTATCCCCGGTTCGTTTGGAACTATGCTGAGCTGCCCGCCCCCCAAAAGCAGCCGGCCACCACCTATCGGGTGCGCTCCGGGGACACTCTGTCTGAAATTGCCCAGCGGTTCGGCACGTCGACCGACGTGCTCCAGCGTCTCAACGGCCTCGACAACACGCTCATCCGACAGGGACAACACCTGGTGGTGCCCGTCAATGATTACGACGGGGCCCTCACCACAGAAGCCGAGAACGACCGCCCAATGCGGGTGCAATACGGCACGTCGACGCCCGTTCGCCCCCTGGACCCGATCGACACAACCTCTGAGACGCAATCCACTGAGGCGACAACGTCTGCCTCCGCCTCCCCAAGCACCGTGGCCGCCCGATCTTCCTCTTCGGGCTCCACCGACGAAGTGTCATCGGTCTACCGCGTTCAGCAGGGCGATACGCTCGGCGGCATTGCGGAGCGCTTCGGAATCTCGGTGCGCCAGTTGCGCGCCTGGAACGATCTCAACGGCAGCCGCATCTATCCGGGACAGCGATTGCAGATTTCAGAGTAGGCTCTCCCCATCCCCCGGCATACACCGACGAGCGAGCGATGCCCCGCTCCCGAAGAGGTCCGTTTACTCGCGTTCCGTTGGTCCCCGATAGCGGGCAGTTAGAATACGGGGGCGGTCGCTGAGATCGGTCTCGACGCATACCTTCGCAAGCCCTGCTTCTCGTAGCACCGCTGCTGCTTCCTCGGCGTAGTCGGCGTGCGTCTCCAGCACAATCGCCGCCCCCGGCGCGCAGACGACGGAGGCACAGGTGGCAAGTGTGCGATAGAATCGAAGGGGATCCTCTCCCGAGAAGAGCGCCTCCGGCGGGTCGTACTCGCGGACGACGGCCGGGAGCGTTTGGGCCTCTTCGTTCGGAATGTACGGCGGATTGGAGATCAGAAGATCGACCGGACGGGCCAATTGGTCTCCAACCTGTGCCGCAAACAGATCCACCTCAGCGAAATGAACATCCATGTCCAGCCGGTCGGCATTGCGGCGGGCAACCGCAAGAGCCTCGGCACTCACGTCCCATCCTTCGACCTGTGCATCGGGGCGCTCGTGCTTCAGGGCAAGGGCAATACAGCCGCTCCCCGTCCCGACGTCGAGCACCTGGGGCGCTTCCACGGACGAGACGGCCCGGAGGGCCGCTTCCACGACCTCTTCCGTCTCGGGCCGCGGAATCATAACGGCAGGCGACACGTCGATGCGGAGCCCCCGAAAGGAGGTGTAGCCAAGCACATGCTGGAGCGGTTCCCCCTCCAGGCAGCGCTCCACCATTGTGCGGAACTCCTGCGCGGCGTCCGGGGCCACCGGCGTTCGGGCGCGGGCGTACAACTGCCCCCGATCGATTCCAAGCACGTCGATCAACACCCATTCGGCTGTGCGACGGGGAGCGTCCTGCTCGGCCGCCCGAAGCCGTTGCTGTGCCCATTCCAGTAGGGCCTGCCGCGAGTCGTTTGGGAGCTCAGATTGTGCCATCGACTGACGATGCGTGGATACAAACCCGCTATCGGCGCACGCGAAACCCCTCATACTCATCGTTCGCGCCGGCCCACTCGGCCTCCACACTCTCAACCTGAGCCATTCGTGGCCCCTCGTGCACGGCCTCCAGCAACTCTTCGAGCGCGGCCCGCGGCCCTTCGGCCTCCAGACGCACGGAGCCGTCCTGTTCATTGCGGACCCAGCCCGTGACGCCCAGTTGCCGGGCGCGCATCTGGGTAAAGTTGCGGAAGCCCACGCCTTGTACCCGCCCTTCGATTTGAGCGGAGAGTCGTTCCTGCGTATCCGTTTCCATAACTCCGGGAGAACTCATTCACATTTGGACCAGTGAGCACCGATCCGTACAGATCCCCAAGAATAGCTGGACCCGTCAGCCCCCTCGAACACAGGCCCGACTCCACCCGCACAGATCGGTGTTTTTTGATAAGCGCCTGTCTCGTCAAGGGTTTCCCTCGCTTCAACAACGGAATTGTCAGAGAAGTCCCCGGCTCTTGGTCCAGCTGCGGAAGCCGTCAACCAATTGCTCAAAGGAATCGAGCACAAAGAGCTCATCTTGCAGGTTGTACACCTCATAATCGTCCTTCTCCACGATGTGGGCCGGATCGAACGGATGGAGTGTCACTTCGTCGGAAAGGGCATGCGTGACCTCCTCATTGGAGGAGACGATGCCGGCCCCAAAAATACGCTTCTCTCCCTCTTCCCGAATGAGTCCAAACTCCACGGTAAACCAGTGGAAGCGTTCGAGGCGAGGACGATCCGCACCCTCAGCATTCAGGGCTGCCCGCCCAAATAGCTGATAGAAATCAGCAAAATCCGGCTGCGTAAGCATCGGCATGTGACCGAAGATGTCGTGGAAGCAGTCCGGTGCGGGCGTGTAGTCAAGCTCATCGCGTCCCCGAACGTAATTGGTCGAGGGAAACTTGCGGTCGGCCAGGAGCTCAAAGAAATTCTTTTCGTGGATCAGACCGGGGACATTCGCGACAGTCCAGTCCGTTTCTGCGCTAAGGCGGCGGCTCAGATTGGCAAGGCTTGGGATCTGGTCCGCCTCAAGCTGCAACACGTCCTGTCCCCGCATATAGGCCTCACAGGCCCGGCCCGGCAATTGCTCCATCTGACGCTCGACGAGAATCTGCCAGGTCTCATGATCCTCTGCCGAGTAGTCCGGGTACTCGATTTCCTCTCCCACGGGCGGCGGCTCTTCCAAGCGCTGGGGAATCGTGCGCGGATCTACGTCCTCCTGCTCTTCTTGGGCCTTTTCGAAAGCCGAGCGCTCCTCGTCCGGAGTCGTCGTATCATGGGGGTTGTCATTCATGGCTAGCGGGTCAGTATTGAATGAACGAAAGAGACGATAACTTTGGAAGCGCTTCCAACATCATAAGTAAAGGTCGTGGTCCTCTCGACAAAAGAGACCACTGCTGAAACGCCTTTTGTAGGGACATGATTCTACCACCCCGTCCCGTCCCCCAGCCCCTCGTCCACCGACAGATCGAGCCGTATGATCCAAGCCGTGCCCACATAGCCGAAAAACGCCGCGAGCGCAATCGTCACGGCAGCCCGCGTGAGCCGCGCTCCATTGCCCACGACCTCTTCGGCCATAAGCATAATTCCAAGAAAGAGTCCAGCAACGACACATGCCCCGGCAATTATGTGTCCCCAGGACCGGAAGGCCCGTCCGTCAAACATACCATTGGAAGGAGTGAGGGGAGACAGCAAATCCGAGACCGGCAGATGATCCTCCTTCAGGGACGGGCTCGGAGAACGATCCCAGGCGTTGATCTGCTCGGGCTGGTAGGTCCCGCCGCACTCCCAGCAACCGGCACGGACCGACGGGCGTTACGCATGTGCCGGTTTTTGTCCCGGCTTCCACTTGATGTTGCATCCCATGGACGGCTTCTGTTCCATGTTCACGGTGCCACTTTCCAAAAGCTCCTCCAGGGCCTCTTGCAAGTCGCCGCCGTGGGCCTCGCCGTGATCCGGTCGCGTGTCGTCGAAGCGACCGCGGTAGGCAAGCGTTCGATCGGAATCGAACACGTAGAAGTCGGGCGTACAGGCCGCCTGGTATGCCGTGGCGACCTCCTGGCTCTCGTCCTGAAGGTAGGGAAAGGGATAGTCCTTCGCTGCCGCCCGCTCAGCCATGTTCTCGAACGAGTCCTCCGGATAATTCTCCGGGTCGTTCGAGCAGATGGCGAGAAACTGCACACCGTTCTCCTGATACTCGCGGGCCATATCGATCATAGCCTCCTCCACATGCTGGGCGTATGGGCAGTGGTTGCATGTGAACACAAGGACGAGGGCCTCGGCGTCGGCATAGTCCTCGAGAGACCGCTGTTCGTCGCCACGGTCATCCACCTCCGGATTGGCGGCTGGAAGGGTAAAAGAGGGCGCCTCCTGCCCCAACTCCATCATCGTCGATTCAGTAACAGCCATTGCAACGTCGGATCCGGTTTTACAGAGTATGGAAAGCAGACGAGAATTGCCCTGAGACTTCGCTACTGTCTCTTACTTTTCCTGCACGCCGAGGTTCGGAGGGAAGACGCAACGTCGTGTTACGCGGCGTAAATATTCCCCCGTCTACCTATCTCAGCCGCTTGACTTCGAAGAGAGCGGTTTACTCCCCGTCCATCTCCGTCCCCCGATAAAGATTATGCTCGCGGATGTAGGAGCGCACGGTTTCAGGCACGAGGTACCGAATTGATCGTCCCGCACGGCGGCGGGACCGGATTTCGGTACCGGAGACTTCCATTACGGGGGCCGAGACGAACCGTACGCGGTTGGCGAAGCGCGGCTCGGGAACGTCCTCGATGATGCCCGGCCGTTTGTACACAACCAACGGAACCCGCTCCATAATTTCGTCGGGCCGGTGCCACTCCCCGAAATGATCGAGACTGTCGCTGCCCAGGAGAAGCCCAAAGTCAGTATCGGGGTGTTCGTCCTGCAAAACCCGAAGCGTATCCACAGTATAGGAGACCCCCTCTCGCCCTACTTCGATCTCGGAGACTCGAAAGGACGGATTATCGGCAATCGCACGGCGCGTCATCGCCAGACGGTGCTCCACGGCGGCCAGTTCGTCGTGAGACTTGTGTGGGGGGGTCGCATTGGGAATCCACCACACCTCGTCAAACCCAAGCTGGTCCCGCGCGATTTCCGCAACGACGAGATGAGCCACGTGTGGCGGATTGAACGAACCCCCAAACAGACCGATGTCCATGACGTGGCGCCAGTTGAAAACGACTTCTGCCTCCCCCCATCCGACGGGTACGCCCTGAACAGTTATCTTCAGGACCGACCTCCTCCGTTTAGTTTGCGCTGTCAGCGCTTCCCCCTTCTCGCGCAAGCGACTGTGTGCGCTGCTCTTGTGATCGCACTTCCTTCAGCTTGCGCCGGGCCTCTGCCCGCAGCGGCTCGGCCTGCTCCAACACCGGACTCTCGGGGAAAAGCTGCTGCAGACGAGCATACTGATCAAGAGCCTGCTGATATCGCTCGGCCTGCTTCTCTTGAATGCTGCGATCGGCGTATCGGATGTAAGAGCGTAGAGCTCCGAGAAGGGCATCGTCGGCCCAGGGAGTATCCGGATACTGGTCAAAGACTGACTCGTATGCCACCGTAGCGGCCGGCCACATATCGCGACGCTCATACAACTTGGCGGCGTCGAACTGCTTATGGGCAAGCTTTGCCCGAAGCTCATCGATTTTGTCCTGCGCCTTCGGGGCAAGTTTGTGGTCCGGATGTCGGTCCCGGAAGAGCTGGAAGAGTTCGATGGCCTTCCGCGTGTCGGTTTGATCGAGATGATAGCCAGGAGAACGGGCATAGTACGCACGCGCCTGTTCATACTCGGCACGCGGCACCATCTGGTTGTTGCGGTAGAGCTGCGTGAATCGCCTAAACTCGTTTGCCGCTACGAGATACTTCCCTTTCTTCCGCTGGGCCATGGCCAGCTTGAATTGGGCGTCGGGGGCCCACTCGTTGCCCCGCCCATAGTTGAGCACGGATCGAAAGTAGCGAATGGCCCGATCATAGTCCTCCTCCTCATACTCAGCAACCCCTTTTTCGTAGGCATCCTGCGGGCCGCTGGTCGTAATGCCCTGACTGCCCGAACAGCCGACCAGTCCGATGAGAAGGGCCAGGCTCAACACCGACGAGAGAACCGAAAGACGCATAGACGTAAGCACAGTCCGCAAGATCAATGAAAGGCCGGTCACGCCACATTTCTCGGACCCTCCCCAGAATGCTGGAGACGGCCCTAATCAATGACGCGGAGCCGAAACGGCACCGGGTAGGGTCTGTTCCTCTCTACGTTCCCAATCCATCCAAAAGCCGCTAAACATTAGTCTCCTGGAGACCTCCCCGAACCGTCACGCGATTTGTCCACGGCGCACGCCCCCTACCGGATACGCTCTACTCGATTGTTGCGGTACCGCTGAAAAAACATGGCCCGATTCACATTGCCCTCCTGAAAGTCAAGACGCACGCCCAGTCCCTCGTAGGTCCCAGCCTCTCGTAAGTCCTGTGGGCTCGGGGGCGGAGGCGACGGGTCGACGGTGGATAGAAGGAAATGGGCGATGTCGTAGCCGGTGTACGCCAATCGCTGTCCCCGCACGGACAGCTGGTCGGGAGTATTGCCAGTCAGAAGCCGGTATTGCCGAATGAAGTCTTGAACGTCGGGCCGTTTCGTCTGCACGTTGAAATCCGTGGCGTACGTAGTCGTAAAGGCACTGGCCTTTTCGACCACCGTTAGGTCGTGCCAGCTGGAGTTTCCGAGAATCCGAGCAGTCGTATTGAGACGCCCGAACCCCGTGAGAGCATCCTGAATTTTCCCGGTGGCGTTTTGACCCGAAATGGGCAGATAGAAGGCTTCTGTGGCCGCAAACATAGAGTCCGTTATGGTGGAATCTGCCTCCAAGGCCTCAGGCAGCTGCGACCACTGACGTGGATTATCCAACTCCAGCGTAAATGGGGTAGTGAGCCCTCGGCGTCGTGCCTCGTCCCGAAAGGCATCGGCCATTCGCCTGCTGTAGGGCGCGCCTTTCTCATAAATCATCGACACACTCTCGGTGAGAAGGCCCTCCGAAGCGAAACGGGCCATGATGCGCCCCCGAAGCGGAATCGTGGGATTGGCCTGGAAGACGTAGTCTCGCCCCGCGGACACACTCTCATCCGTAGCAAGGGGAGCAATCAGCGGAATCCGTGCCTCCTCCGCCGCGGCCCCTGCAACTCGAGCCGTCTCACTGTACAAGGGCCCGACAATCACATCTACATTGTCTATGCGGACGAGGGAATCGACCGCTGCTCGGGCCGACTCTGGACGATCCTTCACGCGACGAAAATGCATCTTGGCGACCCAGTTCGGCTGTCCTTGCTGCTCGGTCAGGATCTGGAGCGAGTCGACGCGAATTGTGTCGGTCCGGGTCGTGACCGTCGTGCGCCCCTCTGCCTCGGCGAGACTGTCCCCGTACACCTCGGCCGTGCGGGCAACCCCAAAGGAGTCGACAGAGGCCCGAAGTCCCGGTGGGGGGACGTAGCGTCGCGTCAGTCCATTGTGCCCGTCCACCGCCAGCCGAATGCCGTTGAACATTGCTTGGGTGAGGCCTACCGCCCTGTCGGTCATCGGGAGGGCAATGCCGATACGAAGGGTGTCAACGCGTTGACCCTGACGGCGGAGCTGCGTGCGGGCGACATCGAGAATGCGTTCGGCTTCCCCTTGGTAGGAGGTTTGCGGATACCGATCGAGGAGCGTGGTCAGCACGTCGACGGTCTCCTGAAACCGGCCGAGCCGAAGAAGCGCCTTGCCCTGCATCACCAGGGCCGCTGTGGTTTTCCGATTCAGCTGGTAGTCGTTCACCAGGCGAAAGCGCTCAGCCGCCCGCTGGTATTGTCCCTGTTCGAACGCCGCTAGGCCCTGCTCGAACATGAGTTCGGCGTCCGAATTGCGGGGGACGGTGTCTTGCACCTGTCCCTGCACCACGGACGGACCAGCCAGCAGACCGGCACAGAAGATCACGAGGACAGCGCGAACGGCGAGGGATGCTCGACTCGTCATGCAAAGAAAGAAGTTCACAGCGGAAGAGATGATTGCGTATCTGCGACTGGACGGAATGGGCACCCGGGCCTATCACCCGCCCATGCACACGGACAGGCGCTCCCGACGATGAACAAGAAGCACGGAGGCACACGCTCTCCCCCACCGCTTCCTTCCAGCAGCAGGGCACGACATTGTCATTCAAATCGGCCTACTCCCACTCAATTGTAGCCGGCGGTTTCGAGCTTACGTCATACACGGTCCGATTAATGCCACGCACCTCGTTCACAATCCGGTTCGAAACGTGCCCAAGGAAGTCGTGCGGAAGATGGGCCCAATCGGCCGTCATGCCATCAACACTGGTCACGGCCCGCAAGGCACAGACGTTCTCGTAGGTCCGCTCGTCCCCCATCACGCCTACACTCTGCACCGGAAGTAGCACAGCAAAGGCCTGCCAGACCTCGTCGTAGAGATCACGGGCCCGCAGCTCGTCAATAAAGATCGCGTCGGCCTCGCGCAGGAGGGCCAGCCGCTCCCGGGTCACCGGCCCCAGAATGCGAATCGCCAGCCCGGGTCCCGGAAACGGATGCCGTCCCACAATCGGCTCCGGCACCTCCAGAAGGCGCCCAATCTCGCGCACCTCGTCCTTGAACAGCTCCCGAAACGGCTCAATCAGCTCAAAGTCGAGTTCCTCCGGCAGGCCGCCCACGTTGTGATGGGTTTTAATGGTCTCCGACGGCCCCTTAAACGACACGCTCTCAATCAGGTCCGGATAGAGGGTCCCCTGTGCCAAAAACTCGGGCCGGTGCCCCAGTTCGCTGGCAATTTCATCGGTCTGTTCCTCAAATACCTCAATAAACGTGTTGCCAATGAGAACACGCTTCTCCTCTGGATCGACGACCCCCTCCAGACGCTCCAGAAATCGGTCCGTGGCATCCTGCGTATGGAGGTCCATCTGAAAGTGCCCCCGGAAGGTGTCCTGCACCTGGTCCCACTCTCCTTTGCGGAGGAGACCGTTATTTACAAAGATACAGTGGAGCTGATCGCCAAGGGCGCGGTGCAACAGTGCTGCCGCCACCGACGAGTCGACCCCTCCAGAGAGGCCGAGTATCACGTGCCGATCGCCCACCCGCTCCCGAATCTCAGCAACCTGTTCTTCAACGAACGAGGCGGGCGACCAATCGCCGCTACAGCCGCAAATGTTGTACGCAAAATTTTCTAGGATCTGCCGTCCGAAGTCGGTGTGCACCACTTCGGGATGAAATTGCACGCCGTAGTGGGGCGCCTGTGTATCATGCACGGCCGCCACCGGCGCGTTCTCGGTGCTTGCTATGACCTCGTATCCGTCGGGCAGTTCGGTGAGGTGATCGCCATGGCTCATCCAGACCGTCGACCCGTCGGGCACGTCGGCAAAGAGATCGGTCGCCGCCCCGTCGCCCTCAACCTGGATGTGCGCTCGGCCAAACTCGCGCCGTTCAGCCCGCTGTACGTGCCCTCCCAGCAGGTGCGCCATGGCCTGAAGGCCGTAACAAATGCCAAGAACCGGCACGGGCCGCCCGTCGTCCTGCCGCAGCTCCAACAGGTCGGGGTCGAGTTGAGGCGCCTCGTCGTCGTAGACCGAGCATGGCCCTCCAGAAAGAATAATTCCCTTCGGATTCAGTGACGCGATCTCCTCCGTCGGCGTTGTGCAGGGATAGATTTCGGAGTAGACCCCTGTTTCCCGCACACGACGCGCAATGAGCTGAGTGTACTGGGACCCGAAGTCCAGAATGACAATCTTCTCGTGCATCTCGATCTATTGCGTATTTCGTATTGCGTACTCGGGGCCACGCTCACACACTACGGAATACGCATTACGCAATACGTACCACGCAATACGCTGCCATTGAGCCCAACTCTCCCAGTGCCTGAGTCTTCTCTCTCCGGTTAAATGTACTCGTCGTACGCACTGGCGTCCATCAGGTCCTCCAGTTCGCTCTCATCGGCAAGCTCCATCTCCACCATCCAGCCATCGCCGTAGGGGTCGTCGTTTACCAGTTCCGGCTCCAACTCGAGCTCGTCATTGAAGGCAGTAATGGTGCCGCTCACAGGCATGTACAATTCGGAAACCGTCTTTACGGCTTCCACAGTTCCAAAGACTTCGCCCTGCCCAAGCTCGGTGCCCTCCGGCTCAATTTCGACAAAGACGATGTCGCCGAGCTCACTTTGAGCAAAATCAGTGATGCCTACAATGGCAGTACCGTCGTCGACCTGCAGCCATTCGTGGTCCTCGGTGTAGTAGAGATCGTCGGGGGTATCCATCCGATTGGAAAAGGGAAGTGTTGAGAAAACGATTCAGCAAAATATACGATGCCCGGCGGGGAATCCCAACGTGAGATCCCAGTCAGAGATCAAGCCGCTGCGGGCGCTGGCTCCATTTCGAAGTCATCCAGGAAACGGGTGTCGAAGTTTCCGTTCTGGAAACGCTCATCGTCCATGAGCTGCTGATGGAACGGAATGGTCGTGTCCACGCCCTCAATGATGAACTCGTCGAGCGCCCGGCGCATCTTCCGAATCGCGTGATCGCGGGTCTTCCCGTACGTGATGAGCTTTGCAATCATCGAGTCGTAGGTGGGCGGGATCATGTAACCCGCGTACGCCGCCGTATCGACGCGTACGCCGTGCCCCCCCGGCTGGTGGAAGGCCGTAATTTCCCCAGGGGCCGGACTGAAATTCTTGAAGGGGTTCTCGGCATTAATTCGACACTCGATGGCATGTCCCTCCATCTCGGCGGACGTGCGCTCCACCGTCTCCCCCATCGACACGCGAATCTGATACTCTACAAGGTCGCAGTCCGTCACTTCCTCCGTGACGGGGTGCTCCACCTGAATCCGCGTATTCATCTCCATGAAGTAGAAATTGCGATCGGCCCCTACGAGAAACTCAATCGTGCCGGCGCCCTCGTAGTTGACGGCTTCGGCGCCACGGACGGCGGCCTCGCCCATTTCCTGCCGAAGCTCCTCGTCCATGATCGGCGACGGTGCCTCCTCCACGAGCTTTTGGTGACGACGCTGGATGGAGCACTCGCGCTCTCCAAAGTGCATAACGTTGCCCTTCCCGTCCCCCAAAAGCTGGATCTCGACGTGACGTGGATTCTCGACAAACTTCTCGATGTAGACTTCCGGGTCGTCGAAGGCCGCGTCGGCCTCCGAGCGCGCCCCCTTAAACTTGTTGTCGAATTCCTCTTCTTCCCACACCAGGCGCATTCCGGTACCGCCGCCGCCCGACGCCGCCTTAATCATCACCGGAAAGCCAATGTCAGCTGCCAGACTCCGAGCCTCGTCGATGTCGCTGATCGTACCGTCGGACCCTTCCACGATGGGGACGCCCGCTTCGGCCATCGTCTCCTTTGCGACGTCCTTCTTGCTCATTAGCCGCATGGTTTCCGGCTTCGGGCCGATGAACTCGATGTCGTTGTCCGCACAGATCTGGCTAAACTCCGCGTTTTCTGAGAGGAAGCCGTAGCCGGGATGAATGGCATCAGCGCCGGTCACCTCCGCGGCCGCAATGATGCGGTCGGGCCGCAGGTAACTATCGGCCGAGGCAGGGGGGCCGATGCAGACCGCCTCATCGGCAAAGCGGACGTGCAGGGCGTCTCGGTCCATCGTCGAGTAGACGGCGACCGTGTTGATCCCCATCTCGTGGCAGGTGCGAATAATCCGCAGCGCAATCTCGCCGCGGTTGGCAATCAAGATTTTTCGGATGTCACTCATTCGGAGTCAGAAACAGGTTCGACGGGCAGGCTCTCGGTCTGCGGCTGAAGCACGTCCTGAGAAACGAGACAAGGTGCGACGCGGGCCGGTGCGTACGTCGTATTGCGTATCCCACAACTCCACGCAATACGGAATATGCCTTCCTCACGCCCCGGCGCCGGAAAAGCAACAGCCGGTGGTTACGATTCTTCTTCGATCACAAAGAGCGGCTGATCGAATTCGACGGGCTCGGCGTCCTCCACCAGGATCTCCTGAATGGTGCCTGACGTCTCGCACTCAATCTCGTTCATCAACTTCATTGCCTCGATGATGCAGAGGACGTCGCCCTCAGAAACGGTATCCCCCACGTCCACGAACGGATCAGAGTCAGGAGACGGTGCGCGGTAGAACGTGCCCACGATGGGCGCCTTCACGACATGCTCTTCGGCGGCCGTGTCCGTATCCGCTTCGGCCGTGCCGTTTTCGGCCGTCTCCTGTGCCGATGCGGCGGACGAGGTGCCCTCCGGTTCGGCACTTCCAGCAGCCGCCTGCTGTCCTCCTCCGGCCGGGGCCTGCTGTTGTGCCTGTCCCCCCGCGGAGGCTGCCTGCTGTTGAGGCGCCTGCGGCTGCGGTGCTGGCTGCTGGGGAGGGGCAGGGGCCTGCTGGGGCGGCGCCTGGGGCTGCATGTGCTGCGGGGCCCCGTATCCCTGCTGGGCCGGATAGGCGGCTGGTTGCATGAGCACCTGCGGGCTGTTCTGCCGGATGGTGAGCTTAAAATCGTCTTCTTCAATCTCAACCTCCGACACGCCGCTTTCGGCAACGAGTCGCAGCAGTTCCTGAATCTTCGAGAGCTTCATCGTCTGGTGGATGTCTGCGAAAAAACCTGCGGGCACGCATCCTTCTGAACGAACAGTGTCACACGGTCGGCCCCTCCGCTTCCGAGACCCGGGTCTCATACTCCCCCGTCTTCGTGTTGACGCGCACAACATCTCCCTCGTTAATAAAGAGAGGCACGTCCACGGTGGCTCCGCTCTGGAGCGTTGCCGGCTTGTCGCCCCCTTGTGCAGTGTCGCCCTTGACCCCCGGCGTCGTGTCGACTACCTCCAACTCCACCTTCATCGGCACTTCGGTGCGGAGCGGCTTTTCCGTATCCGTCCGAAACAGAATGTCGACGTCACCGCCCTCCTTTAGGTACTCGCGTCCCTCGACCTGTTCGGGGGGCATGGAGAACTGCTCGTAGTTCTCGGTATTCATGAAGTGAAGGCCGTAATCGTCCTCATAGAGGTACTGGTGCGGGCGCCGCTCGATGCGTACCTCGTCGACCTTGGCTCCGGCCCGGAAGGTCTCCTCCACCTCATGGCCGTCCTTCACATTCTTAAGGGTGGTGCGCACGAATGCCCCGCCCTTGCCGGGCTTCACGTGCAGGAAATCGACGATCTCCCAGAGATCGTCTTTCCAGATAAAGGTCATGCCGTTTCGGAAATCACTCGTATCCGCCATACGGATGTGGTTGCTCCATTCGAGAAGGATGACGGGAGGCAATATACCGCGCCGCCGCCTGCGGTGTCAATTCGTCCCGATGAATCGGCATCAAACCACGGGACTTTTTTCTAAAGTCGCACGCCGACTCTTTGTTGCAGAGTAGGCCACCCGACATCGACAATTCACCTGGCAGCAGGCCTCCTCCTTCACTGGTTCCAACGCCACGTTTTCCTGGCGCCGAGACTTCTCCCAGGGATCGACTGCTCCCTTTCGGTGCCGGAGGAGACCGATATTCGAATGCCTTCTCCCTGCTGAACGCAGAGCCAGAACCGCTACGATACACAAAGATGGCGGTTCAATCAGGAAATGCAGACATGCCAGGGGCAGACGTGGCCCCGTGGAGCGGGACGTGCCCGTGGCAGAACGATTGGACTCCTCGTGCCAGCTCACTTCCGTACAGGAATAGACGGTCTGCGAGCGTCCAAAAAGGAATGATTCCGATGGTGCTTATCCCCTGCCGTTTTCCGCGGCAACAGGGACAGATTCGCTCTCAACGATGTGGCTGTTGGGGATTTTGATCTGATCTATCCCCTGAGAAGGAATCCGTACGGCGTGGTTGGCGGTCTGCTCTTCGTCGAGCCCAGTGGCAATCACCGTAACCTGAAACTGACCCTCGATACTTTCATCAGTGACCGCCCCAAAGATTACCTCACAGTTCTCCCCTGCCTCGGCCTGAATCACCTCCACGACTGACATCGCTTCTCGAAAACCAAGCGACGGCCCTCCGGTCACATTGACCAATACCTTGTCCGCTCCGTCAATGGATCGCCCATCAAAAAGTGGGCTTGAAATGGCCTCGACCGCCGCTTCTTCGGGGCGACTCGTGGTTTCGCCAGTGTCGTTGCGCCCTCCATCGGTCTTTTGGGCCTTTCCCCGAGGCGTCCGATGCTGACGCATGTTGTACTGCGTGGAGATGCCGAGAAGTGCGGTCCCACCGTTCCTCATGGTCCGATCGACGTCGGCAAAATCCAGATTGATCAACCCTTCGTAGGTAATGAGATTCACGATGCCTCGGGTCGCATCGTAGAGCACCTCATCGGCCATCCAAAAGGCCTCTTCGAGACTGGTCCCATCATTGGCAAGGTCTAACAGACGCTCGTTGGGAATCACGAGCAGGGTGTCGGCCTGCTCGCGGAGCTGCTCAATGCCCTGATCGGCAATCCGTCGGCGGCGGGGGCCCTCACATTCGAAGGGACGGGTTACAATGCCTACAGTGAGGATGCCCAACTCCTGAGCAATCGAGGCCAGAACGGGCGCCCCTCCAGTCCCGGTGCCTCCTCCCATGCCCGCCGTGATAAACATCATGTCGTACGGTTGAATGGCATGCTCAATCACGTCCCGACTCTCTTTTACCGCATCTACTCCTACCTCGGGGCGTGCCCCTGCTCCCAGTCCCCCTGTTGCTTCTTTTCCTACCTGGATGCAGCGGTCTGCTTTGTTGGTGGCGAGCACCTGAGAATCGGTGTTGACTGCGATAAAATCGACGCCCTCGATTCCGTTCTCAACCATGTTGTTGACCGCGTTTCCCCCGCCGCCTCCGACTCCAACAACCGCAATGCGAGCGTCCCCCGTGAACCGTGATCCAAAAAACCGTCGAAGCGTCCGATTGTAGAAGCGTTCAAACATATTTCTGGGTGTTCGTCAATTCGATTCCAACGGACCTCCCCTTTACCAATCCCCTGTAGAAAAATGCTTCTTCCTCCTTCTACATCGAACGAATTGACGACGGACCCATTGTACGGCTTTCTTTCCCTTCCGGAACCGCTTTCCGATAACTGCCCTTGTTCCAGAGAACTCTCCTCCCCGCTAGAGTTGGATTAGAGCTCTGTGTCCTTGTAGATTGCATTTCTCCCCGAACAGACGGGAAGGGCCTCGGGAATCTCTTCCTTTTCGGGAGATGAGTGTGCCCCCGGGGTCTTCCGCCTTCCTGAACGACACGGCAAGAACAATCTTCCTCCCTCTCCTCGTTACCGGAATTCCTTTTCTTTGCTGAGCACGGCCGGCAAATCCGTCACGCCGAAGGGCCCCTGACGATAGAGAAACGGTTCGCCGTAGGTCGCGCCTACTTTGTACCCATACGTGCGCGCCCTAGACTTCACCCACTCAAAAAACTGCGGGTTGGACACAAACGTCTCCGGCTCATCGTCGTCCGGTTCATAATCGGGATTGTGGAATTGCGATTTGAAGGCCTGAAGCGCCTCGATGCGCTGATCCCACACGTCCGTCACGTCCACCACCAGCGTCGGGTCAAACGACACCGCCTGCATGTAGTGAAGCACGTGGTGCGGGCGCCAGGGATCCTGCGAGGCCCCGTCTGGACCGGTCGTCTCAATCTCTTTCAAGCCGCTGTAGTACAGAGCGTCGGTCGACAGCTCCGCCGCATCCTCATGATCGGGATGTCGACTTTCCGGGGCATTCGTGAGCACAATGTCGGGGCGGTAGCGGCGCACCACTTCGATCACGTCCCGCTGGTTCGCTCTCGTGTTCTGGATGTCCCCGTCCATCATGCCGAGATTCTCACGGGCCGAGAGCCCGATAATTTCTGAGGCCTGCTCTGCCTCTTCCATGCGCAGCTCCGGCGTGCCGCGAGAGCCGAGTTGGCCCTTCGTGAAGTCGACAATGCCCACGTCATAGCCCTGCTGGGCAAGCAGACACATCGTCCCTCCTGCACAAAGCTCTACGTCGTCGGGATGAGCGGCAAAGGCAAGAACGTCAAGCGAAGGGGCATTAGACATAGAAGCGGTAAAGGATGAGGGATGGAACAGTTTTGGCAAATGAATGAGGACGCCGGCCGGGATCGGTTCCCCGTCCGTAATCGTCTCGATTTCCGATCAATTGACACACGCTCTCCGCACTCATGCCCGACCGCAACGAGCTTCCTCTTCTCCCCCTGGGCGACGAAAACCCTCCTTCGTCGGACCTCTCGCCTGCCATGCAGCAGTGTGCCCTGAACCTGTACCGCCAGGCGTGGGAGGCCTACCGAGACGTCGGCTCTCCCTACGGCGACACCGATAAGGCGATGCTCGTCTGGTACGTGCTTCACGGCGACGCGCCGGGGCCCGACCTGGTCACCGGTAGAAATTAACCGGACGCCGCAATCCTTCCGTTGTGCCCGTTAACCGGAACGCCCCCGACGGACTGTCAATTTGCGACGAAGTTGACGATCTGACCCGGAACGTAAATTTCGCGCTGGATGGTCTTGCCGTCGAGGTGGCGCGCCACATTATCGTCGTCTTTCGCCGTTGCCAGTACCTTCTCCTCGTCGGCATCGGCCTCCACCTCAATAGTGCCGCGAACCGTACCGTTCACCTGCACGGCCATTTCCACCACCTCGCGGTGGAGCAACGCTTCTTCGTACTCCGGCCAGTCCTCGTAAGCGAGACTATCGTCGTGCCCCAACCGGCGCCATAACTCTTCGCTGATGTGAGGAGCGAACGGGCTGAGGAGCAGGACCAGGGGTTCCGCAATCTCCCGCGGCATCGCATCCCACTTGTTCGCCACATTCACAAACTCCATCATCGCCGCAATAGCGGTGTTGAAGTCCAGGTGCTCAATGTCCTGCGTCACCTTCTTGATCGTCTGGTGCAGCTCGCGCAACTGCTCGCGCTCCGGCTCCTCGTCAGTTACGACTAGTTCGCCGCTCTCTTCGTCCACGATGAGGCGCCAGACGCGGTTCAGGAAACGGAAGACCCCGTCCACATCGCTCGTGCTCCAGGCTTTCACCTGCTCCAGCGGTCCCATGAACATCTCGTAGAGCCGGAGGGCATCGGCACCGTACTCGTCCACCACGTCATCGGGATTGACGACGTTGCCCCGGCTCTTGCTCATCTTGTGGCTGCGCGCCTCGACCTGAACGTCCGGCCGCTCTGTGAGAACGAACACGTCGCCGTCCTTCTCGACGTCGTCCTCGTCTAGCTCCTCACGCGTCAGCTCCTCACCGGTGCGTTCATCTACCCCGTCGTCAACATATTCGTCAGAGACGTATTCGCCGTCGGCATTTCGGAACGCAGTGTACTCCTTCTCCCCCAGGATAATGCCCTGATGGACGAGCGTCTGGAAGGGCTCTTTGGTCGAGACAACCCCCGCGTCGTAGAGCACCTTGTGCCAAAATCGGGCGTAGAGCAAGTGGAGCACCGCATGCTCGGAGCCCCCCACGTAGAGATCGACCGGCATCCAATACTGCTCCTTTTCCGGATCGACCAGCTGCTCGTCGTTGTCAGGATCGATGAAGCGGAGGTAGTACCAGCAGGAGCCGGCCCACTGCGGCATCGTGTTGGTCTCTCGAGTCGCGGGCTCGCCGGTCTCCGGATCGGTCGTCTCCACCCAGTCCTCAATATTGGAGAGCGGCCCTTCGGGCGATCCGCTCGGCTCAAAGGTCTCGATGTCGGGCAGCGTGACCGGAAGATCGTCTTCCGGAACCGGTTTGTCTTCGCCATCCTCGGTAAAGACGATGGGGAACGGCTCGCCCCAATAGCGCTGGCGACTGAAGAGCCAATCGCGCAACTGATAATTGACCTTGTGCTCTCCGACGCCCTCTGCTTCCAGCCACTCGACGATGCGCTTCTGCGCCTTATCATTATTGAGGCCGTTCAGGTCCACGTCGTCATTGGCAGAATTGACGTGCGGTCCGTCGCCGGGGTATGCCTCCTCGTCGACGTTACCGCCCTTCACAACCTCGCGAATGGGCAGGTCGAACTTCTGGGCAAACGCGTAGTCCCGTTCGTCATGAGCAGGAACCGACATGATCGCACCCGTTCCGTACGAGGCCAGTACGTAGTCGGCCACCCAGACGGGAATTTCCTCTCCGGTGGCTGGATTGACCGCATACCCACCGGTAAAGACTCCGGTCTTGTCCTCCTGTTTGCGCTCCACGTCGCTCTTCTGAAGGGCCTCATCAATGTAGCGCTCCACTTCAGCCCGTTGTTCGTCGGTCGTGATCTCGTCGACGAGGTCGTGCTCGGGCGCTAAGACCATGTAGGTGGCCCCGAAAATTGTGTCGGGACGCGTAGTATAGACCTTGAGCGTATCGTCCACGCCCGCCAGGTCGAAGTAGATGTCCGCCCCCTCCGACCGGCCGATCCAGTTACGCTGCATCTCCTTCGTGCTCTCCGGCCAGTCGAGATCATCGAGCCCCTCCAGCAGCCGGTCGGCGTACTCCGTAATCTTGAGCACCCACTGCCGCATGGGGACACGCTCGCACGGATACCCACCCCGCTCGCTTTTGCCGTCGATCACCTCCTCATCGGCCAGTACAGTCCCCAGCTCTTCGCACCACCACACCGGCTCTTCGGACTGGTAGGCCAGCCCCTTCTCATAGAGCTTCAAAAAGATCCACTGCGTCCATTTGTAGTAGTCGGGATCGGTGGTGTTAATCTCCCGCTGCCAGTCGTACGAGAAGCCCAGCCGCTTAAGCTGACGCTTGAACTGGGCAATGTTTTGCTTCGTCGTCTCGCGGGGATGAGTGTTGGTTTTCAGGGCGTACTGCTCAGCAGGCAGGCCAAAGGCATCCCACCCCATTGGGTGTAGCACGTGCACGCCCTGCATGCGCTTGTAACGAGCCACAATGTCGGTGGCCGTGTATCCTTCCGGGTGTCCCACATGAAGCCCTGAACCGCTCGGATACGGAAACATGTCGAGCACGTACGCCTTCTCCTCATCCTCCGGTACATCCTCCGGCGTGCGGAAGGTCTGATGCTCCTCCCAGTACTCCTGCCACTTTGGTTCGATGTCCTGGAATGGATAGGCCATGGGCGTGCAACGTTGGGGATTCAAGGGATGGACGATGCGTCTCTTTCGGATCCGCGGAATACTCTTCCGGGACTCCATGCGTAACGACAACCGTGTTTTACGTCCCTCATCCAGGGAAAGGATCCCCGAGGGAGCGCCAAAAACGGGCAAAAACAGGGTACCGACCGTGTTCTCCGCTCTCCACCCTCAAGCCCAAAATTCAATTGTTCTATGCCCGCCGCCCGGCCGTCCTGTGGAAATGCATGGTCACGACGGAGATTCGCATTCCGCCGCTCTACCAACAGCACGGAAACGTAGAGACGTGCAGAAATCCTCATGCTCTTGACCCATCCATCTGTTTCGGAGACGGAGCACACGGCCGTCCCGTTTCTCGCCGAACATCGTAACGATTCCTCCCCTCCCTCCAATGCCTGACGTTCAGTCCCCTGACCTTCGCTCCGTCCTCGAGTCCTCCGAAACCATCGCCGTCGTGGGATGCTCGGCCCAGCCGATGCGTACCAGTCACAAGATTGCCCGCTACATGCAGGAGCGGGGCTACCGCATCGTGCCGGTGAACCCCAACTACGACGAGATACTCGGCGAGTCCTGCTATCCGGACCTTCCCAGCATTCCTGACGACGTTCAGATCGACATTGTCGACATTTTCCGGGCCCCGCAGCACACGGCGGACATGGTGCAGACGGCCGTCGACCGGTCTCACCAAACCGGGAAAAAGCCGGTAATTTGGACCCAGTTGGGGGTATCAAGCTCGGCCGCAGAGACGCTGGCCGCGGAGGCGGGCTTCCCCTACGTCCGCAATCGATGCATCAAGGTGGCGTACGATCGGCTGCTGGCCTGACGACCAACGGCCCCCATGGGTGCAGAGTCGCTCCACCACACGAGACTCGTGCGATCCGAAGCACGGACCCAGACGAAGGGAATACAGGTACGCTGGCCCATGCACAAGTCGGTCGACACGACATCCCCTATTCCCACTCCACACCTTCTATGTCGGCCACGAACGACGCCCCAAATGCCGTCGACGGCGTTTGAAAGCCCGGCGGCGCTGTGCCCTCCATGACGCGCCCCGCCGCCTCCACGGCGGTCCGCGCCGTAAAGGTATAGGCCTCCGGCCCTGTAAGACGAGCAGTCCGACGCTCGCCGGTGTCCTCCCGAACGGACGCCCACACGCGAGTGCGCCCGTTCCGGCGCGCCTCCGAAGAGGGATTGTCCATCCACCGATCCACGCCCCGCTGCAGAAGCGTCTTCAATGGAGGCCACCCCAGCAGTCCTTTTAGATACTCGCCCATCCGAAAGGCCAGACGCCCGATCGGCGGCAGCGCCACATACACCGTTATATTCGGAATGCCGGTACTGTGATGAGCCGTTACGAGGTCTCCCCAGGGGATCGACACCACCGTGCGGGTCCGGTCCCCAAAATCGACTGTGCGCGTACTCCACCCAAGGGGCACCTCGACGAGCGCTCCTTGTCGTCGCACGCGCCCGCCAACGTCCGCGTGCTCGATCACAGACTTGAGAGTGCCTTTAGAAATTCCCCCCGACCCATAGACGGCCAATTCGAGCGTCGTCGCCGAGCCCCCCTCCTCAGCCAACGAGCGCGCCAGACAATCGGTCGGCACCACATCGAACCCGATGCCCGGCAGCAGCATGACGTCTCGCCGCTCCGCCGCCGCTCCTCGATCGGCCAATGCCTCAAACACCGGAATCTCGCCGGTAATGTCGAGATAGTGCGTGCCGGTCTCCAAACACGCCGCCGCCATCGGCCCCGTGGTACGGACAAACGGACCGGCACAGTGCACGACCGCCTCCGCGTCGTTGAGCACGGCCTGGAGACGCCCCGGGGCCTTGAGCGACACAACCTCAAAGGGCAATCCAAGGCTGGAGGCCATGGTCTCCAACGCCTCCTCGTCACGGCCGGCCAAAACCGGCTCGTGTCCCTCCTCTACAGCGCGTTGGGCAATAAGCTGACCAGTGTAGCCGTAAGCGCCATAGATGAGGTACGACATGAAGGCTGTAGAGTGTAGGGAACGTTGCGATGAATCACATCCCTCCAATTCATTCAAGAGGACAAGGATTCATTCGAATCCGCCCTTCCTGTGTGGCCCCTGTTTTTCCCAGAAGACGATATAGATTCGTAGATAGAATTAGAAAAAGGACTTGGTCCACCTCCGAACAAGCCAAAAATTGCAAAGAGACTTTGACATTGGGCCTTACAATACCGTATTGTACTGGAGAGTGGCAGTTCATCACATCTCTCGGTACGCGTCCCCGTGGACGCCGGGCGATAGATTATCGGGTGCTCTGCCGCTGTGTATATGCTTTTTCTATTTCGAAACTCAACGCAGCACCATGGCAGAGCGACAGACCGGAACCGTGAAGTGGTTCAGCAACGAGAAGGGCTACGGATTCATTGTCCCCGAAGAGGGAGGTGAGGACCTCTTTGTGCACTACAGCGAAATCGACACGGAAGGCTTCAAGAGTCTCGACGAGGATGACCGGGTCGAGTTTACTGTCGGGCATACCGATAAGGGCCCCAATGCACAAGACGTGGTCGTCATTGGGTAGCGGTTTCGTCCCCCATTTTGTGCATGCCTCTGCCCCATTCCTTCCGGGATGGGGCAGTTTTTTCGGACAGCCCCCGCGGCCCGACTCTTTCTGTGTGCAGTCACTCCCGAAAACGGATGAGCGGTCGGACGCTGACCCACGGGAGATCAACGACTACCGGCGGACACTGTTGACGCGGAGGAGCCGATCAGTGCCTACACTCGGATCTTCGTAGTACACAAAACTGGTATAGATACTCTGGATGCGGGCCTGTGATCGGCGAACGGCGTCTCGGAGCCGAGCATCAGGCGTGTGGTAAAAGTATTGGTATAGGCCCTGCTTCAACAAGATCTCGCCCTCGTATCGCCCGCGAAGGGGCCGCCACTCCATCCGGGTGCCCTGAGCGGGATTCATGCCGGAAAAGCTTCCGGCGACCACCACGCGCCCGGCAAGGGGCTGCTCCCGCGGTGGGACGAATGCGAACGTAGTCTCCACGTATTCGGCAGTGAGCGCAGGTGTTGCGCGTCCGTCCACCGCCGCCTTCACCACGATTTGTCCGTTCAGGGCGGCATCGAGATCCCGACCCGAGAACTGGGCGTAGTCGGGCTCTAGCAACACCTCTAGAGGGGACACGGTGCGGTTCGTCCGTTCGATCTTCGCTCCGGTACGAAGATCGCCGAGGTCAACGGTGTAGTCGGCCGTGATCGGAGCAAAGGCCTCGTCCCGATCCAACTCGAACTCGAGTCGGGGCTGTTGAGCGAGCAAGGGACGACCTTGACATCGCGTATCCGGCAGCCGCCCATTGCGCACGAAGCACACCGTGTAGCCGAACGGGTCTCCTCTCAGCGCTGCGGGGGGATTGTACCGGGCGATGGGCCGAAGAGATCGTTGTCGCTGCCCCGGCACCATGAGGGCTTCCGCCCCAAGTTGCAAGTCCCCCGTCTCGTCGCTGATGAAGAACGGACGCTCGAACAACACGGAGTCTCGCCGTCCCTGCTCCGTAACACGCAGGATGTAGTTGCCGCTCACCCGGAAGCGGATATCGTCGTTCGGGAAGCGATACTCGTAGTGAACGTAAGGGACCTCCGTTCCCTGAGACCCCCGGTAGTCCACAAGCCGGTCGTCGTGGTAGGATTCCAGGGTCTGGCTGGGCGACAGATCGCGTTTCCACTCCCGGTTGGCGTGCACAAAATAGACGGAGAGTGGCCGGCCCTGCTGCGCCATTAAGTCAAACTCCAGGGTTAGCGGCTCCGGAGACTGAAGAGACGTGATCGGCAGATTTCGCTCATTCTCTCCTCGATACAACTGCACAGTCCGGATGTCCTCGTCTTGCGGAGCCAAAGAAGGCCCGGCCGTGCGAGGTGTCTCGGACCGGGTGGCCACACTGTCGTCGGCCTGCCCCTCGGCCTGCTCAGACGACACACATCCACTCCCCCCAAAAAGAACGAGCGCTGTCCCGCCGAGAAGGAGCCCCCAACACACCACTGATCGCATTCCACAACAACGTCCTGACCGAAAAACCTAACGCGTGCGGGCATGAACCGGGGGCGCAGGGTCTAGTTCATTTCAGAAGTGTGGACCTCACGATCCCGTTTCGGTTGGCCCCGTGCCCGAGTCGCACGCTCCGCCCAGGCTGCGATTGATTCGGCCCAGGCCTGTGCTCCAAGTGCCCGCGCGTGGGTCGCGGCTGCTTGGGCCTGCGTCTCAGCTCGCGTCCAGTGCCCGGCCCGGTAGGCCGCCTCAGCCGCCCAGGCCCGCCGTTGAATATGCCAGACCTGTTGCTCAGCGCGACTCCATTCATTCGGAATCGGTTGTAGCCCCCGGCGCCACAACGAGTCCGCACGCGCATAGCGATGGGCGTTCTGGTATCGAAGTGCCTGCCAAACCTGAACTACCCCCCTGTCTTCGACCGCTAGAGTCTCCAGGGCCTCCGCCTGCCGAAGCGCCGAGTGGTCACTCGTGAGCTTCCGAAGCACGGCCGGGCGATCGGCACTCGCGGTTCGGAGCATCAGGCGTACGCGGGCGGCGGGGGCATACCGCGGAATACGATCCGCCGCTCGTTCGTAGATCCGTCGGGCAGTAGCTGCATCTCCCAGAAGCGCCCAGGCATCGGCCTGGTGTAGATAGAGCTCCGTCGTCTGGTAGGGCGCAGCAAGCGTGTCGAGCTGGCGACGCACCGCGGCGGGCGCTCCCTCCGCCAGGCGGCGCCGGGCGAGGGCGGCATGCGCGGCGGCGTAGCGAGGCTCTGCCTCTAGGGCTGCCTGCACCTGCCGGTTCGCCTTTACGGAATCACCGCGGCGGCGGGCACGCTGGGCAGCCTGCAGGTGTCTTCGGTGGGGAGAGACGTAATGCGGACACTCGGTTTCAAAGAGTGAGGGCCGCGTAAACTGCTGTGTCACGATTTCATGGGCGGCCCGTGCCACAAAAGGTTGTCTCTGCAAAAAGGCCGTCCACTCCTGCACCAGCGTGGAGAGGGACCGGTCGTAAACCGTCTCGAAATCCCCCCAGGCATACACCTGTTTCAGGCGCTCGGCGCCATACTCCTCCAATAGAAAGTGGACGAACGATCCCATGGTGGCGTACGAGACCGCCCCCCGCCCCGTCCAGAACCCCCACGGAGTAAGTCGGCCCGCAAGGGCCTCGGCCGATAAGGAAAGCGCTAGTGTCGTATCCGTGGTTGCCGCCACGCGGACAAGATCATGCGGCGACGGCACCGGCGACGGAGGCTCCAGTGCCACCGCCCATCCCTCCACCAACCCGGGGGCCCACGAGGCCCGAAGTCCCGGCAATCCATACGGGCGGCTTACGGCATGGGCAAGTTCGTGTCCCAGACTTGCCTCCGCCTGTCCCACAAGGAGATGTACCTGAGGCTCTCCCAGCCACACCGGCGAGACACTTGTGTACCGTGCTCCCGTCAGCCGCGCCTTCACGTCTGGATTCGGATAGAGATAGCTCTGGATTCGCCCCGTTTCCTCCCCTCCGAGTTGCAGCTGATCTCGAAGGCGCGCGTAGTAGGCCTCATGATCGTCCGCGAGGGCTTCCACCGCCCGCCGCCCGAGCCGGTCCGGGTCGTAGTATAGATCAACGTTTGCCGTACGCACATGCCCCCCCAGCTCTGCCTGCAAATGCGCCTCGGTTGTGTTGAATCCGAGCGGTGCCGCAAATACATACATGCACGCAATGCCGACCGCAATACCCGCAAGTCCCCAGCGTCCCCCCTTCCCCCGAAGCACACGCCCCAGAAGTCCCGTTGCACCTGCCCAGAGAAGCGTCAGGCCCCGAAATGCGAAGAGCCCTGGTCGGACGGCCAACTGCTCGTCGTAGATCGGCCCAAGAATTCCCCCAAACACGTGGTTGTAGGTATAAAATTGGGGATGGAATCCCAGGTCGTACACCGGCCCTCCGACCCCAACCAAAACGCCGATTCCGCCCAGTACCAGATAGGGGCGCGAGGGATTGGCTCCTGAAATTCCGTAGGCAAGGGCAACAGCAAAAACGACCGTAATGCCCGGGAAAAGAGCGTAAAAGAGGAGGCCCTGACCGTACGTACAATTGGGAGCCCAAAAACGAGACAGCGAGAGCATTCCCAAAGGCACTCCCAGTGCCAGCATCTGCCGTCCCAAGACTCGTAGTATCGCGTCCTCTCCCGCCCGGAAATAGGCAAGAGCGGCCCAGCCCGCAGCAAAATATGAGACGAACGCGACCACCGCCGCTGACTCCACCTGCAGCACGTTCAACAACGGCACCGGCCACAGCGCCAGGCCAAGCCCCGTGTAAACGAGACAGACGCGCCCCGCTGGCGTCCCGACGAGCAAAGTCCAGCAGCGACGTAATGATACAGACACAGGATGCGTCTGGGAGATGAGGAAACCACGCGAAACGTCCCCTCCCTCTGCCGATCCTTCTGTCCCCAGTCCCCGATCCAACCTCATCGGGCTACAGAAGCGTGAACGACAGCCCCACAGAGATGGTCTCCTTTAGCTGAATAGCATCGGTGATGTCCTCATCAAAGAGGGCTACAAATTGGAGATCCGTGCTGAGCCAGTCGTTGACTTCTAGGTTGATGGTATTTTGCCACCGGGCGTCGGGCGGCTCCTCCAGCTGATTGAATGAGAAAAAGACATTCAGCTGTGAGCGGTACCGGATGCTCTCCGTAAGATTGCGGTCAAGGGCCGAGGCAAACTCTGCCCCCGCCTCCACACGCATCCGCTTCCGTTCGGAGACTCCGTACAGGACTCGAAAGTCTTCCTCCAGTACAATCGTCTGTTTCGACGCCGCACCGAGGCGCATAGTGACATCGGAAAAGGGCTCGTAAGTCAAGCCCAACGACTCGGTAATAAAGGCGGGAGAGAGAAAAGCGGATGTCTGTACCGGAGTGTTCTGATCAAGCCTCGGATCCTCGTCCGGCACCTCTCCCTCGAAGGGATTCGCGGAGTAATCGAATCCCTTCGCAAACTGTGTCCGGAGATCAGCCGCAATCGTCGGATTGAAAACCTGAAAAAACCGGCTTCCCTCGTATCGAATGCTGGAATTCCACAGGATCTGGTCCTCCGACTTCCGCAAATCCCTTCCCTCGGTGTTGGACTGATTGATGATGCCAAATGCGAGGCGAAGCTCGTGGGCCTGGATCCAGTTCTCTCCCCGCTGGCTGGCCTGTCCTCCCAGAGTGGTGGCAAACGTGAGTGAACTGTTTCCCGCCCCTTCTTCCCAATCCTTGTACGCGGCCTGAGAGACGTTAAGGCGCGCGGTGGCCCCGTACTGCCAAACCCCAATCAGCGAATCTGGAGCTGCTTCCGTCGGGTCTTTTGGATCAGGGACGGGATCTGCGCTCTGTCCGTGAGCGGAGACAACAGAAGCCAGAACGGCGAAGAGTATGCAAGCCGAAAAGCAAAAGGCACGGTGAATCATACAAGGGGGGTCCTACGGTGGGGGAAAGGAAAGCCAGACGCGTCAGACCGAAGAATCCGGTACTCGCTCTCGATACCCACGGGACGTACGGCCTGGCCCTGGAACGCCTCCTCCAGAATGAAAAAGAACGGAATCAGTTCGTGACTCTTGCCCAAAACCCCGCAAAGAACAAGAAAAAAAGGCTATGCCGAAACGACATAGCCCGTACCGTATGACGGCCTTTTTTGCGTCCCGAGCGGGACCGTGCTGCTAGAGATCGTTGTTCTTAATATCCTGAATCTCTTGCCGGATTTCGTGGGCGAGCTTCTTCAGTTCCATCAGGCTCTTCCGGGCTCGGGTTCCCGCAGCCTTGTTGCCCTTCTCGTAAAACTTCATCAGGTCCTCTTCAGCCCCCTCTACCACGTCGGTAAGCTGGCTGTAGCGTTCGTCGAATGTACTCATGCCGGATCGCCTCCGTCAGATTCTTGGAAGTAGAATTGCGCGATTCGATTAGGAACGAAGAAGGTAATACGTCCCTCTACCGCTGTCAAGGTGGAATTCCGGGGGAGACACGCCGATGCCCGTTCCGAACGTAATTTGTCAAAAGGTTCAAGTTCAGCCCCGATTGAACGGGGTTAATCAGCCCCCTGGAGCCGGGTTCCCTGCGGTTCCTCTCCTCCGAGGAGACCCTGTACGTTTGTGATCAACAGGGGAACGCCCGCCCGATGAATGCGACGAAGAGCGTCAGGCTCGGGTATTTCGTCCGCCGTGTCGAGGACATCCGCCCCCACTTCGTCCTTCATGCCCGTGGCATCCCGAAGACCGGGCTGATCCGACGTGGTAAACCCACAGGCTACCGGGTCGAACGAGCTGGAAAGCGCCTGAGCCAGCGCCACAACCACGTCGGCTCCCCACACTTCTCGTGTCCCGGCGTCCTCCTGCTCAACGAGGGCCGACACGACCGGGACCACGCGCTGCTTGAGGAGGGCTGCCATCCATCCCACGTTCGTAGCGGTAATTTGTCCGTCCTCATCCAGCCCCAGAAGGTTTCGGTCGACCCCCTGAATGCCCACTGTCGATACCACCTCGTCGGTGAGCGTCGCCACAATTTCCTGGTTGGTTTCCCGCACCGCCCGCTCCACAAGTCGGCGCTGCTCCTCCGTGTCCAGGTCGAGCACCCCGTCGGTCCGCTCTGGAAAGTAGCCCTTCGACTCAAGGGTGCGCTCGACCTTCTCGCCACTGCCATGCACAAGGAGACAGGCCGGCTCCCCACTCGCTCCTTCCGCAAAATGCTGGGCCATAGACTTCAAAAAGAGCTCGTCGCCCAAGTGATGTCGATCAAGATAGACGACGTACAGGGTCTGCATGAAAAACCTCGCGGTGTTAAGAGGAAAACCAATGAGGGACACCCCACAGCATCGAACATTGCGGAAATCGTTCCCGACGGCCCTGCACCTTTGCTCGCGCAGTCCACCGCCCCTTGACCCTGTCCGGCTCAGATAACAGCTTATGGGCGGTACTTTTCTCGTTTTCTCGTAACCCATCCCTGCCCGTGTTTGCCTCCCCCCTCGTCTCCGAGCCGATGGCGATCATAGCCCTCTTTACTGCGATTCTGGGCACGGTCTTTTGGCTCGACTCCTTTGACGCTTTGGAGTCGGTGTTTCGATACCTGCCGCCGGTGATCTGGGCGTACTTCGTGCCGATGCTGTGCACCACCATCGGGATCACGCCGGCCGAAAGCGCGGTCTACGACTGGATGTCGACCTACCTGCTTCCATTCTCGCTTTTTCTGCTGATGATCACGGTGGACCTGAAGGCCATCCTCCGCCTCGGTCCCATGGCCCTGTTCATGATGTGTGCAGGCACGCTCGGCATTGTTGTGGGGGGACCGGTCGCCTTTGCGATCTTCGGGCCCTTCTTCGAAGACCCGATGGCCTGGAAGGGATTTGCCGCCCTCTCGGGCAGTTGGATTGGGGGCACAGCCAACATGGTGGCCATGAAGCAGAGCGTGGGAACCCCAGACAGTACGCTCGGCCCCCTGCTGGTGGTAGACGTGGTGGCAGGGTACGGGTGGATGGGCGTGCTCATCTTCCTCAGTGCCTATCAGGATCGGTTTGACACCTGGATGCAGGCGGACACCTCCACGATGGATGCGCTGCAGGAAAAGATGAAAAACGCGGACGACAATCGGCGTCCCGTCACACTTCGGGACCTGTCGGTCATGGTGGGCATTGCCCTTGCCGCCACCGTGGGCGCAAAGGCCATCGCAGACGGACTGCCGGAACTAGGGGATCCGACCATTATCACAGCCGGCACGTGGGCCATCCTTATCGTAGTGACGGCAGGCCTGCTCCTCTCGTTTACCCCTCTTCAGGAGATGGAGAACGCAGGCGCGTCGCGGATGGGCTACTTTGCGCTCTACCTCCTGCTCACCTCCATCGGGGCCAAGGCCGACCTCATGGCCGTCCTCGACGTGCCCCTCTACCTGCTGGCCGGCATCGTGTGGATTGCGATCCACATCGCGTTCCTCATGGCGGCCGCCCGGATGGTCCGCGCGCCACTCTTCTTTGTAGCAACCGGCAGCATGGCCAATGTAGGCGGAGCCGCTAGCGCCCCCATCGTGGCGGGCGTGTACCTACCGGCGATGGCCCCGGTGGGACTCCTCATGGGCGTGGCGGGATACATTCTGGGCATTTATGCCGCGCTGGGCTGCAGCTGGCTTCTGGGACTGGTCGCCGTGGGACTGTAGGACGCTGTTCCTTTACGCCCCCGACGTCGTTCCTTCCCCGTGTGCCTTCCCGATCTGCTGCAAGCGGGAAACGACCGCATCGACCGAACGTGCAGCATCCACGGTGTGATGTGCATCCTCGTAGGCAGAGCGTCGATCGAACAACATTTGCTCAATTCGCGCTCGCATGTTTGAGCCCGATAGCGCTTCCCCGTCGTCGTCCTGCAAGAGGGGACGCTGATCGGCCTCGTCCGCCACGCGTTCCAGAACGGTCTCCGGATCTACCTTCAAGTACACCACGCGGCCATGTGCCTTCGCAAACGCCCGATTTTCCTCATCTATGAGGGCGCCGCCGCCTAGTGCCACGACGAGCTCGTCCGTCTCCGCCGTCTGGCGCAAGGCCGTGCGTTCCAGATGACGGAAGTGCTCTTCCCCATCCTCAGCAAAAATATCGGGAATGGAGCGCCCAGCGTGGGCCGTGATGAGGCGATCCAGATCGAGAAAGGTCATGCCCAACCGGGCCGCTACGCGCGGCCCGACGGTGGATTTCCCACTTGCCATGAAGCCGTTTAAGTACAAACGCATTCCGGGGTATACCTTTTAAACGTTGGAGTCTGATGTGCAGATGCTTTGTGCTGTAACGACGTCCGTTCAGCCCGTTTCCCAACACAACTCCGTAGAACCAGCCCGTTCCTCCGGAGTTCGGGCCTCTGCTCACGCGCCTCTTCCCTACGATTGTCCTGCCCCACAACCGCTTCGCTCCCATTCATGCCTCGCTACCGCATGCTCGTCGAATACGACGGCACCGACTTCCACGGATGGCAGATCCAACCCGACGTCCCTACGATCCAGGGAGCGCTCGAAGAGGCGGTTGAGACCCTCGCGTCCACCGCCTGCCGGGTAACGGGCTCCGGACGAACGGATGCGGGTGTTCATGCACATGGGCAGGTTGCGCACGTCGATCTTCCTTCTCCCCGAGATCCTTTTCGGTTGCGCGGCTCTCTGAACGGGCTCACGCCCGCCGCGATCGCCGTGCGACGCGTTGAACGCGCGCCCGACCACTTCCACGCCCGCTACGATGCTCGCCATCGCCGGTACCACTATTTCCTCCACACACAGCCCTGCGCCCTGGAGCGCCGCCGCCGCACCCACGTTCGTCCCGTCCCCCACTTCGAACGAATGGCGGCCGCTACGCCCGACCTGATCGGAACCCAGCACTTTGGGTCCTTCTGTCTCACTCAGTCGGAAACCAAAAATCGCGTCTGTACACTTACGCATGCCCGCTGGGTACAGGAGTGTCGTCGCGGTTTTTGGCGGTTCGAGATTGCCGGCACCCGGTTCCTGCACGGAATGGTCCGCGCCATTGTAGGCACTCTTATCGAAATCGGGCATGGAAAGCGTCCCGCCGATGCCCTTCCCACTGTGATCGATGCCCGAGACCGTCGCGCTGCCGGTCCGTCCATGCCGCCAGAGGGGTTGGTCCTGAAAACAGTTCAGTACGAAACAGATCTCTGGACCGAACACGCCGAAGCGTCCCCCGCTCGCC
>NZ_MQWC01000004.1:3454667-3700564 GCF_002954405.1 Salinibacter sp. 10B | reverse complement strand
ATCTCGACCGCGTAGTCGGTCGTCCCGCCCCCCGGCGCCGTCTTGTAGCTGATTAACCCCGGATACCGCAGGCTCCGCACGTCTACCCCGAACCGGCGGTGATAGTACCGGCACAACAGCTCCCCGCTGCGCTTGGTCACCCCGTAGATCGTCGTCGGGTCCAACACCGTCTGCTGCGGGGTGTTCTCCTTCGGCGTCGACGGCCCGAACACCGCAATCGAAGAGGGCCAAAACACCCGCAGCCCCTCCCCCCGAGCCAGGTCGAGCACATTTTTGAGCCCGCCCATGTTGACCTCCCACGTCCGGTCGGGCTGCTGCTCTCCGGTCGCCGACAGCAGGCTCGCCAGGTGGTAGACCGTCCCGACGTCGTAGGCAGAGATTACCTCCGCAAGGGCCGCCCGGTCCCGCACGTCCGCCTCCTCAAAGGGCCCCTCCCGCGGCTGCCCATTCGACGCCGGCGGCGGCTTCAGGTCCAGGCCCACCACCTGCCGCGCCCCGTGGCGCTCGCGCAGCGCCGCAACCAGCTCGCTGCCAATCTGACCGTTGGCGCCGGTGACCAATATTCGTGACATCTGTTTAGCAATGTGTGGTCTGTGATGAATCCATCGGGAAGCGCCCGCCGGGCAAAATACAGATTGGGCGGTGCTGGACGAACGGTCAGACGCATCTCGGAGGCCTCAGACAAAATTCCTCCTGACGTCGTTACGGCAGACGGTCAAAAGGGATGGCGGGCGGCTGGTCGCTCGATCCTGTATACGAGAAATCCTGATCGAGTGACACAAAGTCGTCGAAGTACCCGCCGTTCCGGAGGTAAAAGGCCCCTTCATCCACACCGCCGGCAAAATCCTCCCGCGTATGCTCGTTTGCAACGCGGTCGCCCGTAAAGGTGGCGCGTCGAATCTCATGCCAGGTGCCCTCGGTCGTCCGCGCCCACTGGTTGTGGTAGTAGGCCTTTCGCTCTTTGTAGCCGTTGCGGTCGATAAAATTCTCCAGGAACGAGTACCATCCCGTCATCCACGAGTCGGTGAGGGGTCGTCGAAACTTCGCAATCAGCCGCCACTCGCCTTCCTGCGGCGGATAGAAGTAGGCGGAATATACCGTATTTCCG
This sequence comes from Salinibacter sp. 10B, assembly GCF_002954405.1. Taxonomy (NCBI): domain Bacteria; kingdom Pseudomonadati; phylum Rhodothermota; class Rhodothermia; order Rhodothermales; family Salinibacteraceae; genus Salinibacter; species Salinibacter sp. 10B. Next base: position 3,699,456 of record NZ_MQWC01000004.1, on the reverse strand, counting down.
TCCCCGTCAGGGCGAGCGCGCGTAAGAAATCGGTACGTTTGTCCTGCCGTCCAGGAGTACGTCAGATACGACTGTCCCCCGGCCCCTTCGCCCCCGAACGTGCCCGCCGTTACATTTTCTCCTTTCTCGACCAGTCGTACCCGCTCGGCGTCCGGAATGGTAGAGGGGTCATCCGTTTCGTGCGGGCTCCAGATGGAAAAGAGGACGCGCCGCTCGTCCGGACTGTTGACCTGGATGCCGAAGTAGCCATGGGCAAAGCCGTTGGCCATAAAGTAGGACCCGACCGGATCGGCTCCCTCCGGCACGGTAATCTCGCTGTACAGCCACTCAAAGTTGTTCTCCTCCGGCAGGCTGTAGTTGAGATGCACCGACGGCCCGCGCCGCGACCAATAGAAGTTATTGTTCTCGTTCGACCGGACGTACTGCACGGGCGTCTCAGAGGGGACGCTCAACACCAGATCTGAGACGTGGGCAAACGTGTCGCCGGATGTTTCCACCCCCTCAAGATCGAATCGCACGTATCCGGTCTCTTCGATGCGCGTTTCGCCGACGGTCACCACTTCGTAGTCGCTGTTGCTAATGGTGGCCGTCTGCTCGTAGTCGCCGGTGCTGAGTCGCACGGTGCTTTCCTGTTCGTCCGGCACCCGGGCCCGGAGCCGCATCGTGACGGATGCCGGCTCCTCAATCTTCACAAACACGCTGAACGTACTCTCGCGGTTCTGCCAGGTCGTAATTCCCTCCTGCGTCACCTCGTCTGGGGCGGCGCCGCTCGTGCGGTAGGCATTGCCCCCAAGCGGGATCGTGAGGGACTTCGCGGAGGGCATCGCGTCGTTATCGCTGAAGGCATTGCAGCCCGGAAGCAGAACCAGCCCTACGGCCGTGCCGAGCAACAGGAGAATGGCAGACAATCGAGAAGAAATGGAGCGCATGACGTGCCATCGGAGAAATGAATGGAAGGAGTGACCTCACATGGGAGAAGGGGCCAAAAACGAAAACCCTCGAAGGGAAAGAGGGGGGAAACGAAAAGAGACCGGAATCCCCTTCGATTCGAGGATCCCGGTCTCGCCCGTATCGAGGACAGCCGGACGCTAAAATGCGCCGTCCGGATCGAAGGACCGATCGGCAGTCATCCAGCGTCCATCCGTAAAGTCCGGCACCTCCACCGGCTCTCCACCCTGATCGATCGACTGCTCGGACAGCGGTCCCAGCACGCTCCACGTTGCGGCATCGTAGACGTCGATGGGCGGCGCAACGCCCTGCTTGATCGACTCCACGAAGGCGTTCCGGACGAAGTAGTCCATGCCGCCGTGCCCCGCCCCTTCGGCCTCCGACTCGTACCGGGTCCAGAGTTCCGCGTCATACTCCTCCTGGTAGCGTTCCCAATCCTCCCACTGATGGGCCGGACTTCGGCCTTCAACGTGAACGCTCTGGTTGTCGACCGTCCAGAGGCCATCGGTGCCCTGCGCCCGGAACCCGAGGGAGTAGGGACGGGGCAGGCTCGTGTCGTGGGTCATGACGATGGACTCCCCATTGGCCGTCGTGATGGTACTCGTCACGATGTCGCCCTGCGCAAAGCGGACATCCGCTTTGGGATGGTCGTCGCTGCCCTCCTCGAGGATGTGGTCGTGCAGGCCACGCGCCTTTGTGGCGGTGGAGGTAAGCCGTTCGAACCGATTGCCGCTGTTGATGTCGAGCCAGTGCGCCACCGGCCCGATGCCGTGGGTCGGATACAGGTCGCCGTTCCGCTTTACGTAGTGCTCGGTACGCCAGCTGGAGACGCTGCCCGTGCCCGGCCCGAACGACGTGTTGTCGTTGAACAGGAAGGGAATGAGGCTGTGCTGGTACCCGCAGCGGCAGTGAATCATTTCTCCGAAGAGGCCCTCGCGAACCATCTTGAGCACGGCCATCACGTCGCGCCGGTAGCACACGTTTTCGAGAAACATGCAGTGCGAGCCGGTCCGCTCGGCGGTGCGCACCAGCTCCCAACATCCCTCAACGGTGGTCGCGGCAGGTACTTCGAGCCCCACGAATTTTCCCTCTTCCATCGCCTCAACCGCCATCGGCACGTGCCAGAGCCACGGCGTGGCAACGATCACCCCGTCGATGTCGTCGCGCGATATGAGGTCGCGATAGGCGCGGTCCCCGTCCCCATATCCCTCTGGTCGGGCACGGCCGGACTGCTGCACGAGGTCCTGTGCACGAGTGAGATTGTCCGACTTGGTGTCGCATACGGCCGGAATATCGACATCCTCGCGCTGGAGGAGGCCCCGGAGATGAGAAGTGCCTCGGGATCCGACCCCGATAAGGCCGATGCTAACGGACGCGTCGCGCGTCTGTCCTACGCTCACGAACGGAGAAAGGGACACCCCAACCCCAGCCGCGGCGGTCGTCTGTAAGAATGATCGTCGATCCATGAGCTCAGGTATTGTTGATGAAGAGTATTCGTGGCAAGTGATGGTGAACACAATCGGTCGCACAACCGGCCCGGTCTCCCGAGTGCGCCTTTTGCTTTACCGGTCAGTCCGGAAACCCGTACAGGGCGGCGGCATTGTCGTGGTACACCGCCTGCAGCACGTCCGGCGGCAGGTCCAGCCCGGTGACGCGAATGGGCTCCACCAATTTGTCCTGCATGACGATGGGGTGGCCGCTCGTCAGATATTCCCAGTGATCGGAGAGCACCGATTCGTACTCCTCCTTTTCCTCAATCTGCTTCTCCTTCGGCACCTGATCGGGGGGATGCTCCACAATCACGTCCGTGCCGTACAGAATGCGATCGGCATATTGCTTGAAAAAGTCTCGGACCTTCGGGGTCGGCTGCGTGACGAGGTCGCCGAAGCGCTCGGCCGTGTCGACGTAGAAGTTGTCGTAGCGCTCCAGTCGGTCGGCCACCATCTCGACGTCGTGGGCCATGCTGCCCAGGTGCGCCCCGACGACAGTGAGTGCCGGATTGTCCTCCAGCCACCGGTCCCGCGCCGCCATGACCTCCGTCCAGTCCGGCACGTCGTCGCACCGGTACATGTGGTACTTCGGATTCTCGCTGTAGAACCGGTAATGCGGGCTGTCCTCGTCGAGGGGCTGCCAGGCGGCCCGCGGCTCGCCGGTGTGGGCAATGACGGGCACATCGCGCTCCGCAAGGAACGCCCAGATCGGCTGAAAGCGGGGATCGTCGATCTGGACGTAGCTGCCGTCCTCGTCACGCACATCCAGCCCGATGTCCTTCCAGACCTTGACTGCCGTGGCGCCGGCCTCCAGGTGACGGTCCAACTGCTCGACCACCCGGTCGGCAACCCCCTCCTCGGTCACCCCGGCGGGATCGAAGCTGGTGCAGAGGCCGACCCGGTCCGGATAGCGCTCCTTCATGGCCACCATCGCCTCCCAGCGTTCGTCCATCGGCCGGTCGAAGAGATCGTCCCCGGTGATGTTGATGACGAGCACCTTTAGTCGCCATTCGTCCAGCAGGTCCTCGAGATAGTCCCGATCGTGAAACAGATGGGTATGGGCGTCGAGCCGCGGTATCGACTGATCGTAAATCATGAAGCCTGAAAATCCGTCGTCAAAGTGAGGGGAAGAAGATCGTGAAGGGGCATCGGCCGGACGCCCGTTAGGCGGCGCTGCGGTCATCCGACGACCCCTCTGCGGCCACCGGCTCATCGTCAGAGAACGAGAGGTAGGGCCAGAGCGCCACAATTCCCCCGAGGGCCCCCGTGGCGATGACGGCACAGACGACCCCGAGCGAAAAGCGCCCGTAGAGGAAGAAGCCCGTGGCGAAGAGCACCCCGTAGATTCCGATCGATCCTAGGAGCGCACAGCTGAGCGCATAGGGCAGGTCCGACGGCGCATCCGGGTCGATGTCCGTCTCCCGTTCCCGCAACACATCGACGACCGGCGCCCAGCCCGGCCCGCCGGGACGAACGGTCGTGTAGAAGTCAATCAGGGTCTTCTCATCGGTGGGGCGGGTGAGGAACGTCACAGCGAGCCAGGCCACCGTCGTGACCGCCACAATGGCCACGAGTCGCTCCCAGTCGACCAGGCTGCCCCCAATCCAGCCAAAGGTGCCCGCCGCCTGAAAATAGATCGCGAGCCCAAAGGAGACGACCATGGCCGTCAGCTCCGTCGCGGCATTGATGCGCCACCAGAACCACCGCAGTAGAAACAGCAGTCCGGTCCCTGCCCCGATCTGCAGAATAATGTTGAAGGCCTGCAGGGCATTTTCGAGGAGGAGGGCGAGGAGGCAGGCGGTCGTCATCAAAACGACAGTCGCAATGCGACCCACCCATACCTGCTGCTCATCCGTCGCGTCCGGCTCAATGAACCGATTGTAGAGGTCGTTCACGACGATGGAGGAGCCCCAATTGACCTGCGACGACATCGTGGACATATAGGCCGCCGCGAGAGACGTGACCACCAGCCCCAGCAGCCCCGGCGGCAACAGCGTCAGCATGGCCGGGTAGGCCATGTCGTTCTGCACCACCCGATCGGGCATGTGGGAAAACTGCGCGCGCAACGACTCCAAGTCCGGAAAGACGACCAGCGATGCCAGGGCCACCAGCACCCACGGCCAGGGGCGCAGGGCGTAATGGGTTGCCGTAAAGAGCAGCGTGGCGCTGACGGCGTTCTCCTCATCCTTTGCCGAGAGCATGCGCTGCACGATGTACCCGCCGCCCCCCGGCTCCGCCCCCGGATAGTACGAGGCCCACCACTGCACGGCAATGGGAATGATAAAGGCCGGAAGCATCTGCTCCCAGGTCATGGTCTCGAATGAGGGCCAGAAGACCATCGCCTCCTGCACCGACGCGTGCGCCATGAGCCCGTCGAGCCCGCCCACTTCCGGGAGCGTGAGCACGTACCAGGCCGCCCCCACCGATCCCACCATCGCCATCGTAAACTGAATCAGGTCGGTCAGGAGCACGCCCGTGAGACCGCCGAGGGCACTGTAGGCCATCGTCACCGACGCAGCGATGACCACCACCTCGACCGGCGACAGCCCGAGCATCACACCGCCGATCTTAATGGCCGCCAGTGTGACGGTTGCCATGATGATCACGTTGAAGACGACGCCGAGGTAGGCAGCCCGGAAGCCCCGAAGTACAGCCGCCAAACGACCGGAGTAGCGCAACTCGTAAAATTCGACGTCCGTGAAGACCCCGGAGCGGCGCCACAGCTTCGCGTAAAGGAAGACCGTGAGCATCCCAGTCAAGAGAAATGCCCACCAGGTCCAGTTGCCCGCGGCCCCCGTCGAGCGAACGATGTCGGCAACCAGGTTCGGGGTGTCCGTCGAGAATGTCGTGGCAACCATCGAAATGCCCAGCAGCCACCATGGCATCTGCTGTTTCCCCAAGAAGAAGCTGCTGAATCCCTCACTGGCCCGCCGGTACACCGCCACGCCAATCGCCAACGAGACGACAAAGTACGCAACCATAATGGCCCAGTCCACGAACGCGAGCTCCATAACTTACACGGCTTGGTTGTGTGCGGCTGTGTGGGCTTCAACCGATGGTGACAGAGGTCACCGGACGGTCCGCCTTTAAATTCGTTTACAGGATCTCCTTCCCTCCCCCCGAACAGACGCTTTCCCTAACGTTTGTCGCCGCTGAACGTGGGCACGTCCTTTCTCGCCAGCGACGAATTGTGGAGCGCCCTTGGTGTCCCCTTCCCCGCATTAAGGTATTATCTCCAAAGGCGGGAACGTCTGACTTCAGACGGGCACTGAGAGCGTCCACGTGCTGGTATCGCTGTTTTAGAGCGGTCCCGGGTCGACGCTCAGTATCATCCGATTGTTTGAGATTAGTCCTACGAATCTAGGACGCGCTCAAGTCGTGCGTTGAAGTCAATCAAGTTGAACGCGTGATAGTATTTCATCATTGCCTGCTTTATCCGCCAAAGCACGAAGTTCTCCGCATCGCGGTGGGCCTCCAGATGTTCATAGAGGCGCTGCCGTGCGGCCTGCACGTCGGGATGGGTCCATACGTACCGACTTCCCGTGCGGACCAGCCACGCGCGACGCTCCTCCTCCAACTCGTCAAACGAGCGCCCCTCTTCGTCGTCGTGCAGCCACTTTTTCCATCGTCCACTCTCCACGACGGCGTCCCGGAGCGCCTCCCGAAGCCCTGAATCTTTCCCAATCTTGCGTTCCAGAGCGACCAGATCCATCAGGGCCTCGTACTCTTCCTCCGTGTATTCCGGCCCCACGTTGGCGCCCCCCATTCCAGCGAGAGGGTAGTCCTCCGGGTTGTCCACGTAGTCGGTATAATGCCCCTTTACGAGAGCGCCGAACGGCTCCGTGCGACGGGTCAGGTCCCGCGCCGTGTCGGGTTCGAAGTACGAGGTGTCGAGATCGGTCCCCACTTTCCCGACCACAAAGCAGGGCCGCGCGGCGTCAAGCCCTCGGTCCTGAAGCCCAGCATCCAGGCCGTCGAGGAACCGATCGAACTTCTCGAGATCTGCCAATCCGCCATGCACTTCCTCGGTCCCCACCTCGTAACTGATCGGGGGACGCCCCTGCTCGCGTCGGTACTGCTCTGCGTGCGCAATGAGTTCGAGCGTGCGCTCCACCACCCAGTCGATCGAGGACGGCTCCCCGGTCGGCGTCCGCCGATCGACGGTCGGATCGATGTGCAGAAGCTCGTAGCCGGCGTCGATGCACGATTCGAGGGAGCGCTTTACGGCGGCCATCGTCTCCTCGAACGAATAGCCTTCCCTCACATGCCGATCCTTCAGCCACGGACCGCCGTGATCGAGACACGGGAGAACCGGCACGTCCACCCCGAGCCGCTCGGCCTCCTGGTCGAGAAAGTCAATGAGCTCGTCGTGGGTCCATCCTGTGTACCCCCCGTCCCGGTCCACCTGATTCAGAGTGGAAGTCAAAAGAAGCGGGGCGTTGGCCTCCTGCGCTGCTCGTAGCGCCGCCTGCGTGACGGCGCGCGAATTGGGGCAGATGGCAAGAAGGCAGGTTTGACGCTCAAAGTGGTCCATGAGCGTCTGAACGAGTGCCCGCACCACTGGGGTATCTTCCTCCTTCATCGTCTGAACGAGAGGATGCTGGTGCTCAAACCTCGAAATGCCTGTATCGGCAGCCATTGATCCAGAGACTTGATGAACGCGTATTTGATTAAATCCCCCCTCCGCAAAGGCACGACGAGCCTTCCTCGGGGTCGGGAGTCCCTCACGCAAAAGCGAACTGCGTACGTTCTTCTGCCCCAATGCACCATGCCCTCCCCCTCACGGCTCATTTCCTCCTCCCTCAAACGCATCTGCCGGATCGTACAACTGCACCCCTTGCACTGTCCGGTTATACAACGCCTTCTCGACGGACGGCTCGTCGACGTTCACCCCGCGGCGATAGGCGGCAAACAACCCGGCCATCTGACCAATCAGCACCGCGATGTTGGTCTGTTGAAGGGGAGGCACGTGTTGCTCTCCGTTGACGTCGTAGGAGAAAATGGACAGGTTGTCCGCCGCTTCGAGGTCCGGCTGCTGCGGAGCGACGACAATCATCTCGGCCCCAATCTCTTCAAAGGCATGCTGATACTGCCGAACGACGTCGAGTTCGTACCGCCGGGTGTAGTTGCGCTCGGACAGGTAGAAAATCACCGCCGAATGTGAATCGACGGCCGAGATGGGTCCGTGGCGAAAGGCGAGCGTATCTTCTGCTCCGGCCAGAATGCGCCCAGCCGTCAACTCTTGCACCTTGAGGGCCGATTCAGTGGCGGCCCCGTACAGATCATTGTTGCCCAGGAAGAAAGCCCGCCGTACGTCCTCCGCCACCAACTCGTCAATCCGGTCGGGATACGTGTCCAGCACCTCTTCTCCTACCTGCGCCGTGTGGTCGATCTGTTCGACGAAGGCATCCATCTCCTCCAGGTGCGCCAGAGCTTGACTGGCCACCACCATGCTGGTATAGGAGCTGGTCATGGCCAATCCCTGATCGTTGGCCGCCTCCGGTAGCACAAGCAGATACACACGGTCGGGGTGTGCGCGAGCAATCTCCGCGAGCGTCCCGTCCCTGTTGCAGGTAATCACCAGATGGCGCCCGGCTTCCCCCATACACTCCAATCCCCCTTTGAGCACCGCCTCGCTTTCCGGACTGTTGCCCGAACGGGCAAAGTGCAGCATCAGCGTCGGTTTCCCCTCCTGAAAGAACAGGTCCGGGTTGGGCGTAATGCGCGTAGTCGACCGGCTTTCGCACGGCGTAGAAAAATGCTTCCGGAGCAAATCCACCACGGAGAGGCCGACGTAGTGCGACGTTCCGGCCCCAGTGAGCAACATTCGGGGACTGTTCTCATCGTACAGGCCCGCTGCCGAAAGAAAGTCCGTGAGCGGCGCCGCATGCTCGCGCACCAGGCGGGCCGTGCGTCGCCACAGGTCGGGCTGCTGTGCAATTTCCCCAGGGGTATGCACCGTCCCGCGATCGGGATTCGGATGGTCCAGCATGTACTGCAGGACGTGACCGTTCGAATCATTTTGTCGTGGCCGTGAAGTGGCCGGAGAGCGTGTATCGTCCACGTAGACTACGTTAGGCTAACAGAAAAGAACCGTGCAGGGAAATCCCGCCGTACCGTTTCCCCGGGCGGGCTCATTCGCGTGCGAATACGCGTTCGCCGACATCCTGGTAGGCGGGATGTTCAGTCCAGGCCCGTGCCGTTGTATTGGCTTCTAAAAGTCGCTCAACGCGAGGCTTCCCAACCTCCTCCATAAAGCGTGTCATAGCGTCCTCGTCCGGGGCATAGTCGACTACGTCCTTCCAGACGGCACGTCCGCAGAGAAAACCGCTAGCGCCAGCCCCGTTCGCAAATTTCAAGGTCTCGACGAACTCGTCCATTCCAACCCCCGAACTCAAAATGACCCAGGGCACCCCTGCCGCCTGATCGAGACGAGCACAGGCCTGCTCGACGGCGGCTCGGTCGTAGACCGCCGTTCCTTTTGCAAACGCGGCGTCCTGGTATTCCTCGACATACTTCAAATTGGCGGGAAACTCCAGCTTGAGCACGTCCACCTGGTACCGGGGATCGGAAAACGTTTCGGCCGCATCAATCACCAGATCCGGCTTTTTCCGTGCCTGCAGGGCCGCATCGTCCGCCGCCTCGCCCAGCGGATACGTGACCACCTCCAGGATGAGGGGAAGTCCCGCCTCCTCACAGGCCTCTCCGACCGACGCTACAATGTTTTGCTCATGCCGGCAGGTCTCCTCCGATGCGTCCGGATGGTGATAGATCAAGAGCTTGAGCGCATCGGCTCCTTCCCGTACCATCCGAGCCGGGGACCACTCCTCAAGCAGACGCGACCGTCGCTCTCCTTCGCTCGTCCCCACGTATCCGGTTTCTTCGCCAGACAAAAGCACGCCGTTGGAGGCCGGAAGCAGGTCCATCGATGCGGGGTAGCCGTACAGCGGGTCGGTCAACAATCCGCTGGCCATGGGCGCAACGGCCCGCGTCACCACGCGCTTGACCTGCCGCAGCTGCTCCGGCGCGACCTCGGACGGATCGGTGCCATCCTTCCGAGCAAACATGCGCCGCAACGACCCTCGCTGGTCAATGGCGAGCATAGAAAACCGGTCGTTCGAGTCGCTCAATCGCTTGAGCCGCCGGTACTTTCCCGGCGTCAATGAATCTGGAATAGGCACGATACAATCTGTTCTGATGGTGGGAATACAAGTCAACGGTGCAGCCCATGGAGCGGCAGAGACCGGAACCGGGACCGTTCTACGTTCCTGCTCGTCCCCGCCCACAGGCGCATACGAACAAGGAGCTACTCATGATGGTCGTCCGCAAAGGCCCAGAACCGTTCGGCGTCTTCAAAAGCCGCCGTGCCGCCGGCTGCCTGTGTTGAATATGCCCCTGTTACCAGGCCAAACTCAATGCATTCGGCCACTGTCTTTCCCTTCAGGTATTGTCGCAAAAATCCTGCATTGAAGCTGTCGCCGGCCCCGACAGCATCCACAGGCTCGACGTGCGGGGGAGAAAACGACCGGGTCTGCGCCCCTTTCCGCAGCTTTGCTCCGTCACTGCCACAGGTGACCACAACAGCCCCGGCCCACTCAGCGAGCACCGCCATTGCCCGGTCGAGATGCTCTTCCCCGGCAATCCGCCGCGCCTCCTCATCGTTCGGCAGAAAGATGTCTACCGCATCGAGAATGTCGAGAATGCCGCCGTCCCACGTTTCGTCCGGATCCCAGTTCGTGTCTAGCGAGGTTGTCAGCCCATCTGCCTTTGCCCGCCGGAAGAGGGCACCAACGTCCGGCTGAAGACCCGTCTGCAGGTAGAAGGACGACAGGTGCAGATGGTCGGCCTGCCGCACGTACTCCCAGGGAATGTCCGCAATGGTGAGCGCCTCCATCGCCCCGGGATACGTAATCATCCCTCGGTCGTCCTCATGAGTATAGATGACCGTCAGACCGGTTGTCTGCTCAGGGGTCGGTCGGATATAGCGCCGGTCGATGCCGCGGTCCTCCAGGCGCTCGAGAACAAAATCCCCAAACACATCATCCCCCACCCGCCCAACAAACCCCACGTCGACGCCTATAGCACTAGCGTTCGACGCCAAGATGGCCGACGAACTCCCCAGGGTGAGGGTCATCCGTTCGGCCACTCGCTCCGTTCCAAGCTCGGGGAGCGAATGCACCTCCTCCATTATGAGATCGGCGTTCAGCTCGCCGACAACGACAAGCGAAGGGCGTTCCACGTTGGACTGAGAGATTCGTGCAGAAGCATCGCGACAGTTTACCTCAAAATGGCAGCCGCCCGGAGAGGGCAGCCCCACCCGCCTCCCGAGCTCGCAGAAACCCGGGAGGCGACCGGCGGCCAAGCGTCCCCTACGGATTCTGCGTCATGTCCGTCAGTTCCGTCTCGCGCTCCGGAATAAAGTGAACCACGCGCGGATGATCGGCCGGGATGGTCTGCGTCGGCGGACTGGTCGACGTATTCAGGCCAGGGGCGATGTTCGTCTCGGTGTGGACGCCGGGGTACTCTCGCACCATTGGCCGTCCGTTGCGCCAGAGATCAAGCGCCCGATGCCCTTCAAAGGCAAACTCGAGGCGACGCTCCTGCAGCACCACGTCGAGGGCACTGAGCGATCCATCCAGGTCACTCTGATCGTAGAGCGCTTCTCCGCTCAATCCGGCCCGCTTTCGGATCGTGTTCACGTCTTGGAGGGCCTTTTGGTCATTGTTGAGCTTCGCATTCGCCTCTGCGCGGTTGAGGTACATCTCGGCCAACCGCAGGAGGACGGGGGAGGAAAGGGTCACGACCCCACTCTGGCCCGTAAACTTCTTGACGTAGTATACGGGATAGCCGTTGCGCTGCTGCAAGACTGGCTCTCCGTTTTCGCGCACGATGTCTCCGTTCTCGTCGCGCTTGTATTTCGGCTCAATGAATCCGCTCCGAATGTCGTTCGGGTGCCGATTCAGCAGATCGCGGTACTCCTTGGAGGCGAACATTTCTCCCCATCCCGTTCCCTCCGGACTCGAGTAGTACATGGACCCAATCGCACCGAAGCCTTTGTCATCTTCCTCCGTGTGCTTGAGCGCGAAAATGGTCTGCGGGTTTTCCTCCGGCGGCCGAGTAGGCCACGTTACGTACTGCGTCGAGTCCTGGATGAGAGTGTACCGGTCAGAGTTGATGACCCGGTTTGCGTAGTCGATCGCATTCTGATTCTCCTCCATGTAGAGGTAGACGCGCGAGAGCAGGGCCTCCGCCACCTCCTGGGAGGCATAGGCGTTGGACTTCGGCTGGTTCATGAGATCCACTGCCGTCTTCAAGTCCTCGACAATGAAGTCGTACACCTCTCCCACCGTGTTGCGCGACACCTCTTTGTTGGGGTCGGGCGCCCGGCGGATCGGAATGCCAAGGTTGTCCCGCCCCTGTGGATAGGGCCGCCCGAAAATGTTCACCAGCTGGAAGTGGACCAGGGCGCGCAGGAAGTGGTTCTCACCAAGCAACTGGTCGCGCTCCTCGGACTGCCCCGCGTCGACCTGCGAAATCACCCGATTGGCCCCGTAGATGACCTGATACCCCCAGTTCCAGAGATTCTGAGCGTTGGCCTGGTTCTTCGTATGCCCGAAGGTGTACGAGAGGAAGAGCGGGTCGGTCGTCGATCCACTGAGGGAGATATTGTCCCCCGCAAACTCCTTCATGTAGAAGAGGTGGCGGTTGTAGCTGTAGTACCCAAATCCGCCGGTGGTGCTGATTAGCCGCTTGTAGTTGCCCTGCGTGGCCGCTTCCAGCCCTTCGATAGTGCTCAGCGCTTCCTCCGGAGGCAGCCCCTCGTTCGGATTTACGCTACCGGGACCGTCGCAGCCGACCACGACCGCGAAGAGCGCTAGGCAGAACAATGCGCGAGGTATAAATTGGCCCTGAGAAATCATATCCAGAGTGTCACTTGTAATCCAGGTTGACCGAAGTGCTCGCCCGGTGATCGCAGCGAGAACGTGCCCCCAGCCCGACGAAGGCCGGCGTGTTTTCTAGACGTCGTTGTCGACGCATTCGAGGACGTTAGAAGTTCAGCCCGACCCCGACCATCACCTTCCGACTGATCGGATACTTCGTGCCTGCGGTGCCGCTCAGTCCCACTTCCGGATCCATTCCCGAGAAGTCGGTGAAGGTGAGAAGATTATCGCCACTGACGTAAATGCGGGCCGACTGCAGGTTCAGTGAGTTGGCCCACGCGCTCGGGACGTTGTAGGAGAGCCGCACGTTCTTCAATCGCAGATAGCTTCCGTCCTCCAGGTACCGAGAGGAGGGCGAGTTGGAGTTGTTGTTGCCCCCCGGCGTCGGCTTGGGGTGCGTGGCGTCGTCGCCCGGCTCCTGCCAGCGGCTCCAGTCCTCGTCCAGCTCCATGTAGTTGTAGGTGAGGTACGCGCCGTCGGAATCGAAGAGCTCGCGGGCGCTGTGGTACACCTCATTTCCGTAAACGAAGTTGACGAAGGCGCTGAGGGTGAAGCCCTTGTACTCTACCGTGTTGCGGAGCCCGCCGGTAAAGTCTGGTGTGGCACTGCCCACGGCTTGCAGGGTCGCCTCGTTATAGTTGCTTGTCAACTCGACCCCAGTCACGTTCCCCTCCGAATCGGTCACCTCTTTCTCCCAAAGGGGCCGTCCCGTCTCGGGATCGACGCCGGCCCACTTGCGCAGGTACCAGGTCCGGAGATCCTTTCCTTCGATGATGCGCTGATTGCCGGCCAGCACCGGCTCGCCCCCGGCCAGCTCGAGCACCTCATTGTCGTTGAAGCCGATGTTGAAGTCGGTCGTCCACCGCACGGCCCGTTCCAGATTCGTCGTCGAGAGCGCCACCTCAAGCCCGCGGTTGCGTACCGACCCCACGTTTTCAATCCGGCTCGTGAATCCTGTCACCCCCGACTGCGGGACGTCCTGTAGCAGATCTTCGTTGACGCGCTGGTAAACGTCGATAGACAAGTCTACGCGGTCGAATGCGTTGAAGTCAATCCCCACGTTGGTCTTCTTGGCCACCTCCCAGGTCAAGTTCGGGTTGCCCAAGCGAACCGGGCGTGATCCCGTAGCGCCATCGTATGGGGACTGGAAGCTGTAAACTTCCCGCGAGACGAAGTTGCCGATCTGTGCGTTTCCGGTCGTGCCGTAGCTGGCCCGGAGCTTGAACTCTTCAAGCCAGTCCTGTCCGGACAAAAACGCCTCGTTGCTCACCATCCACGAGCCTGCCACCGAGTAGAAGTTTCCGTACCGGTTGTTGGACCCAAAGCGTGAGGAGCCGTCCCGCCGGAAGGAGACCGACGCGAAGTAGGTCTTGTTGTAGTCGTAGTTGGCCTGCGAGAAGCCCGAGACAAAGATGCTCTTCGTTGCACTTCCGCCAATAGAGACCGGCTCAGACGACACGTCGAGAATGCTGAGCCCCGGGAAAATCCCCCCGCCTTCAGCGTTGAATCCGTCATAATGGTTGTACTCATACTCGAACCCGAGGATGGCCTCCGTATTGTGATTCCCGAAGCTCCGGTCAAAGGTGAACTGGTTGGAGGTCAGAAGCGTGCTGCTGTTGGAGAAGTAGTCGTAAACCTCCCCGTCGTTCACACTGCCCGCCTGGGTTCGTGCATCCCGGTACTGCAGCCCGTCATCCCGTTGAAGGGTGGCCTGATTCGTCGTTTCCAGCGTGACGGAAGGCAGAACGCTGTACTCCAGTGTCACCGTGCCGTTGAAGTCGTACTCTTCCCCTTGCGAATAATTGTACTGAAGCGGGTAGAGGAAATTTGACTGATCCCGCCCAATCCAGCTGTCCTCACGCCCGGTGCGCAGCGATCCGTCGCTGGCGTAGGGCGAGTCCCAGGGAAGATTGGTATAGGCTTCGTAAAGCGTGCCGGCCGGATTATCGTCCTCGAACGTGTACCGTCCGTTGATGCGGGTGTCGACGATGAGGTCTTCCGTGATGTTGTGGCTAATGTTCAGCCGCCCCCCAAACCGATTCAGATTGTCTTCGATGAGGGTTCCCTCCTCACGATAATAACTCCCGGCGATGTAGAACGAGGTACTTTCCGTTCCCCCGGACACCGAAGCCTCCACGTTGTTGGTCGTAGCCGTCCGGAAGGCAAGGTCCTGCCAGTCCGTATTCTGCGTAAAGTCGTCATCGGCGTATGTCGACTCCATCTGGTCGTGGAGGTCGTTCAGCTGGGAGGCGTTCATGACGTCGAAGTTGCCCGTCGTCTTCTCACTAACGCCTGAGCTGACTTGAATGTCGACGGTCGTTTCGCCCCCACGGGTTCCCTGCTTGGTGTTGATAACGACCACGCCGTTGGCTGCACGAGACCCGTAGAGGGCCGTGGCCGCGGCGTCCTTCAAGACCGTGACGGACTCGATATTGCTCGGGTCGGGTAGCACGCCCCCGGAAATCGTTCCGTCCACAACGTACAGCGGATCGGCCCCGGCACTAATCGACCCCGTGCCTCGAACCCGGATCGACGGTTCCGCGCCCGGGTCGCCGGACCCCGTCGTCACGTACAGTCCTGCACTCTTCCCCTGCAGAAGGCTCGTCGCATCGTTCGCCGTCACGTCTTCCAGCTCTGCTTCCCCGACGGTTTCCATCGAGCTCGTCAGCTCCCGCCGGCTCTTCTCCGTGTACCCGACGACGATCATCTCGTCGAGATCGCCGACGGACGACTGGAGCGCAAAGTTCACTTCCGTCGTTTCTCCGCCCGCAACTTCAATGTCTCGGCTCTGGTCTCTGTACCCAACGAACGAGGCCGCCAGTGTATATTCCCCCGGCTCGACGCCCTCGATCGCAAAAGTACCATCGGCCCCGGTGGCCGTCCCGCGATTCGTTCCCTGAATCACAACATTGACTCCGGGCAGTGGCTGACTGTCCGCTGCGCTCGTCACCTGTCCTTCAATGCGTCCCGTTTCCTGTGCCGCGGCTCGGCCTGGGACCAGTACCGCCGCGATCATGAGGAAGATGCCGAGAAGACCGGCACATTGAACTCCCCCCTGTAACGATTCGTGGCCCCACAATGGGACCCCATTGGGAAAAATTTGACTGACACGATCCATCATGGCTGTTTCGGTCATGGATTTGGCAGGACCCTACGATGCGTGATCGGAAACGCACATTTGTGAAGCCGCTTCGTCAGCTCAGAAAACATGCGCCTTCCGTCACTTCCTCGTCTCAATACGCAGAAACGCTCGGCGAGGGCTCCCGCTCGAATTCTCCTCGACGGGAGTCGGTCTTGACTTCACACGTACTTGGTAACCTGCAGATTACGAATACGCAAGCAAACGATTACGTATTGCCTTTACTTCACTCTTATTTCAAAACATTTCGTAAGATAAAATAACTGGGACACCTTTCGCCCTGCTAATATGAAACCAAATGATTTTCGCTCTTTCCTGTGTGTCCACGACAACCGCCGCTTTTTTTCTCTCTTCTCCCGGCAAGGTCCTGTACCCCCCGGGATTGCGCCCCCTTCTCACGTTCTTTTCCCTCAGCCATCGGGGAATCGCCCCAATAAGCCGCCTCTCTTTTGAACTCTTTCCACCGTTCGGGAATAGACTGAGAAAGCAACATCTCCAAAACGTGCCGCTCCCATGTCTCCTCCCAGTCCCGCCGAACGCCGCAGCTACGCCCTCGATCAGCTTGAGGAGCAAGGACACGTTTCGGTTAATGAGTTGAGCGGGGACCTCGGCGTGTCAGACGTAACGATTCGAAAGGACCTCCAATTTTTGGAAGATCAGGACCTCCTCATCCGAACACACGGGGGCGCCATCCCTGCCAACCAGTTCGCGTACGACGTCCCGTTCGAGGAGAAGGCCCAGCGCCAGAAGGAGGAAAAGCGCCGAATCGGCAAGACGGCAGCGGGAATGGTGACCGACCAGGACACCTTGATTCTGGACTCGGGTACCACCACCCTCCAGATCGTGCGGCAGATTAAAGACAGAAACGTGGAGGACATTACGATCTCCACGAACTCGATCCACATTGCCCTGGAAACGGTGGGCATCCCCGCCCTGAAAGTTCTTCTGCTCGGAGGCACCGTTCGCTCAAAGTCGGCGTCCGTGGTGGGCCCGTACGCCGAGAAAATGCTGCGCGATCATGCCTTTAGCAAGCTCTTCCTCGCCGGCGATGGATTTGACATCGATCACGGGCTCACGACGACCGACGACCGGGAGGCGTACCTGAATCAACTGATGATCGAATCCGCCGAGCAAACCATCGTCGTGGTAGACTCCTCGAAGTTCGGTCGACGGGGGCTATGCCGGATCTGTGAAACGTCCGCTATGGACGTCGTCATCACCGATGCGGTGCCGGATGGTGTGGACCGGCGACTGCGAGAAAGCGGTGTTCAGGTTGTAATCGCCTGACTCCCCCTTGCCGCTGCCCCCTCTTCTGCCGACACTCGGAACGAGCCCCGGAGGAGCGGCGAGACCTCTCGTCGCCTCTGTGTGTTCGGATTATTGCCTGAATGAAGAAATGAGACTCACTCGGAAGTGCCCTCCTGCAACCGAGCCCGCAATTGTCCGCTCAGTCGAAGCAACTCCACCTCGGCCTGCTTGGCCTCAAACTGCGCATTGAGCAGACGACTCTCAGCCTGGATGAACTGCTCTTGTACCTCTCGTAGCTCTACGCTCGTGATGGTGCCCACTTCAAACTGCTCCAGGGCGACGTCCACATTCGCCCGCACGGCATCAAGGGTTTGCTCCTCCAGCTGCACCAATCGGAGACGATTGCGATAGCGTTCGAACGCGCTCGTGAGGGCTGTCATTAGCTGTGAACGCACGTCCTCGACGGCCAGGCGGGCGTTGGTGGCACGAATTTCGGCGTTCTGGGTGCGACGCCAGCGATTGAATCCGTCGAAGAGGTTGAAGGTGAGGGACGCGCCGTAGGTCACTTCTGTGCTCTGGCTCTCCTGCAGAAAACCGCTCTCGGCCTCGAGCTGGGAATAGCCGAGCCCCGCGGTGAGGTCGATGGTCGGAAAAAAGTCCGCCCGAACCTCGCGCCGTTCGGCCTGCGCCTGCCGCAGGGCCTCCCGCGCCTGAGCAAGGGCCGGACTCTCCTGAAAAGCCGTGCCCTGCAACGACGCATACGATAGGGTGGTATCGACCTCAATCGTTGACGTAACGGCATACCGGGTCGATGCGTCATCCGATCGACCCAAGAGTTGATTGAGCCGGCTCTTGGCGTTGGTCAGCTCCACCTCCTGACGCAGCACCGCCGCCGAGTCGGCATTGAGGTCGACCTGCGCCTGCCGCACCTGCAATTTGGAGCCAGCCCCGACCTCTGCCTGCAGCTCAGCGATGCGAAGCCGCTCCCGCGAAATAGAGAGCGCCTCGCGCAACACAGCCAGCTGCTGCTGTCGTCGGGCCACATCGTAGTAGCCCTCAATTACGTCGGCGGTAAGAACCCCCAACTCCTCGTCGGTAGCCGCCGCCTGTCGATCGCGTTCCGCTCGGAGCCGATCGTAGGTTGCAAAGGGGCGCAGACCATCGAAAACCGTCCACCGGAGATCTGCCCCAGCGTTTGCCTGCGTGGATTGGGCCCCATCCGTATTCTGGGTCTCCCCCGTCAGAAACGTCTGCTCTGAGTTGGCAATCGTTTCCGTGTATCCGGCCTGCCCACTCAGCGTCGGCAAAAACCCAGCATTTCCCACGGAGGCATTGTTCTCGGCGATGTCTACCCGGCGCCGCGCGATCCGGGCCTGCGGATTGCTCTCAAGGGCCTGTTGCACAGCGGTATCGAGGCGTAGAGTATCGGGAACCTCTTGAGCCTGAGCAGGAGATACGAAGAGCGTGCCTCCGCCCAAAAGGAGAAGCGCAAAACCGAGACGAAAGAGGGTATTCATGTACGGGAGACAAACGCAGGTGCAGAGAATAGAACAGACATCACGCGCCTTGCGTCTTCGTTGCTCCGACCGACGGAAGACGCAACACGAAACTACAGGAAATAGCACGCCTTATCCGGACGGCATCTCCTCCTCTCGCGGCGACACGTCCTCTTCGAGTAGCCCGTTCCCCCCTGCCTCACCATCGCCGCCCACCAGCACCGGACCTGCATCTTCGCTCGTCAGGTAGGTATACGTGGCCGGAATTACGTACAGCGCCAGGACCGTCCCGACGACCAGCCCTCCAATGACGGCTACGCCCATCGGGACGCGGCTCTCGGCTCCGGCCCCCAGCGCCAGCGCAATGGGCAGCACACCGAGGATGGTCGACAGCGCCGTCATGAGGATGGGACGGAACCGCACGGCCGCCGCCTCCTCGATGGCCTCACGGATCGAGAGGCCGGCGGCTTTGCGCTGATTCGCAAACTCGACGATGAGAATGCCATTCTTCGCCACCAGTCCAATCAGCATTACCATGCCGATCTGACTAAAGATGTTGATGGACTGGTTGAAGTACCAGAGGAACAGCATCGCGCCCGCCAGGGCCAGCGGCACCGTAAAGAGGATGATGAGCGGATCCCGGAAACTCTCAAACTGGGCCGCCAGGACGAGGTAGATGAGCAGCAACGCCAGACCGAAGACGTACAACAACTGGTTGGAGGTTTCCTGGAAGTCACGCGACTGGCCGGTGAGAGTGGTAGAGAACGACGGCCCGAGCACGTCTTGTGCCACGCGATCCATCGCGTTGATGCCGTCCTCGATAGTATAGCCAGGTGCGGGACGAGCACTCACGGTGGCCGACATGTAGCGGTTGAAGCGGAAAATCTGCGGCGGGGTCGCCTGCTCGCTCACCGACACGAGATTGTCCAGGGGCACCGGTTCCCCACTTGACGAGCGCACGTAAAGGCTCGTAAGATCAAAGGGTTCATCTCGATCTTCCTCCTCCACCGCCGCAATAATCTGCCGCTGCTCGCCGTCACGCACGAAGTAGCCTACCCGCTGCTCCGCCAGCGCCAGTTGCAGGGTCTGCGCCACGTCCAGCGGCGAGACCCCAATGTTGTCGGCCTTATTGCGGTCGATCTCGACCTGGAGCTCCGGCTTGTTAAAC
This sequence comes from Salinibacter sp. 10B, assembly GCF_002954405.1. Taxonomy (NCBI): domain Bacteria; kingdom Pseudomonadati; phylum Rhodothermota; class Rhodothermia; order Rhodothermales; family Salinibacteraceae; genus Salinibacter; species Salinibacter sp. 10B. Next base: position 3,680,026 of record NZ_MQWC01000004.1, on the reverse strand, counting down.
TTGAGGTTGACGTCCACGAACGCCAGCTCCTCCTGCTCACGCGCCGTCTGCAGAAACGTAGGCAGGGTTTCGCGGAGATTACTGACACTGGCGGTCTGGAGTACGTATTGTACCGGCAGTCCACCGCCCCCACCCACTGAAATCGTCGGCTCCTGCGAGACAAACGTGCGTGCCCCCTCCAGCTCAGAGAGCGCCGCCTGCAGGCTGTCGGCGTACTGCATCTGTGAAATGTTGCGATCCGCGGGAGGGACCAGGCGCGTAAACATAAACGCCGAGTTGACCGACGTCGCGGCCCCGAATCCGGGAGAGGTCACTGAGATGGTGGACCGCTGGTGCGCGGCCGGGATGGTCTCGTTGACGGCCTCGTACATCTGATCCACATACTGACTCATGTACTCGTACGTCGCCCCCTCCCGAGCCGTCGCATTGATGCGCACAAGACTCCGATCCTCCAGCGGCGCCAGCTCCTGCGGCAGCGTAAAGTGGAACGTGACGATGACCGCGGCACACCCGGCCATAATCACGAATGCGGCCCATCGATACTCCATGAAGGACTGCAATGAGCGCCGGTAGGCATCGGTGAGCGCCTGAAAGAAAGGCTCCGTCTTGCGGTAAATCCACGGTTTTTCCTCCCGTTGCTTCAACAAACGGGTGGATAGCATGGGCGTGAGGGTAAGCGCCACGAACGAAGAAATGGCCACCGCCCCCGCAATCACGAGTCCGAATTCGGCAAAGAGCTGGCCTGTGAGTCCCCCCATAAAGACGATGGGGGCAAAGATGATCACCAGCGAGATGGACGTGGCCACCACCGCAAAGAAAATCTCGCGGGTGCCCTCCAACCCGGCAGTGACCGTGTCCTTTCCGTCCTCAATTTTAGAGTAGATATTCTCCAGCACCACAATCGCGTCGTCAACCACGAGTCCGATCGCGAGCACCAGCGCAAGGAGAGTAAGAACGTTAATCGAGAAGTCCATCGCATACATCACGAAAAAGGACCCGATCAGGGCGATGGGCACCACCACGAGCGGGATCAGGGTCGAGCGCCAGTCGCGGAGGAAGAGGAAGATGATGAGCACCACAAGGAGGAACGCAATGAAGATCGTCTGCTGTACCTCGTTAATGCTGTCGCGAATGGGCTCGGTGTTGTCGAACCCAATGCCCAGCTCCAGATCACTCGGCAAATCTGCCTTGATATTTTCTACCCGCCGGTAAAACTCATCGACAATGTCGATATAGTTGGCCCCGGGGAGGGGACGCAACACAACCCCCACCATCGGCACACCGTCCCGCTGGAGAAGGGTGCGTTGATTGAGCGGAGCGATCTTCGCGCGCCCCACATCCTCCAGCCGCACCGTTTGTCCACCGGGACGTTGCTTCAAAATGAGTGAATTGAAGTCTTCGGTCGTCTCCAGACGGCTCTTCGTACGCACCGTCAGTTCAATCGACTCGCCCTGAATGCGCCCGGAGGGCAGTTCGACATTAGAGCGCTCCAGGGCGTTGCGCACATCAAGCGGGGTGAGGTCATAGGCCGCCAGTTTTTGCGGGTCGAGCCAGAGGCGCATGGAGTAGGTTTTCTCCCCCCAGATGTCGACACGACTCACCCCATTGATGGTCTGTAACCGCTCTTTAAAGCGCTTGTCCGCAATTTCAGTGAGCTCCATCAAGCTCCGCGTATCCGACTTGATATTGAGGAACACGATCGGCGGAGCGCTGGCGTCAGACTTCGAGACGCTGGGCGGCTCGGCGTCGGGGGGAAGCTGTTGCCGGGCCCGGCTCACCCGATCGCGCACGTCGTTCGCGGCCCGTTCGAGGTCGGCTCCCAGTGCAAATTCGACCGTGATGGTGGACTGACCCTGTCGGCTGACGGACTCGATGGTGCGAATGCCGTCGATGCCGTTGATTTGCTCCTCCAGCGGCTCGGTGATCTGGGAATCGATTACGTCGGCATTCGCGCCCTGGTACGTCGTCGCTACGCTAATGACGGGCGGATCCACGGCCGGATACTCGCGCACCCCCAAAAAGTAGAAGCCGACCGCCCCGAAGATCATGATGAGCAGGGTAAAGACCGTCGCCAGAACGGGCCGTCGAATGCTGAGGGAGTAGAGCGACATCTGCGGTCGTGCGTATGGGCGTTTGTGTGCGAGAGTACACCGCTTCGATTTCCTTCAAAAAAACAGCAACAGGCAACCGTAACTGCGGGAGGCCGGCTGCGGGAGGCCGGATGCGGGAGACGGCGTTCCTGCCGACATTCACACGTCACGTCTCACGGATCGCACATCAGTTGAGCGTTTCGATCCGGATCGGCAGTCCGGCTCGCAACTCTTGAATCCCGGAGGTGATGACCGTATCCCGGAGGGAGAGACCGTCGGTCACCTGCACGGTCGAGTCGGTGCGAATGCCAATTTCAATGTTGCGCGGTTGGGCGGTGCGGTTTTCAACCACGAATACGCGCTGCCCGTCGAGGGTCGGAACGACCGAAAAGGACGGAACCACCACGGCGTCCTCGATCGTGCCGAGGGTGACGGTGACGTCGGCAAACATGCCGGGCCGGAGCGCACCGTCCGGGTTGGATGCACGGGCTCGAACCTGGAGCGTACGCGTATCGGCGTCCACCTGCGTGTCCGTTGCGTACACCTGCCCGTCCAGTCGCTCGTCGACTCCTCGCACCGAAAAAGAGATCGGCTGTCCGGCCTGAATACGCGCCGCGTACTTTTCGGAGACCGAAAAGTCGATTTTGATGGGATCGACGCGCTGCTGGGTGGTGATCCGCGTCTGCGGGGTCACGTATGCCCCCTCACTCACGGCTCGTAGGCCTACTCGCCCACTGAACGGGGCTCGTACCTTCGTCTTCTCGATCTGTGCTTCGACCCGCTCCAGCTCTGCCTTCAATACCTCCGTCTCATTTACGGTGGCATCATACTCTTCTTCACTTACCCCGCCTTCAGACAAAAGCCGCTTCTGTCGCTCGGCCTGAGCGGATGCCAGATCCAACCGATGCTCCAGTCGCGTCCGCTCGGCCTGCAATTCCGAATCGTTGATCTGTACAAGCAGCCTCCCATTTTGCACTCGCTCTCCTTCATCAAACTGAATGCTTGTCACCTTCCCCGACGCCTCCGACGTGAGCTCAACGGATTCATCGGCCCGCAGCGTACCGGTGGTGCGAAGACGTTCGGTCATGGTACCGGGACGCAAGACCGCCGCGTCGACCTGCATCGGCGCCGCCTCATTTCCGCTTTGGCTTCCGGACGGATCCGCCTCATTGAGCTTGGGAAGCGCCAGTCCCACGAGCACAAGTGCCCCAATCCCAACTCCAAGGAGCCGCTTGGTCCATGGCGACCACTCAGAAGACGTGTCGGACGTCGCTGAAGAATCCGAGGCAGAAGACGAATCAGTCATGAGAGTCGAGGGAAAACAGAAACCAAGAGGGAGAACAACCTCTCCACTGAGAGTCGATCTGGAGATCGCTCATTACAACTCCGACTCCGGCTGTCAGTTCAGAGAATTCGTCCCCACTCAAGTCCGTCTCTACATTAGCGCCTGTCAATATGAAATTTCGCAGGGGAGGAGCATCAACACCGGCGGTCCACTCCCACTCTCCTCCTCGTTAGCGCCAAAAAATGTGGCTACTCGGCCATTCTTGAATACGTAGGCGGCAGTAGGACAAGGGGACTGGGCTGATGCTTGAGCATGAGGCGGAGAAACGTCACTTCCGGGTCGTCCTGAACAGCCTGCTCGTTCTTCGGGGTCGTAAAGAACGTTTCGAGCCCCCCCGGAAGAATCCGTCCGAAGCTGAAGGCCCCGGAATAAGGATTGACTTCCCGTACGGTCGATTCCGCCGGAGTGAGGCCCGCGGCCGTTCGGGCAAGATTGATGGCTGTGGAGAGTCCCCCAATCTCGTCCACAAGCCCCACCTCCTTCCCGTCGAGGCCGGAATAAATGCGTCCCTCGCCAATCTCTCGAATGTGGGCACTAGTCGTGTCGCGTCCGTCCGCCACAGCTGCGACGAACTGGTCGTACTCCTTTCGAATGACAGTCTCAATCCGCGCCAACTCTTCGTCCGTGAGCTGCCGGGTCGGGATTGGAATGCCCAGAAGCGGCAGCCGGATGCCTTTGAAGAGGTCCGCCCGCTCTCCCCGTTGCACCACGTCGCTCGACAATCCCGTCTTGTCACTGAAGCCGTCGTCGTAGATCCAGCCGCCGATGACACCAATCGAGCCAGTGACGGTATTCGGGCCAGCCACAATTGTGTCGGCATGCGTCGACACCCAATATCCACCTGAGCCCGCCAGTTGTCCCTGACTTACAATCACCGGCTTTTTCTCCGCACACATCTTGATGGCGTCGCCCACCTGCGCGGCGGCCACTGGCGAACCTCCCGGCGAATCGACCCGGAAGACCACCGCCGCCACGTCGTCGTCCTCAGCCAGCTCCCGAATCTGCTTGCTGAGCTTCCGACTGCCCATGCCGCCCTCCACCTGCGTGGCCCCGATGCCATAAACGATTGCCACCTCAGGCTTCGCCCCCCAATCGCGGGTGGCAGTCGTGATCTGATCAAGAACATCGGCGTCGAGTGCGGACGTCTCGTCGGGCGTCACATTCCTTAGCACCTCCTCGCGGTCGTGCCAGCGGGCAAGGGTGTCCACGAGCCCCGCCTGCCGGGCCTCCTGTGCCGTGAGAATTGTTTTTTGGTCGATGATGCGATCGAGAGTATCCGTGTCTATTGATCGTGCCTCCGCGACCGCATCCCGCACGAGCTCGTACTGATCGTCCACATACTGCTTTCGCTGCAGACTGTCAGCTGAGGAGAAGTCGGCACGCGAGAAGCGTTCGAACGCCGACTTGTACTCAAAGAAGCGCCATGCCTGCACCCCAAGCCCCAACTTGTCGAGGGTGCCTTTTACGAACGTGCGACTCGACGCGTAGCCCGGAAGTGTGAGAAGGCCCTGTGGATCGAGGGCGACTACGTCGGCCACACTTGCAAGATGATAGGCCGTCATCCCGCCACTTTCCAGGTGCACGACCACCTTCACCCCGTTTCGCTGGACCGCCTCCATGGCACTGCGCAGCTCCCATGCCAACTCCGGTGAAATCTGAAGGTCTGACAGGTTCAGGGCAAGGGCCGCGATCCGCTCGTTCTGCCCGGCCTGCTCCAGGGTGCGCAGGATCTCGTAGAACCGGGGCGCATCTTCCATAAACAGGGATCCGAAGCGCGTCTCCTGATAGCGCACCGATCCATCCGTCGACAGCGTGACGTGCTCCTTTCCGTCGCGCACCGATTCGGCAATCGCGCTGGGCTCGTACGCTCCTACCCGAACCCGGTACACCTGCCCGTCGTAGTCGCCGTCCGGCGCAATCCGCGACTGGCTGTCGAGGCCGCCGCGTCCGAGCTCCAACCGAAGACCGAGCGATACAGCATCGTTCTCAAAATATCGCCCCCGAACATCGAGACCCGGAAGGATCTCGACCGCCGCCCCGGCACTCCAGGGCACGTCGTCGACCGCCTGCCCGTCGCCCCAGGCCGCATCGGCAAAAAGGGTGAGGCGAGAAGTGCCGAGCGGGCGAAGTCCAACTTCTCCCACCACCTCCCGGTCGTCCGTCTCCAGCGCCACGTTGCCGATGAGCCCAAAGGACACGTACGGGCTGGGCCGCGCAATCGTCCCTACCCGGATACGATTGTAGCGCCCAATCGCCGTGGCGTCGCCCGCAAAGCCCTGGTATCCAATCCCGAACGCCGCGTCGCCCGTCCCGCCCGACAGACTCAGGTGGTACCCCGTAGTCCGGAGCGGCCCCATCTTTCGCCGAAGCACCCCCGCCCCCATTCCCCCAACACTCGTAAAGACGCCCCAGTCGTCCACCGAGGCCGCCTCCCGCCCGTCGGTCGACCACGCCGCCACGAAGTGATTGCCTGCAAGCGTCGGGAGCGCCGGATTGCCGTACCCCAATAGCCCTTCCCGAAAGACGGAGGGGGGCGCTCCGAGAAAGTCGGTCGTCTCGTAGTACGACGCCATATCGGGGCGGGAAGAGGACTGTCCGAACGCCCCGTCGACACCGAAAAGCAGAACGAGCATTACTAGAACGAAAGGAAGACCGAGTTTCTCCATGATGTGCGCCTGCAGAACGGATGTGAGTGCTGATTTCATACCTACAATACAAGCTGATTTTCGGCCGAACCAACTCTTTGGGCGACTCGCACGTTACGCCTTGCACTGAACCCTCATTCGTTCCTCAATTTTCCAACTCTCGGCCGACGGCGTCCCCCTCTCCTCACCGCATACGCAAAGTTTCTTTTAGGAATGTGACGAAGAAGACGCAAGCCTCGGGGCTGTGGAACGTCGGCAAACAACCTGATGTTATAAGAATCGTGTTTACAGCAGTCATCCAAGCTCACTCTCCATGAGCCCCCTCCGCTCCATCATTGCGGTCGCAGCGTCGACGACCCCGACTGTGTTTGGGGCTTGTTGTCGGTGTCTGTGTCTCCCACAGAGGCTGCGTCCAGATGGTGGTGCTCCTACCGCACGATAAGTGCTCTCGCCCGACGTACTGTTTTGGACTCTGCAGCCTCTCCGGTTTCCGCCGCGAGAGGCTTTTTTCATTGCCCCCTGGTTTTCTCGTTCTGCAATGCCCTACGACGTCCCTTCTCCTCCCTCCCCCACCCGTGGTGCATCCGCGGGGGCTTCGTCTGCCCTCATCGAAAATGTGGGCAGCACCCCCCTACTCCGCCTCGACGGCGTGACGGACGATCTTCCGTCGACAGTGACGGTGTGTGCAAAGGCGGAATACTTGAACCCCGGCGGCTCGGTGAAAGATCGTCCCGCCCTCCGCATGATTCAGGACGGACTGGAGAGCGGGACCTTCGAGCCGCACCAGACCCTCATCGATGCGACGAGCGGCAATACGGGCATTGCCTACGCCATGATCGGGGCGGCGATGGACCTCGACGTGACGCTTGCCCTCCCCGAAAACGCCTCGGAGGAGCGAAAGAAGGTGCTACACAGCTATGGGGCTGAACTGCTGCTCACAGACCCGATGGCGGGCACCGACGGGGCCCAGGAGCGCGTGAAGGAAATCGTCGAGGCCCATCCCGGTCGCTACTTCTATCCCGACCAGTACAACAACGACGCCAACTGGCAATCGCACTACGACGGAACCGGTGCCGAGATTTGGAATCAGACCGATGGCGGGATCACGCACTTCGTCACGGGCCTCGGCACCACGGGCACGTTCATGGGCATCTCCCGACGCCTCAAAGACTACGATCCGTCCATTCAGTGCGTCGCGATGCAGCCGGCGACAGCGATGCACGGCATGGAGGGGCTCAAGCACATGGAAACGGCGCTCGTCCCCGGCATCTACGCCCCCGACGAGGTCGACGTCCACCGCACCTGCTCCACCGAAAGAGCCTACGCCATGACCCGCCGTCTGGCCCGCGAGGAGGGGCTGCTCGTCGGTCCTTCGGCCGGCGCGAACGTGGCAACGGCACTCGACGTGGCGCGGTCGCTGGACGCTGGAGTCGTCGTCACCATCCTCTGCGACACCGGCTCGCGCTATCTGAGCGACGACTTTTGGAATGAAGGGTAATGCGTATTGCATGTTGCGTATTTCGCTCTCGGTAATGGCACGAGGATACGCAATACGAAATACGCACTTGCTTTCTCAAAACAGCCACCATTCCCGATGATTGCAACGAACGACATTCTCGAAAGCATCCGCCAACACGGCGCCGACGCCTATCCCGAAGAGGGCTGTGGCTTTCTGCTCGGCACGGTGACCGACGACGGCGAAAATCGCGTGGTCACGGCGCGGCGCGCTACAAACCGGCAGCCCGAACGCCGGACGCGTCGCTACCAGTTGACGGCAGAAGACTATCGGGAGGCAGACGAGGCCGCCCGTAAGCAGGGCCTCGATGTGGTGGGCATTTACCACTCGCACCCCGACCACCCGGCCCGCCCATCCGAAACGGACCTGGAGGAGGCCACCTTCCCGGGATTCACCTACGTCATCGTGTCCGTGAACGACGGGGTCCCCGAAGACTTGACGGCCTGGTCCCTCGCCCCGGATCGCTCCGAGTTTCTGCACGAGAAGATTGCCCTCCCGGCCCCCAAAACCGCATAAGGCGCTCTTCTCAGCACTCCAATCTCCAATCTACCCAACGTTCAACGCGACATGCCAACTACAGAAGCAACCACCGTCACCGTCCGCATTCCCACTCCGCTCCGCTCAGCCACCGACGGCGAAAGCACTGTGAAGGTGGAGGGCAACACTGTGGACGAGGTACTCCGTGCACTCGTCAATGAATACCCCGACCTCGCCAACAACCTCTTCAACGACGATGATGAGTTGCGCCAGTTCGTCAATATCTACGTGGACGACGAAGACGTGCGCTTTGGCGACGGAATCGACACCAAGCTAGAACCCGGCAACGAAGTGTCAATTGTCCCCTCCATCGCCGGAGGCTGACCCCGAACGGGAGTTGGGAAATTGGGACCTCGGATTTTGTACTGAACTCACCGCCATATGTCTACGACTACCGCAGAACCGAAATCGCGACAGGCCAACCTCTCTTCAGAGGAGTTGCAGCGCTACAGTCGGCACCTCACGCTTCCAGAGTTTGGGAAGGAGGGGCAGGAAAAGCTCAAAAACGCCTCCGTCCTCCTCGTGGGCGCCGGCGGCCTGGGCTCACCCGCGGCCACCTATCTGGCCGCCGCCGGCGTGGGCCGCATCGGCCTCGTTGACTTCGACACGGTGGAGGCCTCTAACCTCCAACGACAGATTCTTTATGGTACCAGCGACGTGGGACGTCCCAAGCTGGAGGCGGCGTCAGAGCGCCTGCATGACCTCAACCCGCACGTCGAGGTGGAACGCCACGAGGTACGCCTCACCAGCGACAACGCCCTCGACATCATCGACGACTATGACGTGGTCGCGGACGGGACCGACAACTTTCCGACCCGCTATCTGGTGAACGACGCCTGTGTGATGACGGGAACGCCGAACGTGTACGCGTCCATCTTCCGGTTTGAGGGACAAGTCTCCGTCTTTGCCACCGAAGACGGCCCCTGCTATCGCTGCCTCTACGAAGAGCCGCCCCCTCCGGGCCTCGTCCCCTCCTGCGCCGAGGGCGGCGTGCTCGGTATCCTGCCTGGCTTTATCGGCACGCTCCAGGCCACGGAGGTCATCAAACTGCTCACCGGTATCGGCAAGCCGCTCATCGGGCGCCTGCTCATGGTGGACGCACTGGAGATGAACTTCCGCACGCTCAACGTGCCGACGAACCCCGACTGCCCGGTCTGCGGCACCGATCCATCGGTCACGGAACTGATTGACTACGAAGCGTTTTGCGGCATCAACTTCGATGGTTCTGAAAACGGTTCTTCCGACGACGTGTCCGACTCTAAGGATTCTGTTCCCGAAATCTCCGTCCACGACCTGAAGCAGCGCCGCGACGACGGCGATGCTCCCTTCCTGCTTGACGTGCGCGAGCCGTACGAGGCCGAAATCGCAAGCATTGATGCCGACCAGTTGATTCCGGTCGATCAGCTCGAAAAGCGTCTCGACGAGTTGGAGGCAAGCAAAGACGAGGAGGTCGTCGTGCACTGCCGCTCGGGCGGTCGCTCGGCAAAGGCCACAAAGATGCTTCGGGAAAAAGGCTACAAGGCCTCAAACCTCGCGGGCGGCGTGCTTGCCTGGAGCGACGAGATTGACCCGAACGTGCCGCAGTATTAGCGCGCCGGTCTTTGCCTCAATCGTGCCTCCGCCGGACGCCGACTGCATCCGGCGGGGGCTTCGATTTCAAATGCCTCCTAACCGATCCTTCGGCTCTCGACGTCGATAGATCCCACGGGCATACGATCACCTCAAACGTGTCATGGAGCAACGACGAGAGTTCCTAACGGTCTCTGTGAGACCATTCTCGATCGAGAGCGCACGGTGCACTGCCCTCGAATGAGGCGAACGTATCGTCCAACTAGGAGGGCGCGTTCCGCTCGATATAGGTTGTCGGCGAACACCCCTCGTACTCCCGAAAGGACTGAGAAAAGTGTGAGGCAGATCGGAAACCAACCGTGGTGCACACGTCTCGCACTTTTGTATCCCCGGCCTCAAAATGCGCCTTTGCTCGTTCGATGCGACGCTCCCGGATGAGGGCCGCTGGGGTCGTCCCCACCGCCTCCTTCAACTGTCGGGTAAGATGTCGCCGACTGAGGGACATCGCATTCGCCAGCGCCCCCGCCGTAAAGTCGGGATCATGGAGACGACGCTCAATTGTTCGTATCACGTCTTTTAGAAATTCTCCGGCCGAATCGGCGTAACGGGGAAGCTCTCGCGTGGGCAGGTACCGTTCCAGTTCACTTTGCAGTTCATCCAGGGCAAACGGCTTTTTTAGCACGGCATCGGCACTCGGCATTGCCGCAGACGCTGCTCTTTCACGCTGCACGGCTTCTCCTCCCGCGACCGCCACTCCCTCGCTGGAATCCCTCCTAGTGCCGTTCTCCTCAGTTGCCCATTGCTCCGTCTTTCTTCTGTCTTGCGCTGTCCCCCCCTCGGCCTCTTGAGGTTCAGTCGGGTCACCTTCCAGCAGAATGACTGGAATAGACGGAAGATCTTCAGAGACTTTGACTCGGCGCCCCAGGGTCCATCCGTCCGTGCCCGGCATCTCGGCATCACTGAGCAGGAGATCCGGCCGCTCTTCCCGGAGTCGGGTCCACGCCTCATCCCCACTGGCCGCTTCGATCACACGATAGTGATCCACAAGCTGCCGACGAAGAAATGCGCGCATTTCATCGTTGTCCTCTACAACGAGGACTGTTGCTGGTACAAGTGTCATCTCTGGAGGAGAGTTCGTGAAAGCGGATGGAGGCCATCCCCACTTCCGGTTTCTAACGCACGAACGTGAGCCTCATCTACGGCTGCTGCTCAGGTTCGCCTGCGTCCTCACCAGGAAATACTTTTCTCGAATGCTCTGTGCGTCGTCGGCCTCAACGAAACATGTGTGGTGTAATACACCCGCAAAGAAACGAACTCTCGTCCGCGATCTTGTGACAATTCCTGTATCCAGAACGACAATCTCACGACATTCCCCCGAAATGTGGACTCCTCGCCCCAAACACGCGCCCCCTATACACAGCTCTCTTCTTCAAATGTCGATACAGAGGGAGCGTATACGGGTCATGCTTCGAAACGCACAAGAGGAAACGACAACTGCCCCTCTGAGAACGCGTTGTGCTATAATATGTCGATAGACATGTGCATCTCCTCCCCCGAGAGAAATGGACATCATCCAGGCCATCTCCAAAAGCAACGAAGGTGCCGTTTTCCTGGAAGGAGCTACTTCAAAGCCCTGACGCTTCGCTTTTCAATAGCACCACTCGTGTAAGTGCCTCCCACAGTCCTCCCTGACCAACCTGTCCGATACAGAACGAGATGTCCCCCCGTCACGGCGTTAGGATGCTCTTGACTTGCGCCTGGTGAAAGGATTTGTCTGAATCGATGGTCCCGCTAAAGTCAACGGAGTCCCGCGCCGACACATCTTTCACCTCAATCCGGACGGTTTCAACGGGCGACCCACTGTCATCGTAGAGGGCCACGTCCACCTGCGCAATGCTCACAGGCTGACGTCCCGCGTTGACCAGTGTGCCCGAAAATGCCCGCCTACCACTTGGCGACCGGACAAGTCGAGGCTCAATCACCTGTATATTGGCTCCCCCACGTGCCCCTTCCCCGCCACACGCAACGGCTCCTATCCCAACGATCAGTAGAAGGAGCGAAGCAAGGAGTCGGCGTATCATACATTGAACCCCGAACCACGGGGAGGACTGGGGGAAGGGCAAGCACTGTGTTGTGGAGCGAAGCAGAGTCCGCACGTAGCCCGAGACAATCCCCGCCTGGCGAATACACGTCGGTTCTGCCCCCGGAGGCCTGTTCTTGGCCGACAGGGCCTCGCTTACACCTCTTGGAGATCTTCCAGATTGCTCCGTAGACGTTTCAGTTCGGCGGTTGCGTCCTCCTTCTTCTGACGCTCCCGGTCCACTACCTCGTCGGGGGCTTTGTTTACGAACTGCGGATTGTTAAGCTTCTTTTCGACGCTTTCGAGGAAGTCTTCCTTTTCGTCGATCTCCTTTCGGAGCCGTTCCCGCTCCTGTTCGAGGTCGATCATGCCAGCCAGCGGAACGAACACCTCACAGCGTCCCACAACCACCGAGGCGCTGGCCTTCGGCTTCTCCGCCCCCGGTTCGACGGTCAAATTCGTGACGCTGGCCAGCTTATCGAAGTAGTCGGCGTACTGGCGCACCGTCTTGACCAACTCATCAGCCCGCTCGGGCACACTCACCGTCGCATCAATCTCGTGCCCCAGTCCCACGCCGTAATCGCTCTTGATACCACGAATACCAGAAATCATCTCCTGGATGAGCTCGAAGCTCTCGGCTGCCTCTTCGTCCATGAGGGCTACATCGGCCTCTGGCCAGTCAGCCACGATGCAAGCCTCTCCCTCCTCGCGCGGCCGCACCTTCCACCACAACTCCTCCGTAATGAACGGCATGAGGGGATGCAGAAGCTTGAGGAGCGTCTCGTAGATCTCCGTGGCCAGGGCCATTTTCTCCTCGCTCATCTCCTCGCCGTGGGGAGGCTTGATGAGCTCCAGGTACCAGTCGCAGTAGTCGCGCCAGAAGACGTCGTAGACGCGCTCCGCAATCTCGTTGAGGCGATAGCGGTCGAGGGAGTCGTCGATGTCCTCGACCGCCGTATTGAGGCGATGCAGCATCCACTGCTCCACCAGCTCCAGCTCCTCGAACGAGCGCGTACGCTCATACGACGCTGTAGGCTGTCCTTCATCGTCCGTCTCCATAAACTGCCCGAAGACGTTGAAGGCATTCCAGATCTTATTGGCAAAGTTGCGGCCCATCTCAAACTTCGAAGGGGCAAGCTTGATGTCCTGCCCCTGTGCACAGAGAAGGGTGAGCGTGAAGCGCGTGGCGTCGGCCCCATACTGATCCACCATCTCCAGCGGATCGATGCCGTTGCCGAGACTCTTCGACATCCAGCGGCCTTGCTCGTCCTTCACCATGCCGGTGATGAAGACGTTCTTGAACGGCGGCTCGCCCGTAAACTCGTAGCCCGCCATGATCATGCGGGCGATCCAGAAAAAGAGAATGTCGTAGCCCGACACGAGAACATCGGTCGGATAAAACTTCTCCAGGTCGTCGGTCTCCTCCGGCCAGCCGAGTGTAGCGAAGGGCCAGAGCCAGGACGAGAACCAGGTGTCGAGCACGTCGGTTTCCTGCACCATGCCCTCCTCCGGCTGGTCGATGCTCACCACGTAGCCCTGATCGGGGTCGGCCTCCCCGTTCTCGTCGGTGTAGTACCAGACCGGAATCCGGTGCCCCCACCACAGCTGACGGCTGATGCACCAGTCGCGGATGTTCTCCATCCAGCGGAAGTACTCATTTGCCCAGCGGTCGGGAAAGAACTCGATCTCCCCTTCGCGGACCGCCTCAATCGCCGGTTCCGCCAGCGGCTCCATTTCCACGAACCACTGCCGCGAAATGAGCGGCTCAATCACCGCCTCCGACCGCTCAGAGATGGGCACGCTCATCATATAGTCCTCGACCTCTACCAGCAGGCCCTCCTCCTCCAGGTCTGCTACAATTTTGTCGCGTGCCTCGAAGCGATCGAGTCCTTCGTAGGGTCCACCGTTCTCATTGATTGCCCCCTTCGGACTCATGATGGTGATCTTCTCGAGGTCGTGATCCTCCCCAATCTCGAAGTCCGTCTCGTCGTGGGCCGGCGTGACCTTGAGCGCACCGGTTCCAAACTCGCTGTCGATCCGCTCGTCGGCAATGATCGGAATTTCGCGGTTCAGCAGCGGCAGAATGGCTGTCTTGCCCACGAGATGCTGATACCGTTCGTCGTCCGGGCTCACCGCAATGGCAGTGTCGCCCAGCATCGTCTCCGGACGCGTCGTCGCAATCGTCACGTACTCCTCGCCTGCGTCCTTCAGGGGATAGCGGACGTGCCAGAGGTGCCCCTGGCGCTCTTCGTTTTCGACCTCCTCGTCGGAAAGGGCAGTCTCATTTTCAGGATCCCAGTTCACCAGATAGTCCCCCCGATAGATGAGACCTTCCTCGTAGAGCTGGACGAAGACCTCCTGCACGGCCCGTGTAAAGCCCTCGTCCATCGTAAAGCGCTGGCGGCTCCAATCACAGGAGTCCCCCAGCTTCCGTTTCTGGTCGAGGATGATGTCGCCGTACTCTTCTTTCCAGTCCCACACCCGCTCTACAAAATTCTCGCGCCCGAGATCGTGGCGGGTCTGGCCCTCCTCTTCGCGCAGTTTGCCCTCCACAGCATTTTGCGTGGCAATGCCTGCGTGATCGAGCCCCGGCATCCACAGCGTCTCCTCTCCCTGCATTCGGCGAATACGGGTGATGGCATCCTGAATGGAGTCCTGCAGCGCGTGCCCAATGTGCAGCCGTCCCGTGACGTTCGGGGGCGGCATCATAATCACATGCGAATCGGCGTCGCTGTCGGCATCGGCCTCGAAGTAGCCGTTCTCCTCCCAATAGTCGTACCACTTCTCCTCAATATCGGACGGATCGTAGGCCTTGCTCATCGAGGCAAGCGCAGGGGTGGCGTCAGGCATCATGTAAGGGGTTGCGCTGGGAAACTGTACTCAACCACGGACGGCCGACGGGCCATCGCGTGCAGTGTCGGGATACTACGAATACATAACGTAGGGGGGCGTGTCGAAGGATGCCGGACGTCTCGGTCTTATTTCTATTGAAATTGACACCAGCCTCCGTACTTCAGTGCTGTCGACTGCCCCGTACTGGCGTCTCTTCGTCGGAGCCTAATACGTGAGCCCACCCGTCCATCAGTCCTCTCTGACCGATAACGTTGGGTTCAGCATCACACAAGACCCAACTTGATTTTGCTTCTCTGTTTACCAGATGTTTTACCAATAACAAAAATTAAAGTATATATTCCCTCTGCTTGCCAAACAGCTCTTTTTCGCTATGTGGAGTCAAATCCTTTCTTCGGGGTTCCCGATTGGATGGCGCCCGCCATACATCCGCTGGTCACGCATCCGGTAGGGGTAGTCGCACTCATCTGGGGCACAATTGCCCTCGAAATGGTCCTTGCCGCCGGCCTCTTCATGAAAGAAAAGTACCGGCCCTGGCTCCTGGCCGCTGGACTCACGTTTCACGGCCTGATTGCAATCGTCCATGGCCTGTTCACGTTCTTTTTCAGCTCTGCGGCTGGTCTCATTCTATATCTACGGTCCTACGATCAGCCTTTTTCCCTGCCGATCCGTCTGAAACCGGTAGGCTGGCCCTCCCCTCCCCGCCTCCAAATGCCGAGCGTCAGACGACTCCATGTCGATGAATACGAAGCCAGGCCGAACGCGCCGCCGCCGAGATCCGTCGTCGCCGAACGAGAGCCTCTTCGTCGATGCCTTCGCATTTTGCCCACCGGTTCTCTTGCCTCATGCCCCCGGTTGTATCAGGTGTGTAACACCGCCTGTGTCTCCTCGTATGAGGTCGTCCAAATTTCTATTTCTTTCCTGTCGGCCGTCCAATGCGGAGCCCTTCGATTGAGGATTATCTCAAGGCCATCTACAAACTTGAGGAGCGGGAGGACTCGCCTCCTGTTTCGACGGGAGACGTGGCCCAGTCGATGGAAGTCTCCCCCGCCTCTGCGTCCAACATGATCAAGCGCCTGGACGATCTCGGGTTTCTCACGTATGAGGCCTATGAGGGTGCAACGCTCACGAAGCTCGGTCGGACGGTAGCCCTGGAGGTCATTCGGCATCACCGGCTACTAGAGCTGTACCTGAAGGAGGTCATGGGCTTCTCCTGGGACGAAATACATGAGGAGGCAGAAATCCTGGAGCACCATATCTCCGAGCGGTTTGAGTCTCGCATCGAAGAGATGCTGGGGAATCCGACGCGAGACCCACACGGCCATCCCATCCCGACGCGGGACGGAACGATGGACGAGCTACCAACCCGCTCGCTGGCCGACCTAGAGGAGGAGGACGCCGCAACCATCGACCACATCGCCGACGAAGACGGGGACCTACTCGATCTCTTGGAGCAACGAGGCTTGCTGCCCGGTGCCTCTGTGGAGATGCGTGAAACGCGTCCTCTGGACGGGCTCTTCGTTGTGGCGGTGAATGGCACTGAGCAACTTATCGGCCAGCCGGTGGCCCAAAAAGTGGTTGTGGAGCCTCTTCCCTCTGCATAACACAAACTCCGAGCTATGATGTCGAGTTCATGAGGGCTACAAGCAACGCCGAGTGGCGCAGAATATTAGTTTCGAGAAGGTTGGCGCCGCCCTCTCCAATCGGATGTTGTCCTCCCTTCCGTTCCCGCGTCTTCCACTGGGGAATAACGTTGAGGAAACATCTTCCGCAGGTCGGAATGCCAGTCATCCCGCAATCTCGCGGGCGTTTCACCGCTTCTGTTCATTCAACCCGGACCTGCTCATGGCTTTTCAGACCCAGATCACGACCCGTCACGTAGATGTGAGCGATCGGGTACGCCAGTACGCCGAGGATCGAACCGGAAAGCTCGAACAGTTTTACGACGGCATTACCAGTGCCCACGTCATTCTCGGAGAGGACAACTCCCCTGCCTCCGAGAAGACGGCCGAGATCAACATCGACGTGTACCAGAAGCGCCTCTCGGCTGAGGACAGCGCCAGCACCCACCAGGAAGCCATTAATCTCTGTGTCGACCATCTCCGGCGCCAGCTCGAGAAGTACAAATCGAAGCTCCGGAGCAAAGACAAGGACGCCCATCGATAACCCGCCAAAACGGAACGATCCCGTCTACACACGAATGGGCTCAGCCTGCCTTCAAGCAGGACTGAGCCCATTTTCTGTATTCCATCGGGGTTCTACGCAGTCTCGCGGAGAGGCTCCACAACTTTCTTCACCGTCTGGGCACTAGACATGATATAAAAGTGGATACAGGGCACCCCGGCCTCCATCAACTCTTCCGTTTGCTGGATCGCCCAGTCCACCCCGATCTTCTCCACGTCCTCTGGCTCAGCCGCATCGACCTCGGCAGTCAACTCTTCAGGAATCTCCGTGTGGAAATACTTCGGGAGGAGTCGCAGATGACTCTTACGCTTCAGAATCTTCACCCCGGGAATGATGGGCACCTCAATTCCCACGTCCCGGCACTTCTCCACAAACTCAAAGAAGTAATCGTTATCAAAGAACATCTGCGTCACGATGTAGTCGGCCCCCGCTTCCACCTTTTGTTTCAGGCGCATGATGTCCCACGTCAGGTTCGGCGCCTCGAAGTGAGTTTCCGGATACCCCCCCACGCCGATACAGAAGTCCGTCGGCTCCGCATCTTTCAGGTCTTCAAGATACCGCCCGTTATTCATATCTTCGATTTGTCGGACGAGATCCACGGCATACTCGTTGCGCGACCGACCGCCGTCAATCGGCTTCTTAAACCCGGTCTCGTCCCCTCGAATGCCCAGGACATTGTCGATCCCCAGGTAGTTGAGTTCAATGAGAGCATCCTCTGTTTCTTCTCGGGTAAACCCTCGGCACAACAGGTGCGGCACCGTGTCGATGTCGAACCGCGCTTCAATGGCCGCGCAGAGCCCAAGAGTCCCGGGCCGTTTCCGCTCGATGCAACGCTCCCAGGTGCCGTCATCGGTTTGCTCGTACGACACCTCTGCCGAGTGGCTCGTCACGTCAATGAATGGTGGATCAAACGGCATTAACTCCTCCACCACATCAAGCATTTGCTCTGCTGATCCTCCACGCTTCGGCGGAATAATTTCGTAGGAGATCAGTGTATCCGACGCTCGCTCCAGGTGCTCAGTAACCTTCATGCGATGCGTGATTTTCAATGAGCCGTTGGCTTGATTACGGAGACGGTCTTCTATAACCGCCTATCATACCTTCCACAACCACGGGTGTTCAATGCTTGGAATTGTCTTCACGACCCCCGATGACGCCACGACCTTCCTCCAGCAGCACACGGCCGGCCGCACCGATCGGCTGGAAGAGGACACGCCCCTCCCACTTGGCAATCTACTGGTTGTCGTCACTGGGCCGGGAAAAATCAAAGCCACGCTCGCCACGGAGCGCCTCCTCCAATCACATGACCCCGATACACTGATTCACACAGGGCGATGTACGGCTCTCAGTGCCGACGTTTCGGTGGACACCGTCGTTGGGGCCTCCTTCGTTCTTGAAGGAGATCGCGTTGAACTGGACGCCCCCACGTACCCCCGCATGCCTCTCAGCTGTCCCTACGATGTAGAAAGAGAGGGCACGCTGGTGAGTCAAGATCACACGCCGAACGGGGAAGACGACTCTCTAAACTACTGGGCGCGCCTGGCTGATGTGCGTGACAGCACGAGTTATGCTGTCGCCTACGTAGCGGCCCAACACGGCACCCCCTGCCACGTTGCCAAGGTGGTGTACTCCTCCCTCAACGCAGAAACAAGCCCCGCGTCTGCCCCTTCCGAAACCATTGCGTCGTTTCTGAGCGGAGCCATTGACACCGCAGACCTCCCAACAGAATGACGCCGGTGGTACAACGTAGCGGAAGACTGGAACCTAATTCCGCCGTTTCCAAAGATCTTCCCGCCAGGAGTCTGGCACTCCCCCCGAGGCGCCCCATGCGTAATTGTAGATGGTCACGTCTTCCTGCCGTCGTTCTCGACGCTGGTCGGCTCGAATTTCACGGACGCCTACAGGGACACTCCTCCCGTTCGAGGTTGCTTCTTCCCGCTTCACAACGGGATCGAACTCAAAGGGAAGGGGGTGTTCCGGAAAATAGAGGCGGTACGCGGTCGCGGCGGCCCAGACGAGCAGAAACACCAGCACCGGCCCGATGATGACGAAGAAGAGAGGAGACATGGACCCTGCTCGTTACTGTTGTGATAAGTGGAAGCGGTTTTGTGTATCAACCACACAAAACCTTCATTGTTCGGACCGTACCCGGAAGACTGTGAAAGAATAGGGACGACTCTCTTCTCATAGGTGCGCCTACTGGCTCTCGTCCCCTCCACCTTCGGCGGAATTGCCCCCTGCGCCCTGCTGGTCGGGATAGTCGGCCGGTGCCACGCGCAGATTCTCCGGATTTATCTGGTCCATTTCCTGCTGGGCCGCTTCCTGCTCGCGCTCGATTTCTTGTACCGTCTGTGGCGTCACGTTGCCCAAGTCGCCCCGAAAGGCCGTATCAAACATCGTGAACGTAATAAAGACCACCACCATGATGATGCCGATGGTGAATGTTAGGGCATTGACCGGATTATCGTACTTCAAAGCCATGAAGAAGAGCACCACCAGGGTCGCCTTCGCCGCTGCAATGCCAATCGCAACTGGTACGCCAAGCGGCCCGAGGGGCACGTAGGCAACCCCAACGGTGAGGGCGGTCAGGACGATCAATCCGCCAAAGACCTTGAACAGCGTGTCTTTCGGAAGTACGTGGTGATCGTCGGACATGGAGCGTCGGAAAGTCGAAATTCGGAAAACGGAGTGATGCCGGCCTGGGAAATCCCCAACGACGACTGCTGCGGTTGAGTGCCCTACGACTAGATGAGGTACAGCATCGGGAAGAGGAAAATCCAGACGATATCTACCAGGTGCCAGTACAGCCCCGTAAGCTCAATGGGCGTGTAGTACTCACTGCTGAACGCTCCCTGCCATGCCCGGAACGCTACCCAGCCGATCACGGCCATCCCAATCACAACGTGGAGGCCGTGAATCCCTGTCATCACGAAGTAGATGCTGAAGAACTGAGGTGCGTAAGGCACCTGGGCAAGATGTTCGTAGTGACCGCCGTGCGGGTCGAAGAGCCCCCCGGGAAACGCCCCGTGCTCAAACTTGGACATGTACTCGAAGTACTTGATCACCATGAATCCCCCAGCCAGCCCAATGGTCGCCACGAGACTGTAAATGGACTTTTTAACCTTGTCCAGCTGGATGTAGTGGATTGACAGAGCAACTGTCAAGGAGGAGGTGAGCAGAACCACCGTGTTGATGGTTCCAAGGGTGACATTGAGCGTGGAACTGGCCTCCACGAATGCCTCGGGGTGCCACTGCCGGTACACGGCATAGGCCACAAACATGCCGCTAAACAGCAGCACCTCCGTGATCAGAAAGAGCCACATGCCCAACTTCGCCGAGTCGAACTGTTGCTCCGACGAGACGAAGTGGTGCTCCAAATGATCGGGATGGTCGTGATCGTGGTCGACGTCTGTCGTGGCAGGCGCCGGCGCCGTCTCAGTTTCAGTAGCCATGAGCAAATAGGGCTCGCGTGAGTCTACCGGAGGCCCAGCGCGCGTGCTCGTGCGTCGGGCCCAAGCGGCAGAGGAAATTCAAAGGACACGAGAACAGGAAATTACGCAGTCGGCTCTTCAGAGGCTGGGGCCGACGGCACCGCTTCGGGAACCCGGATGTCATGCCCGTCCACTTCACCGTCGCCGCCCCCGAACACCTCGTCGGCCAGATGAAAGTCGTACGGCCCGCGGGTAATAAGCGGCGTGCGCTTAAAGTTGTGTGGATCAGGAATGGCCGCCACGTTGGTCCATTCTAGCGTTGCGGCACCCCAGGGGTTCTGTGGAGCCTTCTCCCCGTAGGCCAGGGACCAGAGCGCGTACCCGAGAACGAGGAAGAGCCCCGCGCCCAGCACCCAGGATCCCACGGTGGACAGTTGATGCAGGTCGGTAAACCGCTCCAGATACGTAGCGTAGCGGCGAGGCATGCCCCGCGACCCGAGCACAAGCTGCGGAAAGAACGTGAGATTGAAGCCCACAAACACGAGACCAGCGGCGATCTTTCCGAGCGTCTCGTTGTAGAGCCGCCCCGTAATCTTCGGCCACCAGTAGTGCATGCCGCCCAGGAGCGCCACAACCGACCCCCCCATCATGACGTAGTGGAAGTGCGACACGATGTAGTAGGTATCGTGCAGGTGCACGTCCACGGCCAGCACGCCGACCATGATGCCCGTAAAGCCACCAATCGAGAACAAGAAGAGGAAGCTCAGGGCGTAGAGCATCGGCGTCTGTAGCCAGATCGATCCCTTGTACAGGGTCGCGACCCAGTTGAAGACCTTAATGCCCGAGGGGATACCGATCAAGTACGTGATGAGCGAGAAAACAATCGAGGACACGACCGACTGACCGCTCACGAACATGTGGTGGCCCCACACCAGGAAGCCGAGCATCGCGATCGCAACCGACGAAAGCGCAATGGCCCGGTAGCCAAAGATCCGTGAGCGCGAGAACGTCGTAATGAGCTCGGACATGATTCCAAACGCCGGAAGAATCATGATGTACACTGCCGGGTGGCTGTAGAACCAGAAGAAGTGCTGGAAGAGCACCGGATCGCCCCCGAGGGCCGGATCAAAGATGCCGATCTGCAGCGTCTGCTCCAGAATGAGCAGCAACATCGTGATGCCGATCACCGGCGTGGCGAGCACCTGTACGATACTGGTGGCGTAGAGCCCCCACACGAAGAGCGGCAGACGATTCCACGTCATGCCCGGTGCCCGCATCTTATGGATCGTGACGATGAAGTTAATGCCCGTAAAGATCGACGCAAAGCCCGCCACAAATATGGCCGACGTCATCCACATGACGCCCCCGCCCGTGGCCTTCGAGTACGGTGTGTAGAACGTCCATCCGGTATCCACCCCACCAAAGTACACTGCCGCTACGGTCAGGATGGCCCCCGCCATGTAAACGTACCACGAGGCAAGGTTCAGTTTCGGGAAGGCCACATCTTTCGCCCCGATCTGCATCGGTAAGACGAAGTTGCCCAGAATGGCCGGAATCGATGGCACTAGGAACAAGAACACCATCATAATGCCGTGCATCGTAAACACCTGGTTATAGGTGTCATTCTCCATGATGGTGGCGTCGGGCCCGCTGAGTTCCAGTCGCATGAGAATCGCAAGGACTCCCGCGACGAGAAACACGGCCGCAAGCGAGATGCAGTACAGAATACCGATCCGCTTGTGGTCCTTCGTCGAGAGCCACGACCACAGACCGGTTTCATGATTCAGGTAGTTGACGTCCTCATCCGAATGCTCCTCGGTCGCTGTAGCGGTGTGGGTGTCTGTGCTCATAGCTCCTCAGTGTCGTATGTGAGGAAAGTGGTGTTTAATGCTCTGCAATCCTTACGGGGAGGCGCCCTTCCCGTCGTCAGTCCGCAGCGGCGGACGCACTTTGCTGGGCATCACTCGACGGGGGATCCTTATCACTCTGCTCCTTGATAAACTCGATCAGACCCGACAGCTGCCGCTCGGAAAGACCGGAGTAGGACCCCGGCATCAGATTGTTATATCCCTGCACGACTTTTGCCTCCGGTTTCAGAATCGACTCCCGGAGATAATTCTCATCAACAGTAACCGTT
Source organism: Salinibacter sp. 10B (assembly GCF_002954405.1). Taxonomy (NCBI): domain Bacteria; kingdom Pseudomonadati; phylum Rhodothermota; class Rhodothermia; order Rhodothermales; family Salinibacteraceae; genus Salinibacter; species Salinibacter sp. 10B. The sequence continues at coordinate 3,657,642 of NZ_MQWC01000004.1, read as the reverse complement.
GATCCATCAGTCATTTGATGGTTCTCCGTTCCGTAGAGTCCTTGGAAAGAGGGACCCACTTTCTGCGAGCCGTCCAGGCTATGGCAGGACTGACATCCTCGTTGGGTATATAGCTGTTCTCCCAGTTTGGGCAGCGGGATGTCTTTCGGCGTCCCGGCCTTCTTCAGCCACTCCTGAAAGTCCTTCTGCGACACCACCCGGACGACCTTGTTCATCTCGGAGTGGTCCCGCCCACAATATTCGGTACAGAAGAGGTCATACTCTCCCCGCTCCGTTGCCTTAAACCAGACGGACGTGTACCGATTTGGCAGGATGTCATACTTCACCCGAAAAGCAGGGATGTAAAACCCGTGGAGGACGTCGGTGCTACTCATTTTCATTTTCACCTCCTTCCCCCGTGGGATTACCAGCGTGTCGGTGGTCACGCCATTCGGGTACTCAAACAGGAAATTCCACTGCTGGGCCCGCGCTTGAATTTCGTAGGCGCCGGAGGGCGTCACGTTCATCTTCACGTAGCTCTTAAACCCCCAATTAAAGACGAGAAGCACTAGAATCGTCGGGATGACGATCCAGGAAATCTCCAGCGCCCGGCTTTCCTCAACCGGTGCGGGGCGCTCCCCCGGATGCTGTCGACGGTAGCGGTACACAAAATACAGCATCGCCCCGGTCACTCCCACCAGGAAGATCAGGCTTACCACCGTCACGAAGATGAATAGACTATCCACCTCCGGGGCGATAGACGATGCGGCTTCTGGTAGCCAAAAGTCACCCATGTCGGATCAATGTGGTCTCAAAGTGCGCAAAAAAGAAGCGGTTAGAACCCCAACGGGGGTTCAGATCACGCCGCTGTCGGTTCTTCCCACTGTTCGAGCTCCTCATGCTCTCGACGCCAAAAGACAAAGAGAAGCCCACCGAGTAGGAGGACCGTAAACACACTGCCGATCTTCATAAGATTGAAGGCGTCGGCAGTGTAGGTGTTTTTCTCAGGATCGAACTGGAAGCAGTACATTGCTGCCTGATCGATCGCATTCCCCACCTCCCCGTTCGACGCTTCGACGAGCGCCTTTCGCACGTCGCCTCCGGGAACCTCAATTCCATAGATATACCGCGTCACTACGCCGCGTCCGCTCAGAAAGATCTGAGTGGTCGGGTGCGCGTACTCCTGCTTCTTCTCAACCCATCGGAAGTTGAACCCAACGGCGTCCGTGAGCTTCTGAATGGTCTGCTTGTCACCCGTAAGAAAATGCCATCCCTCGGCAGCGTCGGGACGACCGAGTCGCTCAACGTACGTTTCCTTCTTCTGGCGAGCCATCTCGGATCCCTCTCGATGATTGAAGCTCACCGTGAGCACCCGAAACTCTTCGCCCGGGGTCCACTCTAGCGACTTCAACGAGCTTGTAAAGCCATCGAGCATGAGCCCACACAGCATCGGGCAATCATGGTAGACCAGATTGAGAATCACCGGCGTTTTGCCATCCAGGTACTGGCCCAGCGTCACCGTCTCTCCTGACTCATTGCGGAACGTGAGATCCGTCGGCACAGAGTCGCCCAACTGGCGCTCAATGCCCACGCCCTTCAGTTGGTCACGCTCCTGATTGCTGCGCTGTGCCTGGACCTCCATGCTCCCCAGCGCCAAAACAACGCCGAGGAGTAGGGCGGCCCAGCTCCAATGTCGTGTCGAATGCATCATACTACGGGTGGATGGAATGGGAGCTCCCACCGCTACTCACTGCCCTCGGAGATCGGCTCCACCTCGCCGCTCTCAGCCTGCGATCGCTGGTACTCCTCTGTTGCCACGACATCCATTGCCCGGTCGATCGGAATGCGGTACACTCCTTCCTCCTCGTCCACGACGCCGTACTGCGTGAGCACCTCCTCCTGCTGTGTTCGGGTCTCTTGAAGCAATTCGTAGTTCTCTGTGCTGGTCGCGTCGGCCCTCGTCTCCTGTGCTACTTGTCCGTACCAGCCAAAGATCACCACGACGGCGACGAGGATGACGACGAGAATCGACAGTGCAATAGCCATAATCTGGCTCGCCGCAATTCCCTCGTACGCCACCCCTCGCTCCTTTTCTTCCTCGAAGCGGTCCTCAAACTCAAAGACCCGTCGTGTCACTTCCCGCTTGGCCGCCCGGGCGAGCTTCGTTACCGGACCCGCGTCCGACGATGCCAACAAATCCTGCTCGGCCTCTTCCTCGGTCGAGGCAGTAAAGCTTTCAATAGACGAGGGCTCTCCCCATCCCGCATAGGACCCGGCAACGACCCGCCAGAAGAACGTTTGTCCGTCCGTCGGCAACTGGTTTCCCACCGTCACGGCCGTTTCGTTCCCTACTTCTTCGTCAAGCACCAACTCCTCGAACGTGGCCGTCTCGGCAATCTGAAGACGATACCGATCCGCCTCCCGGGACGACTCCCAGGCAAACGTCACCTTTTGGCCGTTTACGGCTATTGCGTCCGTTGGCGCAACGATCTCGGGCGGAGCCGGAGGATCGCTATGGGCAGTTGCATCAGCCATGGAAAGTCGCGTTGTGTCAAATTCAGTTAGAACGTACGCGCAGACGGCAACGGGAGTTGTCAAACGCGGTGAAAATCACCGGAATCGTTCCATTTTTGAGTCCTGTGCCTCGAACCTCGCGCAAAAAGATCCTTGCGGGAGAGTCCCCAACTACGCATTCTCAAAATGGAGCGACTCGGAAAGGAACGGATGGTTCTGCGGCACTAGTGGATGGCGACTTAATCGATACATGAGAATGCCCCCGAAGATCCCAGCCAGTCCTAACCAGCAGGTAATGTCGAGCCAGTGAAAGCCGCCGCTCTCTCGGAGCACCGGAAGCACAACCCAATGCATGTCGAACCAGTGCATGACGAGCACCCACACGGACATGAACGACAGGATCATGTGGCTCCGCTTCGGGGCGCGGGGAAGCAGAACCAGGAACGGCACCACAAAGTGGAAGCCAAGCAGGAAGGCGCTATGCCATCCCCATCCATTCTGCAAACGATGCTGGAACCACACGGTCTCTTCCGGAATGCCGCCGTACCAGTAGAGCATATACTGGCTGAAGGCGATGTACGCCCAGAAGACCACGAACCCAAACATGTACTTGCCGAGGTCCTGGTAATGCTCGCGGGTGATGGTATTTTGCAGCTGCCCACCCAAATTTTGCAGCAGCAGCGCCACCAGGGTAATCACGGCGACAGCGCTCAAAATTCCTCCCGAGAAGAAGTATACCCCAAAGATTGTGGAAAACCAGTGCGGGTCAAGCGACATCAGGATGTCGTAGCTCGCAAAAGCGAGAGTGACTGCCGTCAGGGGCAGCCCCCATGCACTGGTGCTCCGCAGCTTGGCCGGAATGGAGGGATCGGGATCCACGTCCTGGCGCACGGAAAAGGTATAGAGGCGATAAGAGACAATCGTCCAGGCCAGGAAGTACACCACCATCCGTGCACACCAGAACGGGAAGTTTAGGTATGCGCGTTTGCCCGCCAGAATTTCGTCGTAGTGGGAACTGCTGGGATCATAAAGCTCCGGATGCGTCCAGTGATATAGGTCGTGCATGCCAAACAGTAACGGCAGTCCCAGCACGAACAATAGCGGAAAGGCCCAGACCAGCGTTTCGTTGATCCGATTCACCACCACGCTCCAAGAGGCCCTCGTGAGGTGATGAAAGATCAAAAAGAGCAGCCCCCCAAGTGCCGTTGTCAGCAGGAAGGACCAGCCCGCCAGGTACGCAAAGAAGAAGTCGTCCGGGTTTTGCCATCCGCCCATCGCACTAATCGTAATGAGCGCAAAGCCCAGAATGAGGGGCACGAGCCAGGCCCGCCGGTCCCCGGCAAACTGATAGGCGCCCTCCGCCGCGTCGCGCGTCGACTCAAGCGGATCGATCAGCCAGGACAAGGACGTGTTTGAGGATACAGAGTCGGCCATGACGTGGAATGCTCTTCGGGACCCACAATGCGCTGGGCCCTCGGACCATGGAGATTGTGCGAGGGTGTGGAAAGAACTCTAGTCGGCCCCAGTGACAGGCGCCGTTGCCGTCGTGTCGCCGACGCTTCGAACCGTCACGCCGGTTTCTTCCTCCAAGCGCGTCACGACGCTCTCCGGCAGATTGTCGGGACGTGCGTATTGGCTTCGCTGCAGAGCACGGATGTACGCGACAATGGCCCAGCGATCACGGACGGGGATCTGCTGGGCGTAGGGCGGCATATTGCGCACGCCGTTCGTAATCACGTCGTACAGGTATCCGTCCGTCACCTGCCGAAGCCGATCCACGTGATAGCTGGTCGCCGGGGTGTATCCGTAGTCGCCACGCATGATAATTCCGTTTCCGTCGCCCGACTTTCCGTGGCACGGTGCGCAGTACACGTTGTACTGGCTCTGCCCCCGCTCCAGCACCTCCCGGTTCACCGCAACCGGAATCTGCTCTACGTATTCCCCATTGGAGAGCCGACCTTCGTGCAGCTCACTGTTTGCCCGAAGGTAGCCCCGCGGCACAGTGCCGCTGGGCGGCTTCCGCATGGCCGCCCCGTCCTCGAAGAACGGGTTGTACTCCTGCGGGCCAAACTTCTCCTGAAAGTCCATCGACAGGTGCGGATGGATGGGCGGCGCCTCAGATTGGCGCCCCCGACATCCGACCAGAAGAATCGTCGCGAAAAGTCCAAGAACGAGGAGGCGTCGCATTGAAGTACAGGGTCTCAGAGAAAAACGTCGTCGGCAGCATAGGCACAGGTTACGGATCGGACACACCGTCGTCTTGCACGAGCTCAATGTGACGAGCCCCAATCCGGCGCAGCATCGCTGCGGTCTCCTCCGAATCGAATTGCTCGTCGCTCGCGGCAATGTGGAGGAAGAACCGGTCGTCGGACGCCCCCTCGAACCGGTCGGAGTAGAACAACGGGTTGTACGGGCGCGGCAGTCCGTTGAGGGCCAACATGCCCGCCACGGCCCCGAACGCCGCGAACAGCACCGTGAGCTCAAACATGATGGGCACCGACGGCTCCACAGCGAAGAAGGGCTTCCCGCTGATGTTGATCGGGTAGTCCACCGCGGCGGTCCACCACTGCAGGAGATATGCCCCCACGAAGCCCGTGACGCCCCCAAGGAACGAGAAGTACCCAACCTTTGAGTTGCCCAACCCCATCGCGTCGTCCATCCCGTGGATGGGAAAGGGGCTGTGCGTATCGAAGTGACGATAGCCCTCCTCTCGTACCGCCTCAGCGGCATGGAGCAGGGCTCCGGGATTCGGGAACTCCGCCAGCAGGCCGTAGACCTGGTCGGCGTCGCTCTCGTATATCCCCATCGTCGCCTTGGCCTCACGAATCAGATTGTTCAGCATGACACGTCAGTCGGTGCGCAAAAGGAATGCAGTCAGCAGGGTGGTTACGAGCGGTCCGGCCGCTCCACGGCGGTAATGGTTGCCGGCTCAATGTAGGGCTCCCCGTCACCCGCATGGCCGTTGCCGATGTCGTAGTGGTGCGGATCGGCCTCGGGCATCACGCCTTTCACCTCCGCCATCGCCACCATCGGGACAAAGCGAAGGAACAGCAGGAAGAGCGTAAAGAAGAGCCCGAACGATCCGACGAGCGTGCCAATGTCCACCCAGGTCGGCTCGAAATAGCCCCACGAACTCGGCAGGAAGTCTCGGTGGAGGGACGTAATCGTAATCACGAAGCGCTCAAACCACATCCCGATATTTACGAAGATCGACAGAACGAACATCACCGGGATGGATCGGCGTAGCTTCTTCGACCAGAAGAGCTGTGGGGTGATGAGGTTACAGGTCATCATAATCCAGTACGCCCACGCATATGGCCCAAATGCCCGGTTCAGGAAGGCGTACTGCTCATACTGCACCCCGGAGTACCACGCCATGAAGAACTCTGTGATGTAGGCAAACCCTACGATCGTGCCCGTCACCAGAATGATGATGTTCATCTTCTCCAGGTGATCAATCGTAATCAGGTTCTTCAAGCCGTAGATCTCTCGCGTAATCACCATGAGGGTCACCACCATGGCAAACCCGGAAAAGATGGCCCCGGCCACAAAGTAAGGGGGAAAGATTGTGGTGTGCCATCCCGGCAGGACCGACACGGCGAAGTCAAACGACACCACCGAGTGGACCGAGAGCACGAGCGGCGTGGCGAGCCCGGCGAGCAGTAGGTACGCCTTTTCGTAATTCCGCCAGTGCCGATTGGACCCCGTCCAGCCCAGCGAAAAGAACCCGAGAATCTGCTTGCGCCAGAAATTTTTGGCTCGGTCGCGGAGCGTCGCCAGGTCCGGCACAAGCCCCACGTACCAGAAGACCAGCGATACGAGGAAATAGCTTGAGACCGCGAAGACGTCCCACAGAAGTGGACTCTTGAACTGGGGCCACATCTCCATCTGGTTCGGGATGGGAAGCGTCCAGTAAATGACCCAGACGCGCCCCACGTGGAAGGTGGGCCAGATCAGAGCACACATCACCGCGAAGAGCGTCATCGCCTCCGCCGATCGGTTAATCGCCGTTCGCCATTGCTGGCGGAACAGGAAGAGAATCGCCGAGATCAGCGTTCCGGCGTGCCCGATCCCAACCCAGAACACGAAGTTGACGATGGGCCATCCCCATCCGACCGGCTGATTGTTGCCCCACGTGCCGATGCCATTCCACGACACGTACGCAAAGAGGGCCAGAAGCAGTACGGTCCCGGAGAGGGCCACCGCAAAGGCGGCATACCACGCGGGCGGCGCCTTCTTTTCGGTATGCCGCGACACCAACTCGGTGATGTCGTGGAACGACAGATCTCCGCGTACGAGCGGGTCGCGTTCCTCGCCCGTATGCCCGTCCGTCGACGGATCGGCCGGAATCGATTTGGTTTCCTCAGTATTCGCCACGACGTTCTACGTTCGGTTCTACGATGTTGCGGTAGGAACGAAAGGCGGGCTATGCCTCCGCTGGCGCGGCTTCTGCTTCGTCCGACGCCTCCTCGTCCGAGGACAGGGCCTCTTCGATCCGCGGATTGGTGTTTCGCACGCGGCCCAGGTAGGAGAGGCGCGGCTTCGTGTTGAGGTACGACAACAGCTCGTACCGGCGCGGATTCTGCTTCTCCTTCACCACGTCGCTCTCCGGATTGTTGAGGTCCCCGAAGGTGATGGCATCGGTCGGACAGGCCTGCTGGCAGGCGGTTTCCACCTCGTTTGGACGCAGGTCCCGGTCCTCGTTGTCCGCCTGCTGCTGGCTCTGCCGGATGCGCTGAACGCACCAGGAGCACTTCTCCATCACTCCGCGCGACCGGACGCTCACGTCCGGATTCTGGGCCATCTGCACCTCGGTCGGCAATGTCTTCGTCCAATTGAAGAAGTTGAACCGACGCACCTTGTAGGGGCAGTTGTTGGCGCAGTACCGCGTCCCGATGCAGCGATTATAAATCATCTGGTTGGTGCCATCGGGCGAGTGGACCGTCGCCGCCACCGGACAGACCGACTCGCACGGCGCGTTTTCGCAGTGCTGGCACATGACCGGCTGCATCAGCATCTCCGGATCCTCTGGGTCTCCATCCTCCTCGGTAACATAGTACCGGTCATTCCGAATCCAGTACATGTGCCGACCATTGCTGACCTCTTCTTTCCCCACCACCTGCACGTTGTTCTCGCTCGTGCACGCCACGACGCAAGCATTGCATCCAGTGCAGGTGTTGAGGTCAATGGACATCCCCCACTGATTCTGATAGTAGGGATTGTCTTTCGAGGCTGGCTGGTCCTTCGGATGGTCCTCCTGCCAGATCATGGGGTACTCCTGGTACCCTTCTACATTCTCCGCCCCTTGCTCCGCGTGCCCATCGCCATGCCCGGAGGACTGCCCATGCCCAGACGTATCCGTCGGGGCCCCGTCCCCATGACTTGTTGTATCGGCGTGAGAACCGGTCTGCGGATTGTCCGGCACGTCTTCAAGCGTATGCGCATCGGTGCCCGTGCCCGCCGCAAGGCCGTAGCCGTCCTCACTGTGGACGGCCTCTCCTCCGGCGTGCCCATCCCCTCCGTGCCCGAACTCCGGCACCGGCGGCTGATTGTCATCCACGAAGTAGGGATCCTCTCGAAACTCGTCAAGCGTCGCCCAGCGAACAATCGGACGACCGTGCATCGACCCCGCCTCCTGCGTGGTTGCGATCAAATACCCGCTCCCCACCTTCGTCACCTCTGCTCCCTCGGCCACCCGATCTCCGGAGGGCCGAAGCGGAGCGACGTTGCTCCCCACTACGTCCACCGGATTTCCGTCCGAATCGAGCCCACCGGCAATGGGAGCATCATTGTACACATCCTGGTCGTCGGTAACGTCCCAGAAGGGCGTGTCGTACCCTTCACGCGTCGTGGAAATCTGCCGTCCATAGCCCAGATTGACTCCAATCGACCCGTCCGGGTGTCCCGGCTGAATCCAGACTGGCAGCTCCACGGTCGCCCCGTTTACCGAAAGCTCTACCCGGTCAACGTAAAAGTTATCCTCGCTATAATTGACCTGGAGCCCCAGTTCCTCTGCGGTGGCGGGACTCATGGTCGCCACGTTGTCCCAGACAATCTTCGTTATGGGATCCGGGAGCTCTTGCATCCAGGCATTGTTAGAGAAACGTCCATCCAACAGCTTCGGATCGCGCCGGAAGACCACCTCCAGTCCCTCCTCCGCCGGTGTCGAAATACTGGGGACATTCGCCTGCCCCACCGATGCCGTACTGAACTGCGTGTCTTCGAGATAGCCATCATGGAGCACCTGTCGCCACTGCTCCTCAAAATTGCCGGACAGACGCTCCCGCCACTGCTCGCGCACCAGATCGTATCCGGCGGCATCGACCCCTGTCGCGAGGAGGTTGAGCACCTCAATGTCAGAGTGGGCGTCGTCGTAGAGGGGCCGAATCAGGGGCTGGATGAGCGAAAGGGTGCCGTCGTAGGCCCGCCCGTCGCCCCAGCGCTCCAGGTAATGGGTGCGGGGCACGTGCCAGCGGCTGGCTCGGGCCGTCTCGTTTCGGAGGAGCCCACAATGTACCGTATTCTGTACGTTCGACAGCGCCTCTTCGAAGCCAAGCTCCGCCGGGGCATCATAAACCGGATTCACCCCCACCATGAAGAGCGAGTCGATTTGATCGCCCTTCATTGCGTCCACGAGATCAGCGAGGGCCTCGTCTTGAGAGGCCGCCTGACTGCTGCCCGTGTCGAATAGCGTAACGGTGGACCCAATACTGCCCAGTTGCTGGTTGATCGCCATCGCCAGAGCATGCACTTCAGCTGGCTGCGACTCGCCCGCCAACACAACCCCCTGCGCTCCGGCTTCTCGCAGATCCCGTGCAATCTCTCGGGCGTGTACCTGCTCCTTCTGCCCCCAGCTTACGTCCGGGGCCGTGCCTACGCCAAACTCCGCCGCGATAGTCGCCGCGAAGGCCTTAATGCGTCGAGCCTGCATCCGGAGCCGATGGTCCGCCGAGCCGCCCGTCGTGGAGAACTGGCTCTCGACCGCGTAGAGGCGACTCATGTCATCGTCCGCCTCTTCCAACCGACGCCCCTCGGCAAAAGACTGAGTGTTGTGGAGATAGTCGCGGTGACGACCGTCCAAAAAGTCAGAGTCGAGGCTCAGGATGACTTCCGCCTCGCCCAGGTTGTACCGGGGCCGGAGCGGGCGCCCAAACGCCTGCTGCATGCCGAGGCGCACCGGATTATCACCGGTGGACGAGTACGTGACCCACTGTAGATTCGGAAACCGGTCGGACATGCGCTGGCGCATCGCCTGTACGGTCGGAGATGGATTCTCCTCCATCAGGACCGCCACGTTCTGCTGCGCGGCCTGCTCCCCGAGCTGCCGACAAAAGCTGACAAACTCCTTCCAGGCCACCTCGCTCCCCTCCCGTCGCACCGACCGCGACCGGTCCGGGTCATAGAGGTTCAGCACAGAGGCCTGCTCAAACCCACTCGTGCCCGTCTGCCCCACTGGGTGCTCCCCATTGCCCTCAATCTTCGTCGGGCGTCCCTCGTGGCTCTCGACCAGCACGGGCCGCAGCACGTCCCGAAAGGGCATCCCCGTCGCGTAGTGCTGGGGAATCCCAGGAATGACCTCCTCGGGCTTCCGGGAATAAGGAAGTATTTTTTGCTCGGGACGACGACAACCACTGAGGCCCGCCATGGCCATGGCTGCCCCCATGAGTTGAAGGAACTGGCGGCGGGACGCCCCGCTTGGCGGCTCACTGTCCCCCGGGCTGAATTCCATGAGGTCATCCTCATCCGACGACGCATCGTCGTCGAGATCAGCCGGATGCCGCCAAAACGTGGGACCTCCCGAGTCGGTGTCCCCGTGGTCCTGGGCGTCGTCGGGATCGAGTACGTCAAGTTCTATCATTACAGTCTCGACTTGCGAATCTCGAACAGCGAATGGTGTAGCGCACACCCATCCCCCGCCATTCGTCATTCGAAAATGAATTAGTAGTGGCAGGCGGAGCAGTTGGTGGGCGGTTGAATTCCCTCGTCTCGAATCCGCTCCAGGTTGCGCTCCACGAAATTCGCGGGTTGCGTATACCCCATCGCCGTAATCTTATCATTGGGGCGCAGGTAAAGCTCCGGCTGACGGTGACATTCCAAACACCAGCCCATTGAGAGGGGCTCCGCTTGGTACACAACCTCCATCTTGTCGATGCGCCCGTGACAGGTCTCACACCCTACGCCCTTATTCACGTGGGACGCGTGACTGAAGTGGGCGTAATCGGGCAGGTGGTGCACTTTCGTCCACTGGATCGGCTCGTCGTTGGCCCAGCTCTGCCGCACTCGCAACAGATTCGGCGAGTTGGTCCGAATCTGATTGTGGCAGTTCATGCAGGTCTGCGTCGGGGGCACGTTCGCGTGCTTCGAGTTCTCGACGTTGGTGTGGCAGTACTGGCAGTCGATGCCAAGTTGGCCGGCGTGAAGCTCGTGACTGTACGGAACGGGCTGGTCCGGCTTATACCCAACGGTCGTAAACTCCGGAGAGAAATAATACCAGACCAGTCCGATCAGTGCTACGCCCCCGATGAGTGACCCCACGAGTGACAGCAGTGGAAGGACGTTTGCCTTCTTGGGAAATATTTGCGGCATACGGATGCAGCGGTCAGCAGTGAGTGACCAGGCCGACGGCTGTCGGCCCCAACGATGCATGGACGAGGTGAAACTCCCCGACGCCTCGAACAACAAGGGCCGGTTTGATCTCGCCACAGATAGAACATACGACAGAGCCACCGGCAACCCAAGATCTTCAAGATCTTTACGTCTAATCCCTCATGATTTCCGCCAAACCTTAACCGTACGCGTCGAACAACTGATAAAAACATGGGCCTCAACCCCATCGGCGGCTCTCGACCGACGATGCGGTGCATTCTGGTCGGGCCTCTCTTATATGTCACGCGCGAATTTCCTTCCCTCATGCGGTAAATGCATCGTGCGTCGCTGCCGCCTGGCGATCCCTACGCCGACGGCCCATGCGTTGAAGGCATAATGCTAAAAGGTTCCTATCATGCGCAGCCCGCCTCCATATCCGCGGTAGCTTCCGAATGATGCCGTTCCATGAGGCTCCAGAGTCAGAACCTCCCCAATCTCAAATGAGGGCGATACGTACGCACGACCGAGGAGCTTCCGGTTTCCCATTGGACTGTCCTGAATGGTTTCTCCATACCAGTGCCCTGATGCTCGAAGGTGAAGACGCATTCCTTCGGCGAGCCGAGTTTCATAGGACGTGAGAACCATTCCGTGTGGAGGAAGCACCTGTCCGCGATTCGGGCTCTGCCGTCGAAAGCCAAATTCGCTCTCTTCCCAATTTGCGTATCGAACCACGGCCCGGATCGTTGTAAATCCCGAGCGCCGCAGGTATCGAACCGTTCCCGTCAGGCGACTACCGGAATCGAACCGGGGTACGCCTCCCACCCGATCGGTCTGGTACCACCGATACGCCACATCCAGTCCCAACGCCGAGGCCTCCGTGAGCTTGTAGTCGAATCCCCCGTTGGCTCCAACGCCGTCCCCCGGCACATAATCTTCTTCCAGCGACGCCTGCGGCCGGAATCCTCGCTGGTACTGGTACCCTGCTCCAAGGCCCACCGCAAACCGGTCGGAAAGGGGAACCGCCCACGTCACTCGTGGGGCCAGGGAAAATCCTCGGCTGAAGCTCGACACCCGGAAGTCATAGACATTCTGGCTGATGAATCGGGTCGTCTCCAATTCCGCGTCTGAGAGCTTTTGCTTGCCAGTCGGCGCATTGGCCTGAAGAGAAAACACCACACTTCCGTCGGCCACTGGTTGGGCGTAGGATACCTGCCCCGAAAGGTCGGTCCCCCCTCCTACGGACGTGAGGCGGGTCCCGTCCATTCGGGCATATTCTCCCCGTGCCCGAACTGTAAGGCGCGTGGTCACCGGTACGAACATGGACAGGCGCGTGCTGAATTCAGTCAACTGTCGCCCTCCTTCAGTCTCGTAGACTTGATACGTCGGGTCGACAGAAACAGACACTGGCCGCTGGACACTTCGAAGAGACGGGCCCTCCAACTGCGCCCAAGCAGCCTTGGGACCGGTGAACGTCACCAACAGTCCAACGGCAACGACGAAAACACTTGAACGAAGAAGAGCACGAAGCCACCGAGCATCAGACGGTGTGGAAAATGGCGAGTCTTTCATCACGGGCCCATCTGTCAATTTGGAGGAAGTGACGTATATAAGAACTTCTTTCTCGGGGATGCCCTTTGGGCTCTCGTTCTGAACAAAAAAGGAATGCAGATGCTAACGCCCCCACGGTAGCCCCCCAGTTCTCTTATCGAACTAGCACCATCTTCCGGGTCTTCTGAAAGCCTTCTGCCTTAACCCGGTAAAAGTAGACGCCGCTCCCAACCGGTCGTCCCTGCTGGTTCGTCCCGTCCCACTGCACCCGGTGAAGACCAGCAGATCGTTTCGCTCCCTCCGTCAAGGTGTTGATACGTCGCCCCAGCACGTCGTAGATGGCGACAGTGACCGCCTCTCGCCTAGTTTTCAGCGTGTACGCGATCGTCGTCTCGTCCTCAAATGGATTCGGGTAATTTCCCCGAAGGGCGTCCGTGAAGGTATCGAGATCCACCCCTTCACTTTCCGCTTCGGCGTAGGCTTCAGTTCCAACAATGACTTTCAGCACTCGCACTGCGCCTGCATCTAGCTCAAGGCGGGCTCCCGGAGCTCGCCGTCGTCCAGACTTCAGGTCCAATATGTACCGCTGATAGTCTGAAGGCAACGGGCCGGCCTCTGTCAGCCCAAGCCGAACCGGAATCGTCTCATCCAGTCGGTTGGTGAGCCGGACCCGCCAGGCCTGTCCGCCCCCCTCAGAAGGCTTAAAGCTTTCAGCATGTGGGACCGACCGTCCCCCGGTTTTCTGGAGCACCCCAAGTCGCACATTCTGCCCAATCGGCGGTGCTTGTGCCTGATCAAATCGGTCTCGTCCCGTCTTGGCTGCCGTGCGCAGGCCAAGCGTGACCGTCGCGGGACGTCCGCCCTGCACCTTTCCGTCCGGTCGAGCTCTTAAATGAAGCGTATAGGACCCTTCCTTCGACGAGGCAGATTCTAAGGCGGACTTATCGGGGGACGTTGGGCTGGACGGGGCCTTCGACGCAGACGCCTGTCCGGGGGCGGCCTTTCGGGGAGACCTTTTGTTAACCGGGGGATTGCTTGTCTTCGCCCCCTCCTGTGGAGTCGCCGACCGTCGAGTGGTGGGATCGGTTCCCTGCTGTCCACTCGCAAGGAGACTATTCTTTCCGCCATTCCCCGCAGCGCCTTCACTCCCGACCGGCGGTACCACCAACGTATCCGGTTCTGATTGCGCATTGAACACAAAGTACGCCTCCCACGGCATCAACCGAGACTGTCCTGACCAATAAGCACTGTCCCGATAGGCGATTGGCCCGTCGATTTCTTTCCCGCTCAGGCCCGAGGCTGCCTGCACCGTATCCCACGGGACAGAGTATCCGAATGGACTCCCCACCTGGTTCCAACCCGGCTCCAGCGTCAGCATTCGTGCCTGATCAGCGTCCGGCGTCTGCCCGCTCTCAATCCGGGGCGGCGTTCCCTCTGACGTAACCAGCCAGAATCCCTCTCCGACCTCCAGAGAATCGATGGAGGGGAACTCTTGATACTCCTCTGCCTCAGCGGCCCATCGGAGCACTCGCCACTTCCCTCGGTCGTACGAACCGTAGTGGTTCTTGAGGGCCTCCTTCACCCCCTGCTCCGGCACTGCCGGCACCGACACCATTCGATAACTCTCCGCCGGAAACTCTGCTTGCGACGGTGGGCGGAGTAAGTCGAACTGCACCGGCAGGTGACGCGGCGTACGCCGGGCGCGACGGGAGCCGCCTGCCGGAATCGTCAGCGTATCTTGCTTTCCGACCGGGTCTTTCCCCACAACGACGGCGAAGTAGTCGATTCCGCGCGCGGAGACAAGGGTATCGGGGACCTGTGCCTGCAATTGAAGGGGATCCTGTCCCGCTTTTGAGAGGGAACGAGCGCGGTAGGTTCTCGCTCCTCCCTTGCGGACATACAAGGTTGAGCCATTCCCCGCATCCGCGTCAGTGATTGCGTCGATCCCCCCCTCCAAGGTGAACCCAATATTGGCGGATGTCCCGCGCGACGGCGGTGGAGCATCGACCGTCACGCCCACGCCCCGCCCCCGCACCGTGGCAGTGTCGGCCGTCCCTTCCGCTGCCGTCACTATCAGACGAGCCTCTCGTCCTCCTGGCGTTGACGGTTCAAACCGGAGTGGCACCATCCCGCTCTCCCCCACGGCAAGAGTGTCCTCAAGACTGCTCTCCCGCAATGCATAATCAGAACTGTCCCCTGCCTCAACGGACGCCGACAGGCCAGTGAGTAGGATCTCCCCTTCATTTTTCACTGTGACAGCCAAAGAGCGCGGGTGTCCCACGGAAGCAATCCCCGCCTCTACTGTGTCCGGCAAAGCCAGTGTAAGTGCCCCGACATCAAACCGGACCGGCGTCGGCTGGGACCGGGCTCCCGATGTATCTGCCACCGTGTACCGCAGGCTGTCCGGCCCGCTGTAATTCGGGTCCGGCTCGTACCGAATTTGTCCCTCCGTCGTGACGGACGCGGCCCCCTTCGACGGACCGCGTTCGATGGCCACCGAGGTCGTGTCTAACGGTCCCTCAACATCAGTGTCATTCTCAAGAACCGGCACGACCGCGGCACTGCCCTCTTGTACCGAAACAGTGTCGGCACGGGTGAGCGGGAGGTCGTTGATCGCTTCGATTGTGATAATCACCTCCGCCGTGTCCACGGCGCTGGAGTCATCGGATACTGCGTAGGCAAAGCGATCTGTCCCATTGGAGTCCGGTGTCGGCGTGTAGGTAATCTTGCCCGTTTCCCCTTCTACCTCCGCAGTCCCAACAGACGGGGAGTCCACAACCGCAACGGTGGAGGTATCGAGCCGTCCTCCTCGATCGGTGTCGTTCGCCAGGACGGGGATTGTCACCGCTTGATCCTCATCGATTGTCGTCGTGTCGTTCACCGCGGAGGGGGGAACGTTAGAGGTGGTGAAGGTCTGAGGACCGCCGCTCGTTGAATCTGCTATATTGACAGCCCTGAACCCATACCGATATTCGGTGCTCGGCTGGAGGGTATCCACCACCTGACTCACGACTTGATCGCTCGAAAGGGCGGTCCGAAGCGTGTCAATCGGATGTACCGTCGGCGCATCTGCCGTCGCTAACCCAAACGCGAGATACACCCGAGACGTGTCTCCTCCAGGATTGACGGTCCCGTACAGAACGGCACTCGTATCCGTCACGCTCCTTACAGAGTCGGCCGTGACGGTTGGGGGATCGGCCACCTTGGTCGTTACCGAATCGATTTCTCCAGTGTTGGTCCCAACGCTGTTCGTTGCCACCACCCGATAATAGTATTTGGTCGCCGCCTTCAGCGTGTCGACTGTCGCCCCCACATTCACCGTGTCGTCTCCAGCAATGGGACTGGACGAGGCTGCAAACGTGGAGTCGGCCCCGAACGAGAGATCCTTTCCGTACTCGAAGACAACATCCGTAGACGCCCCTCCCGGGTTCACCAGTGCCTCAGCAGTAAACCCGTTCGAAGACGAATCACTCGGCGGCCTCGTTACGACCTGCGGCGCGATCGTTGTGTTCGGATGCCAGGCCACTGTTGAACTCCCCGACGCCAACACGTCCAGTTGTCCATCGCCATTCAGGTCCGCCACCGTGACGCTCAACGGTTGCGGGGTATCGTCGGTCACGAGCCGGTGCTGGCTAGAGAAGCTTCCATTTCCGTCCGTATTCTCAACCCACGCAACGCGGGACTCCAGATAGTCCGAATAGAGGACGTCCAGGTCGCCGTCCCCATCGAGATCGAATGGGGCTACGTCTGTGGGCCCGGACGCGTCTTGCGTAATGAAGGATCTCGTCCAATCGCTCCCGTCTCCCGTCGTGTTGTCGAACCACGACACGGTGCCGTCAAGGTACGAACTCGTGATCACATCCACGGCCCCGTCTCCATCGACATCGCCCACCCCAAGGCCGATGTTTTGCCCGCTGTTATTCCCGCTCACCGCCGTACTGATATTCAGCGTCGTCCATCGGCTGCCATCTCCATCCTCATTGGCGTGCCACGCAAGACGATTGTCTGTATCTCCGCTGGTGCCCCCCGACGCGGAGATCACATCCAGTGTGCCGTTCCCGTCCACGTCGGCAATCGCAACCTTGTCGGGGTGGGGAACGCGCGCAATCGTATCCGCAGCCGCGAACCCGTTTCCCTGATCGACGCGATTTTCGTACCAGACCACGGCATCGTCGGCCGCGAGAGCCGCGACGGGATCCAGGTCTCCATCCCCATCAAGATCCGCAGCGGTCGCATCCTGGGGCGCCCCTCCATTGAGTGTCACCTCTTGTGAAGTCGAAAAGGAAGGGGGAGCTGCTCCATCGTTCGGGTACCACTGTATTACATTCGAGCTGGCCCAAACCCCAATCACCCCCACCGTTCCGTCTCCGTCAAGGTCGCCCGGAACGACATCGTAGGGGGAGAAAAACCCAGTTTCGATGTCCCGCAATCCGGAAAAGCCCCCCTGCCCGTCCGTGTTGCGGAACCATCCAACTTTGTCGTCGCCTCCATCAATCGCGACCAGCGCGTCCGGGGTGTCGTACGAATTATTCACCGTCGCGGCTTCTACGCTCGTGACGACGTCCACGGTGTCCGAGAGCACACGATCGACCGGAAACGACGGCGTCACGGATTGGGCAGCGGCAGTAAACTGGAACGTGAAGGTCGACGCGAGGGTGGTTCCGTCCGTAGCAACAGTACTGTCAGCAAACACCGATACGCGTACTCGCTCCCCGGGCTGAAAGTCGAACGTGGAGCTTACTACAATTTCGAGCTCACGAGACGTCGCTCCCTGCTGTACCCCACTCAGCGGAACGCGCCCCGACTGGTCCCCAAATACCGCTACGCGATCGCTCGACGTTGTGAAGTCAATCTCCTTGTTGAAGGTAGCCGAGATGCTTCCCCGCGCAGTGTCAACCCCCACCGTGTGTCGGGCCGGGGCAGTGCTGGTGACCTGTAAGGCTGGGGATTGCTTGTACAGCGTGGCCGTTGGGGTATCTGTCTCGTCGTCCCCGGTTACGATTAGGTCGAGGGTGCCATCCCCATTGTAGTCCCCCCACGCCACCGAGGCCGAATCAACGGGCGTGATGGCGACATTGCTCTTCGTGAATGAAGGCGGACTCCCTCCCTCGTTGCGAAAAATGGCTGACTGACTCTCGTTGGGATCGTCAAATGTAGTGCTGTCGCCAACGGACGCAACATCTAAACGCCCATCGCCGGAAAAATCGCCGAACGCCGCTTCTCCGTCCTTTGTGCTGTCCTGGCGAACCGGCGTGGTAAGAGTGCTAAACGCGATCGTCCCAGCATTCTCGTTCACGTACATCCGCGTTTTCGGATCGCCCGTGCTCTCGTCCTCTCCCGTCACGAGGAGATCAAGGGCCCCATCGCCATTTACGTCTCCAAACTCGGCGGAGGCCCCAACAATGTCGACATCGCTACCAGAGACGATGTTGGACATCCCCAAGCGCCCAAACTCGACGGCCCCATCCGCATCGGGGTCGCCATCATTTCGGTAGATGTTGGTGTTGCTCCCACTACTGGTGGCCCCCGTAACGACCAGGTCCAGGTCTCCATCATTATCCACGTCCCCCCAGTCGGACCCACTGATCGTATTGACCGGAGTAAGCACGTTGGCTTCCACAAAGCTGTTCGTGCTTTCGTCGTATCGGTAAAGGTAGGCCGTCCCCCCCTCATCACTGCTTGGCCCGGTCACGACCAAGTCCAAATCGCCGTCGCCGTCGTAGTCAGCCCAGGAAAGCGAGCTCCCCTTCGCCCCCGCAAACACCCCCGTCTCCGTTGCCACCGTTTCAAACTGCCCATCGTCCCGTTGCCGGTAGACTCTCGTCTTGTCGTATGGACTGCTACTTCCGTTGTATCCGGATACAGCCAGATCCAAATTCCCGTCATGGTCGTAGTCCCCCCACTCAACCGAAGCCCCATCCTGCACCCCGATCACTCCAGCATCGGCCGCAAGATCCGACGGCACATCATACTCTGTAAACGTCCCATCCCCATTGTTCTCGTAGAGGCGAAGGACCTCTCCGCCCGTCGTATTTTTGCCATTTGAGTCTCCCGCAAGGATGAGATCAAGATCTCCGTCATCATCATAATCTCCCCAATCCGCATCTCCTCCCCTCACTCCCGTAAGCGGAATGCCTGCATCCACGAAGTTTCCCGATCCGGACGCCGTCGCCGCTCTAAAGGACAGGGTGTACGTCGTATCGAGGGCCGATCCATCAGAGGCAAGCACGCTGTCCGCCAACACAGATGCTGTGATTTTCTCTCCGGGGTGGAAGGTCACCTCGCTCCCTAGCTCCACTTCAAGTTCTTCACTCGAGCTGGAGAGGTCCACACCGCTTGGCGAAATTTGTCCGGACTGAGACCCAGCAAGCGTGACACTATTCAATCCTATGCTGTTCGGGTCGAGCTCCTTAGTGAAGCTGAACGAAATCCGCGAGAGGGAGGTATCCACTCCCACCGTATTCTGCGCAGGTGTCGTACTCGAAACACGTGGCGCGGGGATGTTCGGATAAAGGGACACGAGATCTTCCGTAGGAGCGGCAATCACCGGGTCGAGGCTTCCGTCTCCATCTACGTCGACGGCAATAACATCCTGCACGTTATGGATCCCTACGTCCATTGTCTTTCCGGGTCCGAAGCCGCCCCCACTGATGTTTTCGTACCACACCAGCGAGTCGCCTCCAACAGAGCCCGCCACGATGTCGATATGCCCATCGGCATTGACATCTGCGGTCGTGGCCGTTAGCGCGCTGTCGGTACGGGCCACCTCGGTCCGACTCCACTGAATGGATCCCTCAATGCTGGTGGTGGGAGCATAGACGGCTATCGCCCCATCCCCCGCATTTGAATCGTTCCCCCGCTCGACTCCGACAATCTCGACCCTCTGATCTTCGTCCAGATTAGCGGCATCCAGATCGCGGGGGTTTACCGTATTCGAAAGGAACCCGGCGTCCTTCTCACTTCCAAAACTCCCTCCGTTGTTGGGGTACCACGAGATATTATCGTCCGACACACTCCCAACGACGAGGTCGGGAGTGCCATTTCCATCCACATCCGCCACGTGAACGGCTCGTGGATCGTCTGCATTTCCGCCATTCACTGCAACCTCGGTGAACGTCGGAGCCCCGTCCTCCTCGCTGCCACTATTATTTTGATAGACGTAGATCGAACTGTTGTCCGACGTGACCGCCACGAGATCCACGCTGCCATCGCCGTCGAAATCCTCGGCCTCTAGATCTCGCACATCGTCGGCATTCCCTCCATTGGTAATGTCCTGTCCTTCTCCAAAAGACCCTGCCCCTTCGTTGAGGTAGTACCGAATGATGTCATTCGGATCGCTGGACTCGTTTTCGCCGGATCCCACCACTACGTCCAGACGCCCATCGCCGTTCAGGTCGGCGAGCGTGAGGGCCCGAGCATAGGTGATCCCCGACCCGAGCACCGACCCAGAACTGAAGGTTCCGTCGCCGTTTCCTTCGTAGAGCGTTACCTCATCGTCTCCAGCAGCCGCCACAACGAGATCAAGATTCCCATTTCCAGTCAGGTATCCCGACGCGACGGACCGGGCTCCCGTCTCACTGGTCGAGACAGGACGGCTGACGGGAAAGTCTGCTGGTCCCTTCGATGCAGCTGCCCGAAAGCCAAAATTCAACGGACGCGGCAAAAACAGGCCGCCTGTGCTCTCCAGCCCGTTCCGAAAAAGCACCTGCACCCGTTCCCCAGGGGCAAAAGAAGGCGTCGGTCCATACTGAAGTGTCTCAGTCCCCCCGGTCAGGGAGCCGTCATCGCCAATCCCCCCATGCTGACTTCCCCGAACGACAATACTATCAGCCAACCCGGAGCTCTCGGCCACCGGCGCACTGAAGGTAAACTCCATGTCGCTGCTGGTTGAGAAACTCGGCGCGTACGGAGAGGGATATGTGTTTGTAATTCGAAGAGCCGGACGGTAGAGAATCGCCGAGCGTGCAGAAGAACTGGTCTCTCCCGTAAAGAACAAGTTGACCCGCCCGTCGCCGTCATAGTCGCCGACGGCGGAGGCACTGCTCGTGGTGGGGGTGACCTGCCTCGTCCCCACTATCGAGTAGGGCGGAGAGTCGGTCGCATCATACTCGTACACTGTCGCATATGGAATCATGTCCCCGTCATTCCCCGTCGTCACCAGATCGAGATCTCCGTCCCCGTCGACGTCGACGAAGTCCGCCGTTCCGTTCTCCACCGCCGGAGACAACACCTGCTCACTGGTGAAGCTTCCCTCCCCCCCATTCGTGAAGAACTCAGCCACCTGTCCGAAGCTGCCGTCGCTTCCAGTCACCACGAGATCGGGCACGCCATTGCCCGTCGCATCGCCCAAATCCACCGCGCTGTTCGTAACGCCGGGCGACAAGCTGGTGGACACATACGTCCCGTTATCGTATTCGTACACAGTGGTGGTGGGGCTTCCGCCTCCATCGACGCCCGTTACCACCACATCGAGGGTGTCATCCCCATTTACGTCTCCAAAATCGACGGTCCCATTCTCAACGTCGACGAAAGCACTGCTCGGTGTTGGCGCCGCCGTAAAGTTTCCGCTTCCGTCGTTTTCGTAAAGTACGGTGGCCCGATCATTACTCCCGGTGGTGTCTCCCGCCGCAATGAGATCGAGATCGCCGTCTGCATCAAGATCCCCTAGCGCCACCGCACTATTCTCGAACCCGCTTGCCGGTGCGGCCTCCACCTGTTCTGTAATCGTAAGGCTTCCATCATCGAGTGACCCTCCATCATTGGTGTATAACCGAGTAATTGGGGTTCCGCTGCCATTCGTCCCTGTCAGAAGAATGTCGAGCCGACCATCCCCGTTCACATCCGCAAAGTCCGCCGTTCCGTTGCGTACATTCGCGAGGGACGAACTCACGTCACTAGCCTCCGAAAATTGTCCCGTGCCGTCATTGTAGTAGAGGGTTGTGGTGACACTTCCACTCTCGTTGGTTCCAGTTACAAGGAGATCAAGATCATTGTCCCCATCGAAGTCGCCGCGGGTGACTTCTCCGTTGCGAGTAGGAGCAAGCGTACTGGCGGATGCAAAGGTCGTGGATCCGCCCGTGAGAACGGTAAACCGCTCGGCCGCCGTTGTGGTGCCCACCTGGATGGCCGTCGGTCCCTGCACTCCACTTGGAACCTCCACTTCAAGCCTCGTGCTGGACTGACTCAAGATAAGAGCCGTGGTCCCTCCAATGGTAACGGTCGAGATTCCCCCCAGCTGCTTGCCGTGTATTTGCACCGTCTGGCCCGGAATGCCACTCTCCGGACGCACGTCGGTCACGGTCTGGGCCTGCACCAGCGAGGCCGGATTAAAGAGAAGCACCGCGACCAAAACGAAGGCATAGAGCCCCCATGGCTTCTCAGGCTGAGAGCGCTCCTCCAATGGGGTTTCGCCCATCCAAAAATGGCGGCGATACGAGCAGTAGAAATGGGTCATGCAGCAACGTAATATATTTCTTCAGATTCCGTCCCCTCCGACTGAGATTTCCTGGGACAAAACACATGCCGCTCAGGCTGGCGTCGTCTCTCCGGACCCCGAACTCGTCGTCTGATCTGTCCTCCGCATCCGAGGCTTGATCTCTTCGCCCATCTCCCGTACGTCTTTCTTCCCACCTCCCTTTGCCGAGACGCCCCTGAAACCCGCCTCCGGAAGCATTTAGCCGTGCCAGTTCGGGAGGTCTGCGCTGAACAGCCCGCGCAGTCGACCACGCCCCCGGAACAGGCCCTTACTGCCCTCCACTTCCGGACGGCGGATCCGGCGGATCGTCCAGCTCGCGACTCTCCTCAGCCGTTTCCGCTTCCTGGGCAACGTCACGTTCGTCATCGCCGGGGCCTCCCGCAGGAATAACCCCCATGTTCTGAAGGCGCTGGTTTACAAGATTGATCGATTCACTCGGAGCCGTATTCTCTCCCGAGTTGCCCTTTTCAGCGTTAGCGAGAGCATCCTGTTGGCTTCCGCCCCCAGCCTCGACGCTACGCGCTCTCTCCCTTCGCTGAGCCGCGGCTTCGAAGTTCGGGTCAATCTGCTGGGCCTGTTGGTAGTATTGGGCTGCCGTGCCGTAATTGCCCCGATCCTCTTCCATCAACCCCCGACTATACGCCAGGAACGCCTGAATGCTTTGGGTCGGCACTTCCTGGATGGCCGCCCGCTCTTGCGGCGTCAACTCCACCCCGAGATGGTCCACAATCGAGAAGGTAACCTTGGTTTGAAGGTCGAAGAGGTTGGAGAGACGAGCACGCTGATTGTCGAGCTGTGGAATGCGTTCTCCCGTCCCGACATTGGCGAGGGTCACCTGCAGACGCACCTCTTCGTCGTCGGTGACCAGGTAGGATCCCCCAACGAGACGCCCCGCCCCCACGAGACGCCCCACACGCGGCGCTGTGGACTGGTCAACGTACTCACTCTGCCCGAGTTTTAGCTCGTCCAAAATGGCCTGGAGCCGTACCCGCTCCACGACCTGAAGACGTCCTACATTCGCAAGGTCGGTCGTAAACATCTCCGCCAATCCGCGCCCCAACGGCGCATACTGCTCCTCACTCCCCTGGTACTGCATCGGCACGACCGCCACCACCTCCGACGAGACGTCAGTGCGCACATCCGCCGGCTGAGCCTGCTCCTGCGCGATCATCTCGCGGGCCTGTCGCTGGGCTTGCTTCCGGGCAAGCCATTCGTAGCGTCCCTCCATCAGGGAGTGATACTTCGATTCCTTCGGCACCTCGTCGAAGCGCCCAAAGAGCTTGAGGGCCCCTTCCCGGCGCCCCACCTGCTCACTGGCCAACCCTAAATAGAAAAGGACCTTCGGGTCATTCGGGCGCTGCGAAAAGGCCTTCTTGAGCGCATCGTACGCCTGGGACGGCCGATCCGTCCGAAGATAGATGGAGCCAAGGTCCCGAAGCGCCTCCCCGTCGTCCGGATGGTCCGAGAGCCGCTCCTGAAGCTGATCCTCCTGCTCTTCGAACGCGTCCGGATCCTGATCCATCGTGACCGAAGGTCCGCCACACCCGCCCACTCCTACGACAAGGCAGAGCAGCACCAGGAAACGGCCAAGCGAGTCGGGGAAATATACGATCCCAACTGCGCGCCCCCATCGGACCAATGCGCCCGGGCCGCGTTCGTCGTCGATCATGAGCTCAAGCGAGATCTGACTAGGTACACGAGGATGCCTCTTCCAATGAGCGTGTCCTGTGGAACTCTTCACTCTGCACTGGCTCCCTCAGCACACAAATCTCTTCTCTCAACGGTCCTTCTCCGAAATTCCGGGCAGCCGATCGCTCCTGTCATTCCATGCTTGACGATGAAGCATTTTCGTTTTCGGCACCCAGACTGGCGACCATTGGCTTCAAGCTCTTCATCTTCTTTCGAGCCTTCGCAAAACTATCGTCGTATTCCAGGGCCTGCTTGAATTTGCCCTGTGCCTCTCGGTACTTCCCCGCCTCAAGCAGACTCAGTCCGTCGGAATATGCCATCATTGCATCCAGCGATTTTGTCTGTTCGGAGCCAAGTTTCGTTTCCTCCATCTCGACGTTAATGCTCTTCGTCACCTTCTGGCTGAGTTCCTTGATGAGACTGAAGAACTCATCCGGCTTTCCGCGCACCTGGTCCCCGAACAACACCTCGCCCGTTTCTACCTTCACAACGCGCGCCGAAACATTCATTTGGTTCTCCGTCGCGATGAAACTCCCAAACACAACCGCATTCGCTCCGAGAAGCTTCCCGGTACGCACCGCGGTCGATTGATCAACCTTGTCTCCCTGCTTCTGCAGCTTGAGTTCGTTCAGAAGCCATTCAATCCGCTCTCGCTCAATCACCTGCAGATCCGTCCCCCCTGTCAAATGATTGATCATGATGGACGGAAGCCCCTTGCTCAATCCCTGATAGTCTTCCCGGCGGGTAATTGAGTTGTTCGAAAAGTCCATAACGGCGAGGGTTTGCAGTCCCTGCTGTTCCTGCACGCTGTAGTCCCCGCGTTGCTCCTTCCGGACCCGATAGTAAATGTCCATCACGGCTGGCGGCTCTACGTCCGGGTTCAGGTAATCGGTTGGCGGGTTCGTGCCCACGAGTTCCTGAATGGCCGACCGGGCATTCCCCTTCTGTCCCCGAGCGATGTACGTGCGCGCCAAGTATCGTAGCGCATCCCGGCGCAACGCCATATCGGCCTGCTGGTTATCGGCAACCTTCTGAAAAAGCGAGGTCGCCGTCTCATACTCGGCAAACTGGTACTTCTGCTTTGCTTGCTCAAAAGCAGACTGCTGCGCCGCGGCGCGCTGCACCCCTCCAAGGCTGCTAACAAGAACGGCTCCGAGCAGAAGAGCGCTTCCCCACCGAACGGAGAGGAAGAAAAAAGATGGGCCGGTAAACGTTCGTGACGTAAGCATGCTGAGTCACCTCTCGGTCTTAAAAGAATGTGGCTCGTGCGCTGCTATGCCTTCGGCGTGCAAGGACTTTACCAAAGACAAATTTTCCTCCCCGACGGGAGCATTCGTGCGACACCTATCCGCCCTTCTATAACGAGAGGGCATGTAAAAACCGGAAATGCAATTTCCATGAACCCTGTAATCAATTCTTGTGTGGCAGTTCTGTACAATAAGAAACAGACGAAGCAGTAGAAATGCCCACTCCGTGTCGGCTTCCCTCTTCGTTACAGAAAAAGGGGTGAGCGTCCCAACACGCGTGAGCGGCACGAGCAATCGTCGGCAGCCGCAGAAGTGGATTCGATTCGTGGCGCTACGCTTGACTTGAGCGTTTGAGGTGCCACAGCGGCTGACTGCTCCGCCCGACGGAGGATTTCAACCAACGCGCCCACATTCAGCACGGGGCTCAGGGTCTCCTAGCACGGCCCTGACCAGCACCTGTCAGGTGCTTCTGCCCTTCCTGCTCCGTACAGCAGCGCCGTTCTCGGCCCTTAGAGACTGTTTTGATTTTTGATCGGGTTTGAGAATCGACGAGGTATTTCGCAGGAATTGGAGGGCCGTCCGTTGCTCAGAAGGAGCCCCTGTTGGATCCCGACGATCTGCAGTCGTCGCGCCCTGCCTGAACTGTCATCGTGGGAAATCAAAACAGTCTCTAAGAAGCTGTTTTCCTTTCATACGCTGTGCGTTCGGCAGGACGCACCGACTGCGGACCCCGTTCCTCCCCGCCGGGGATGCAGGCACATCCGCTCCGATGTGCGTTCGGTCTACGCCCCCATCGGCATCGGATGTGGAGACGGGCGTACATGAGAACAGGTTCTTACTCTCGACTCACATTGAAGACGACGGCGTGCTCCACCCTCGTAAAGGTGGGCTCGACTCGTATCCGGTAGCCCGCCCCCGAAAATCGTTCGGTCGTAGAGGATCCTCCCCGCTCCGTCTTGGTGATGCCTCCCTCTACTTGAAAGCCTTCCAACGTCTTTCGCCGTACCTCAATCCGGTATGTCCCCGGCGAGAGGGTGAGCGTACTGGGCGTACTTTCATTTGTCACTTCTCCATTCAGCCAGATCTGACCGTAGGTGCCCCCTGCCGTATTCACAGTTACCTGTTGCTGAAAATGACAGGACAGCGTCTGGGTTTGTCCCTCGGAGACGGTGAGGGTCGTATCAACACTGCCGTAGTCCTGATGGCGGCACGTAATGGTGTGTTGTCCTACTTCAAGGGGAATCGCCCCTCCGCGTTGCTGCTGCCCATCCACCCAAACGGTTCCAGATGGCTCGGGCGTAACCTCAACGGTGCCGGTGGTCGTCTCGGCCCCGCCCGTCTCAACGTCGGCTGCGCCGCTCGCAGAGGGATCGGGGGGTGTATCCTGATTTTCTGTCGTGGACGTCGCGCCGGAAGCGTCAGCGGACGCTTGCTCAGTCGTGTTCGCTACTTGTTCCGACTCTCCCCCTCCATCCGACGACGCTCCCCCGGCGTTGTCGGCACTCATCGCAGCCGACTCGTCCGTTCTTAGCTCAACCAACGTCACATCTTGGAGAGCAACCCGTCTTCCGCCCTTCACTTCCGTTAGGGTCGTGTCCCATCTGGAATAGCCCTCCTTTCGAACCAGCAACTGAACGGTTCCCGCCTCAACGGCGTGGCCCTTGATGGGGGTCGTTCCGGCAGTGTCCCCATTCACGAGAACGGTAGCGCCAGCCGGGGCCGTATCGAGCGCCAGGGTCGCCGTCGCGGCCCCGCCGCCCCCACCCAGTTGGGTGTATGCCAAAGCCCCTCCAGCAATGAGGATCAGTGCGGCAACAATCCCGCCCCCCACAACGGCCCAACTCATCTCGTCCTCCGCATCGTCGTCGTCAGCTCCGGACTCTGTAGCAGAAGCAGGGTCCGTCTCGGCTTCCGGCACGGACGGTTGAGTCGTCCCCTCGGGGGCCATCACGGTCTCTCCCCCTGTTTTTTCAGAGCCATCGCCCTCTTCCGGCACGACGGTTTCCGTCTGATCGGCGTACCCCTCGTCCGGCCCCGCCGTCTGCCCCGGATCCGTCTCCTCCGGCACAATCGTCCGTGTCTCGTCAACGTCCGCACTGCCGTCGTCAACCTCCCAGTCGGGCTGTGTGATCGTCTTGCCCGTACTCTGCCGATCGGCCTTCCGAAGGGCCTCTAGCATCTCCTCGGCACTCTGATATCGATCGTCCTGCCGTTTCTCAATGGCCCCCATGATCCACTGAGCAAGCCCCGAAGGGATCTCGGAGTTGAGCTCGTCAGGCGGAGGAATCTGTCCCTCCACCACCTTCCGCATAATATCAAAGTCGGTATCAGTATCCTCGAACGGCAGGTCCCCCGCAAGGATTTCGTAGGCGGTCATGCCCAGGGAATAGAGATCACTTCGCGCATCGACCTCACTGATGTTTGAGATCTGCTCGGGCGACATGTACTTCAGTGTGCCGCCCTGCCCCCCCTGCGTGACGGTCTCTCCAGAGTCCGGTTGTCGGAGCTTCGCAATGCCAAAGTCGGTCACCTTCACCATGCCATCCGTCGTCAGCATGACGTTTTCCGGCTTGATATCGCGGTGGATGACCCCGGCGCTGTGGGCATCGTGAAACGCCTGCATGGTTTGCTCGAGAATGGGGAGGGCCTGCGCTGGCACCATTGCTCCCTGACGCTCGATTGGATCCTTTAGCGTTCCCCCTTCCACATACTCCATGACGATCAGGAGACCGATGTCGGTCTCGCGAAGCGCATAGACCCCGACGATATTCGGGCTGTCGATGCGAGCCAGGGCCTGCGCCTCGGAGCGGAATCGGTGAATAAAAGACTCCCGCTCCTGTTGTCCCGGATTGATGCGCTTGATCGCCACCGTCCGCGACAGGTTCACGTCTTCCGCCTTGTACACCGTCCCCATGCCGCCGCGCCCGAGTACGGCCTGGATGCGGTATCCATCCACTTCCTTTCCGATGACGGCGTCGTTCATGGAGTTGGTCCCTCGGGGTCAATCGTCAGTACGGGAACGAATCACGCGTATCGCTGCTCCTGTCAGGCTGTTTCTTCGACGCCTATCTTACGCGTCCTCCTTCGTCATAATCTCGGCCCGGTCCATGTCCCAGGTCTGGGCCATTCGGTCCACGTACGCATCCACGTAGGTGGGCCGGAAGAGTTCGCTTTCCAGTGCCCCCCACTCGCCGTGGAAGAGGTCCCGCCACTCTTCGTGAAGCCGCTCGAGCTCCGATTGGCTCCCGCCCCCAAAGAAGCTGTCCATCATGCCGCCCTCCTCCGCCTCCTCGATTGCATCGACCGGGTTCACCCGTTGCAATAGTTCTTTACTTCCCGCCATCACCGACTTCTTGTAGCCAGCGAGCATGGCCATGTTATGCGCCACGAGACTGTCGACGGCATCACTCAAGTGCTGAAGGCGTTCCTCTCGTTGCTCTTCGGACAACGAGTCGTCAAGAAGGCGGGCCCGAAGGTCGTCAAGGTCCGCTCCGTACAGAAAGTCTTTTTCCTCCGGGTGCTCGAGCGTTTCGCCGGTAAACTCCCGCCAGAAGTGGTTCGGAATACTAATCATTCGGGCCACCCCTTCCAGCAATGTGCCAAGCACCTCATCGACCGCCTCGTCGTCCGCCGTTGGTTGTTGAGAAAACGTATCGTTCTCCGCTGCTTCGGTGGACGATGCGTCTGCTCCCAGTTGCGACAGGACGCGTTGCACCGCCTCGTCGTCGGCGATCTCCGCGTCGAGGTGGTCCTGCACGGCGGCCGCAAAATTTTCCTCTCGGTCCTCGGCCGGGGCAAACTTGTAGGTCTCGGCTAGTCCCTCAAGGGCAGATGCCAGCTGCTTCGCGTGCTTCTCGAATGGATTGGCCGCCTCATCCTCCTCCGCGAAAGCAGTCTGCTCGGACGATGGCATGAAGAGGGGCGCAAACTCGATGTTGAAGTCGCCCACTCGAAAGACATCCCCACTGTTGAGCCGGTAGGGCTGCGTCTCCCCCACGCGTTGCCCATCCACATACGTCTTGTTCTTGCTATCCCGATCAATGAGAAGATAATCCCCATCCTTGCTCCGAATCTCGGCATGCTCGGTACTTACCTTCTGATCCGGCAGAGTGAGATCATTGCCGCTTCCGCGTCCAATCGTAATCCGGTCTTGCTCGAACAGATAGTCGGCCGGCTCCCCGGCGGCGTCCTCCTTAACAACTTGCAGCTTTATCGGCATAAAACGTGAGGGACTGCGGTGTGAATACGATGGACCCGAATGGTGAAAGCCGCGCTGCGCCTGTGACATGTCGCATAGCAGGTCTCGAAAGAAAGCGCGGCCCCGCCGTGCTCCCTTCTTCCCCCAATGGCACGAGACGATCACGTGGCTCCGCCGACTGAACAATCGGCTTCTCTCATCGAACCGAGACGCCCCTCCCGCCTCCGGACATCCCCAAGTCGAGTGGTGTTCTCCGCTCGTTCCACGACGGATGCCCTTAGGATAAGGGTTATCTTAGGCCTTCGTCAAGACACGGGCCATCCGCCAGTCGCCCCTTCTCGCGTGTCCAGGCAAAATGAATGCTGAGCGCTGGTGCCCACAGAATTGCCATTGCCCTCGTTAGGACACATACTGTACGGGTGGAACCGTTACTCTCTTGCCGTGCGTCCGCGCGCCTCAGCGGCACAGTGGACGCCCGGCCAGCCGGTGTGTACCCCTACCGGTCCGAGTTTTGCGTTCGTATCGCGTACTGCCTCACTTGTCTTTTGGC
Organism: Salinibacter sp. 10B; assembly: GCF_002954405.1. Taxonomy (NCBI): domain Bacteria; kingdom Pseudomonadati; phylum Rhodothermota; class Rhodothermia; order Rhodothermales; family Salinibacteraceae; genus Salinibacter; species Salinibacter sp. 10B. The sequence continues at coordinate 3,627,856 of NZ_MQWC01000004.1, read as the reverse complement.
CATGGCCGACGACAGCAATCAGCATTTGCTGGACTTCGAAAAACCGCTCGTGGAGCTGGAGGAAAAGCTTGCGGAAATGCGGGAACTCAACGAAGAAACGCAGGATGACCTCTCCAACGAAATTAATGCGTTGGAAGAGCGGGTCGAGAAGCTGCGGACCTCGATCTACCGCAACCTTACGCGCTGGCAACGGGTCCAGATTGCGCGCCACCCACAGCGGCCCTACACGCTCGACTACATCGAGGCCCTAACCGACGATTTTGTGGAGCTGCACGGCGACCGTCGCTTTAGTGACGACCGGTCGATCGTGGGAGGGCTCGCTGAATTTAACGGGGAGCGCTATGGCTACCGCGACCGTACCGTTATGGTGCTCGGCCACCAGAAAGGCCGCGATACGAAGGAGCGCAAGTACCGTCGCTTCGGGATGCCCAATCCGGAAGGCTATCGCAAAGCTGAGCGCCTCATGAAGATGGCGGCGAAGTTCAATAAACCGATCGTTACACTGCTTGACACCCCCGGAGCCTATCCAGGAATGGGGGCCGAGGAGCGGGGCCAAGCAGAAGCCATTGCGCGCAACCTGTTCGAGATGGCACGCCTGCCGGTCCCCATTGTGGTGGTTGTGATCGGAGAAGGGGCCTCCGGCGGCGCCATCGGCATCGGCCTCGGCGACCGCATTCTCATGCTCGAAAATTCGTGGTACTCTGTCATTGCGCCTGAGAGTTGTTCGCAAATCCTATGGCGCTCCTGGGACCACAAAGAGGACGCTGCCCGTGCCCTGAAGCTTACAGCACCGGATCTGGTGGAGGTCGACGTCATCGATGAGATTGTGTCTGAGCCGGTGGGAGGTGCACACCGCGATCCCGACACGACGTATGCTACAGTTGGACAAGCCATTGGAAATGCCCTTCAGTCCCTAGAGGACATCGACACGTCTACGCTTCTCGACCGACGGCTGGAGAAGTTCGACGCCCTCGGGGCCTACGAAACGGGCGAACCGATGGCCCCCGCTGCCCATCGATAGTCTCTCCCCTCTTCCCTCCGATTCGTGTCGTACGTATACTCTCACCGCCACCGTGTCCGCTACCGCGAGTGCGACCCGATGGGCGTGGTCTATCATACCCACTACCTCGACTACTTCGAGGCTGCCCGCACGGAGGCCCTGCGTGACCTTGGGGTCCGCTACCGGGACCTCGAAGCCGATGGCATTATCATGCCGGTTGTCGAAGCCGACGTCCAGTATAAGCGTCCTGCCCACTACGACGACGTGATTGTGGTGAACGTGACCTTTGCAGAGCCGCCCTCGGTGCGCGTGCCGATTGACTACTCGGTACACCCAGAAGACGAGGACGATGTATTGGCCACTGGACACACCACACTCTGCTTCATGAACGCAGAGCGGCGGCGGCCCATCCCCGCCCCTGACGCCGTAACCGACGCCTTCGAACTGGCCTTTGCAGACTGACGGCCTCTGTCGACTCTTCACTCTACGACCGACTGGCGCCTCGTTTCGACGAAGTCGTCTCCCCGCCCCCGAACAAAGTCCCCCCATTCGCCAAGTCCACCGTCCACATCGGCACCGCGGTGAACGTATTCGGGGCGGGCGTTCCCTGATACAGCATTTGCCCTCGCCGCCCGAGCGTATTGTACAGCGGAACCGTCACGGACGTCGCCTCCGTTACGGCGAATTCCAGCGTGCCCCGGTGCCAGACGGGATTGGGAATCACGGACTTCACGAGGGGGGGGGTCTGTAGTCCGACCTTGCGAATCGTCGTCTCGGAGACGGTCGCTCGCGCACGGGCATCTCCTCAACTTCGAAGCAGTAGCGGTGGGGGGGCGTGTCCCTCGACGTATCCTACCCACTGGACCGTGGAGGCACCTGAGCCGTTGTGCTCCCCAAAAGCCCGTGCGTCCGAAACGCGGTGCTGTCCTGATCGTCGGCGCCGTCGGCCCGCACAACATTGTTGCTCACGATCGGGGCCTGACCTCCGTCAATCGTGCGGTGCGAGACGCAGGCCGTATACCCAAAGACATCGTCGCCCTCGGTGTAACCGGCGTCCCCACCGAGGTTCTGCTCTTGCGTGTCGTTCAGATCAACAAACGGGCGCTGGATTTCGAATTGATTGTCAACAAGAGGAAAGCTCTTCGAATCCGTCGTGGCCACGAACGTCTACGTCTACAATGGCACGATGATTTTGGCTAAAGAGAGAGGAAACGAGCGAGTGTGACGGCGTCTTGAGTGGAACGAGTTGGTTTGGTTTAGCAGATTTTGGGAATTGTATCCGACCAATCCCCTCTCCCCCGTCCTCCCTCTCTGTTCTTTTCCCAAATTTCCGTTGGCGGATCGGTGCGTGGACGCTTACCTTTTATGAAGACTCCTTTTGTCCCTCGCCCCCCTCGCAGGACCGGTCTCCGATCCGTGGCTACCCTCCTTTTCGACGACCGCTACCTCGACTACGACTTTGGCCCCGACCACCCGTTCAGCCCCATTCGGCAGGAGATGGTGGTGAGCCTGCTCGACGCGCTCGGGCAACCAATCGACCCGATATCTCCCCCGGTGGCTTCCCGCGCGGAAGTGCGTCGGGTCCACAGCGAGTCGCTTGTGAAAAAGGTGGAGGCGGCCTCCGACGGGCGTCCGCCCCCCGAAGCGTGGGACTACGGCATTAACACTGGCGACGTACCGGTCTTCGAAAATATGGACGCAGCCACCCGTGGCCTCGTCGGCGGGACCCTACACGGAGCCCGTCTAATTGCGGAGGAGAAAGCGTCCCGCGTCCTGCAGATGGGCGGCGGGTTGCACCATGCCCATCGCGACCGGGCCTCCGGCTTCTGCGTCTACAACGATCTTTCGGTTGCCATCAACACGCTACGCGAGCAGAACCTGCGCGTCGCGTACGTCGACATTGACGTGCACCATGGCGATGGTGTCCAGTTTCTGCACTACGACGACCCCGGTGTGCTCACAATTAGCCTACACGAGTCGGGACAGTATCTTTTTCCCGGTAGTGGAGGCGTGGACGAAATTGGCGAAGAGGCCGGCGAGGGCTCCGCGGTCAACGTTCCCCTGATGCCACACACCGAGCCTGAGAGCTATCGCGACGCGTTTGAACGAGTGGTGCCGTACGCTCTCGACAAGTTCGCCCCGGACGTAATCGTCGCGCAGTGTGGGGCCGATGCTCACTTCCAAGACCCGCTGGCCGACCTCCTCCTGACTTCTCAAACGTACGAGGATCTGTTCCGAGACCTCCTTTCCCTCGCCGACGAACACACGAACGGACGAATACTCTGCACATTCGGTGGGGGCTACCACCTCGATGCCGTGGTGCGCGTGTGGACGCTGCTTGCTCTTCTTATGCAGGACCTCGACCTGCCCGACACGATTCCCGCCGACTGGCGCACGCAATGGCAGGATCAACTGGACGCGTCCCTCACCTCCACCCTTCACGACCCGGAACCGTCCTTCAACCTTTCGCGCCGCCCCGATGTCCGGGAAAAAAATCAACAAACCAGCACGCAGGTTTTGGAGATCCTGGCCCCCCACTGGTATTAACCGTCACCACCCCCCTGTGCTGGATCGGCTCGATGCCGTCTGCGTGTCTCCCGGCAATTCCAAGACCTCAATGCGCACGTCAACGACCCCCTCCTCGATCATACCGATCTCTTCAGCCGCGGCTCTCGAAAGATCGATAATACGATCGCCGGCATACGGTCCCCGATCGTTGACGCGGACGGTGACCGCTCGCCGCTGCTCCCCCCCAACCCGGGTAACGCGCACGACGGTGTTGAATGGCAGGCTCGGATGGGCGGCCGTCATGTCATCGGGGTCGAAGGTTTCTCCATTGGCCGTGGTCTCCCCGGCAAATCGGTGTCCGTAATAGCTGGCCTCTCCCCGCGGATCGTCAAGAAGATGACTGTGCGACTGCCCACTGGCCATACAGGCCGTGATCATGGCGAAAAAGCCGAGGCCTACGAGCGCAAAGCACAGTGGACGGTGGCGGAAAAGGCGAACCTTCTTTGGGGAACGGGAACGAGACATACGAGAGTGGAAGTGAAGAACCGGAACGATGACAACAATTGTACAACGGTATGTGAACGCCCGTTCGTCCTAAAAGATGCCTAAAAAGTGCATTTTCTCCGTCGACGGCTCTCCCCTTAGTTCCTCTCGTCCATGAATCTATACGATACGCTCGTCTACGTCGACTTTATCCTCGCCGTGGTGCTGTTGGTAGTGGTGCCCCTGTGCTTGCTGGGGGTGTCGGTCACGCTGCCGTCCGTACGCAAGCGGCTGCTGGTCTACTGGCGCACGTCGGCGTTGCTCGGCATCACGGTGTATCTGTGGATTGGGGAAACGCCCATGGGCTTTGCGACGGGCTTTGCCGCACGGGCCCTCATTCCCCTGGCGCTGTGGCGCGGGGATGCCCTAACGGTGCTCCGGGACCAGCCGATCCCCACATCGCCCGACTGGCGGGCCACAGTCTTCCGGTACTGGCGCGCGGCGGCCATCCCCTACAACCTCGTCGGCCTGGCCTACATGCTCCCTCTCCTGCCTTGCGTGTGGTCGGATGTGACCCCGGTGTGTCAGGCCTGGTACCTGCCGCCCCAACAATACGCAGCGTGGCTGCACCCGAGCATTGAGCCGATCTGGCTGGCCCGCTACGGCTGGGTGGCACTGGGCGTGTACTCCGCCTATCTGCTGGCCACCGCCGTGCGGCTGCAGCGCGACCTACTGGAGCGGCAAGCCCCGAACTCCTGACTCGGCGGGCCCCTGCTCGGTACGAACGCCCCCAATTCCCCGTGAATCCAGGCGCCCCTTCGAATCGGGACCCGGAACTGGGAAACGGGCTTCGATTACCATCCACTCCCACCATCTTCCAGACTGCCTCCCTGCTGCTTCATGCTCGGCACCATCGGCGAAGTCCTTCTGCTCGTCGCGTTTATCGCGTGCGGCGGATCGGCCATAGCGTTCTTCTGGTCCGCCCAATCGGACGATGCCTCCGCACAGGCCCGCTCCTGGAAACGGGCCGGGCGCTGGGCCTGGGGCGTAATGAGTGCGGCCGTCGTTTCGACCTCCGTCGTGCTCTGGTATCTGATCCTCAACCACCAGTACCAGTACGCCTACGTCTACCAGAATTCCTCGAACGACCTCCCCGGACACTACCTGTTTTCCACCTTCTGGGCGGGGCAGGAAGGATCATTCCTGTTCTGGATTCTCATGATGTGTGGAGTGGGTGCAGCCCTCATCGCCTACGTGCAGCGCGACTACGAGCGGCACGTAATGGCGGTGGTGGCTTTCTGCCAGTTCTTCCTGCTGTCGATGGTCGTGGGCCTGCAATTCGGCCCGCTCGAAATCGGGGCGTCTCCGTTCATGACACTCGCGGAGAAGTTCACTGACGCCCCCATCTTCCAACAGAACCCGAACTTCGTCCCGGCGGACGGGCAGGGATTGAATGACCTTCTCCAGAACCCGTGGATGACGATTCACCCGCCGTTCCTCTTCATCGGCTTCTCGTCGATGGTGGTACCCTTCGCGTTTGCGATTGCGGCGCTCTGGCGCAAGAAGTACACGCAGTGGGTGCGCCCGGCCCTGCCGTGGACACTCTTCGCCGTCGCCATCCTGGGCGTGGCCATCACGATGGGCGGATACTGGGCGTACGTGACGCTTTCCTTCGGCGGCTACTGGGCATGGGATCCCGTCGAAAACTCATCGCTCGTGCCCTGGATTGTAGGGGTGGCGGCCTTCCACACTATGCTCGTGCAGAAGAAGAGCGGGACAGGGCAGAAGGCCTCCCTTCTCCTTTCGATCGCGGCCTACGTGCTGGTCATCTACTCCACGTTTCTCACCCGTAGCGGCATCCTGGGAGACGTCTCCGTACACTCGTTCGTCGACCTCGGCCTCTACAACCAGCTCTTGATTTGGATCGCCATGATCGGCACGGTCGGCATCGGGCTCTTCGTGTACCGCTACCGCGAACTGCCGACGCCCGATAAGGAGCCGCGCATTCTCTCGCGCGAGTTCATGATCCTCTCTGGCGCTGTGCTCCTTTGCACCACCGCGGCCGTGATTATCCTCGGCACCAGCGCCCCCATCTTCGGTCGCATCTTCCGCGACAATCCCTCGGCCGTGCCCACCGAGTTCTACAACGAATGGACGCTCCCGCTGGCGCTGGGCTTTGTCTTTCTTGCGGGACTGGGACAGCTCTTCTGGTGGAACAAGATGGACGTGGAAAGCCTGAACCGCGTGCTCTTGAAGCCGGTGGCATTCGCAACGACCTGCACAATCGCGATTCTCATCTTCACCCCGTTTGCCGAACAGACGGTTCTCCTCCCCGCTGGCTCCGTGGGACCGTCTCAAACGGCATCCGCCGGGCTCTTTAGCGGCCTCTCCCAGTTCTGGGCGATGTACGGCCAGGCGCTTCAGATGCTGATGCTCTTGTTTGTGGGCTTCTTCGCTCTCTTCGGCAACGGCATGGTGCTCTGGCGCGTGCTGCGCGGCAACCCGCGCATGGCGGGTGGCGCAATTGCCCACGTCGGATTGGCAATTACGATTCTCGGCATTATCGCGTCGAGTGGCTTTGATCGTGCCCTGCCGCGTCTCGGCACGACGCCCTCGGCCAATGAAGACCAGATGCCGCGCGAAAACTTCGTGGTGGCCAAGGGACAAACGCGCCTCGTCAACGGATACCGGGTTACCTACACCGGTAAGTCCACCACGGAGCGGGGGCGCGGGCAGTACATCATTGACGTAACGGACCCGAAGGGCCGCTCCTATACCATGAAACCGGTCGCCTATCAGGGAAGCGGCGACCAGTGGTTCATGCACCCGGACGTAAAGGCCTTCCTCGAAAAGGACATTTTCCTGTCCGTGACCCCGAAGGAGGCGACCGGCATGGGGTCGAAGGAGGGCAAGCCGGGCGGGGAGTTCCAGCTGTCCCGTGGTGACTCGACGACGCTGGGCGACCGGCAGTTTGCCGTAGCATTCGACGGGTTCACGGTGCTGAAGGGCCCGCAGGGCATGGCGGAATCAGACGTGTCCATTCCGGAACGGGTGCCGGACGATGCCCAAATGGCCGTGGGAGCAAACCTCCGGGTAACGAATTTCGAAACGCAGGAGACCCGGTCGCTGATGCCAATCTACCTGGTGATGAACGACAACAGTCAGCAGTACATCGAAAATCGCGTTGGGGACTGGGATCTGCGGATGGCATTTACGGAGATGAACGCAAATAACGGCAAGGCAACGTTCGCCGTGGAAGGCGTGGACGTGATGCCGGAAAACTGGGTGGTGGTACAGGCCTACACCAAACCGCTCATCAGCCTGCTCTGGATCGGGATTATCGTGATGACTGTCGGCTTCGTGGTCGCGATCGGACGGCGCGTGCAGGACATTCGGTTTCGGCGGTAGCAAAAGAGATCGTGTCGTGAAGCCTCGGCATATCAACCGGCGTGAACGATTCTGGCCCACGATCCAATTGCAGTCCCCGATCGGACGCGGGACTCGAAAACTCTCGAATATCGTTCTGTACGGCGTCTCGTGTTGACTGAGGAGCGACTGATTCGACGCGGCGAATAGTTGAACGAACGGATACGTCGAGACATGATCATTGGATTTTTCCTCTCCACTTTATTTAGCGGGTCCACTCATCATAAAAATGAGTATCCCTTGACCCTCCAGTCCAGTCTACTCAACCCGGGCCGGTGTCGCTTCGCCCCTCCGCTTCTTCCCTGAACTCTCGGCTCTCATGCCTCCCGACGGTTCGCCCGCTGACGCCGCCGCTCCGGCCGATCCCTCCTCCGTATCGAGCCCCCCGTACCGCGACTCGGAGCTGTGGCTGCTCTTTTGTGTAACGCTGGTGGCCGTGGGCAATGTGTCGAGTGTCGCCCCTGCCTTCCCAACGGTCGTCGACGTATTCGACATCTCACGGGTGCAGGTGGGATGGATCGTGACGGCCTACTCGCTGCCGGGCATTGTAAGCGCGCCGCTCGCCGGCGCAATGGCCGACCGGCTGGGGCGCAAGCGGGTGCTCGTCCCGACGCTCTTCGTATTCGGCCTTGCAGGCGGGGCCTGTGCCTTGGCCCGCTCGTTTCCAGTGCTTCTCACACTGCGCGCCCTGCAGGGCATGGCCGCTGCTCCCCTTGTGGGCCTCGCCGTCACACTCATCGGCGACCGCTACCAGGGCACGGCCCGCACTGCAGCCATCGGGTACAACGCCTCGGCCCTGAACGTGGGCACGGCCATTTACCCGGCGCTTGGCGGCACCCTCGCGGCAATAGCGTGGTTTTGGCCGTTTGCACTGCCCCTGCTGGCCCTGCCCGTGGGGGCGGCCGTGGCGTGGAAGTTAGAGCCCCCACCTGTCGATCGCGCACAGTCCTTGTCGAAATACGTTTCGGTGGCTCGCGCCCGGCTCACCGACCCACAGATTCTGGGCGTCCTCGCGATCAACTTTGGGGTGTACGTGCTTCTCTTCGGCGCCTTCCTCACGTACGTGCCGGAGTTCCTGGACGCACGGTTTGGCTCTCCGCCCATCGTGGCCGGCCTCATCCTGGCCCTCGCCTCGGTGTCCAGTGGCCTTGTGGCCACCCAGCTCGGCCGCCTCAGCATGACCATTCCGAAAGAACGCCTGATCCAAGGATCGCTCCTCATCAATGCGGTGGCCCTCGTCCTCATGCCGTGGGCCCCAGCCCCATGGGGCGTGGGGGCAGCGTCCCTCCTCTCGGGCGTGGCCCAGGGCCTCAACCAACCGGCCCTCCAGACGCGCCTTACCGAACTGGCCTCCGATGCGTCCCGCGGCATCATCCTGTCGCTGAACGGCATGGTCTTGCGACTCGGCCAGGCGGTGGGCCCGCTGCTGCTCGGAAGCATGCTGGCCCTTGGCGGCCTCAGTGCGCTCTTCTATGCTGCCGCAGGGATCGCTCTGCTCGTGGCGATCGGCGCCGTGCTGGTGCTGCACGCCCCCCGGGCGTCGTGACGCTCCGTCCAGACAGGCACTCGGGGCGCTCCCCAACTCCGAATCAGGGGCCTCAAGGCCCTCCGATCCGCAGTCCCTCCCTGCGAACCCGACTCGTATTGCAGGCCCCGTCTCGCTTCCCTACCTTCTAGAACGCTCATGCACCGCACGGCGATCGAGCTCAACGAATGGTTCTAGCACGACTTCTATACTCGGGCCTCCTGGCCGGGCTTCTACTTGTTGGCCCCGCCTCTGCACAGGAACAGCCTCCAAGCCCCCAGCAGCCGTCCCCGAACGCCGCAACCCTGGACGCCGCCTCCTCAGACACGGCGACCACCACCGCCGCTCCTCTCGGTGCGCAGGATCCCACCCTGCGCGAAGTCGGCGAGACGGCCCGAAGCTTCGGCCTCCGAGCCCTGGGCGCCGTGCTCGTGCTCGTGCTCACGTTCTTCGTGATCAACGGAGTGGCGTTCATCCTGGAGACGCTGGCTGAGCGCAACGCCGAGCGGCGCCTCCTCTACAAACGCCTCGTCCCCATCTTCCGCGTCCTTCTGTGGGGCATCGCCCTCTACGTCGTGCTCCGCGGCATCTTCGACGTCGACGCGCAGGGGCTCTTCGCGGCGGCCGCGGCCATTGGTGTCGCCATCGGCTTTGCGGCGCAGGACCTCCTCAAAAATATCTTCGGCGGCCTCGTCATCCTCTTCGATCAATCGTTCCAGGTAGGCGACAAAATTCTGGTAGGGGGAACCTACGGGGAAGTCACGTCCATCGGCCTCCGCTCCACTCGCATCGTGACCCCGGACGACAACCTCGTGACGGTTCCAAACGCACAGGTGGCCGACGGGCAGGTCTCGAACGCCAATGCGGGAGAGCTGAATTGCCAGGTAGGCACAGACCTCTATCTACCAGGATGGGTGGACGAGGGGCGTGCCAAGGACATCGCCTACCAGTCCGCAGTGAGTTCCCCCTACGTTTACCTCGAAAAACCGGTGGTCGTGCTGGTAAAGGATGAGTACGACGAAGGTCACCTCGTCCACCTGAAGGTAAAGGCATACGTCATCGACACGCGGTACGAGGCGCTGCTGGCAAGCGACATTACCGAGCGGGCACGCCGCGCATACCGGGCGGAAGATCTTCTTCCCCCTATGTCGCACTCACACTTCGGCTCTTCTCCCTCGTCGCCTACCCCTACCGGACCGCCTCCGGCGTCGTAGCACGCCGTCTCCTCTGCTGAGCGTCTCGTCCTTGCCTGCCGGCCTCTCGTCCCTGCGTCATGTCTTGCCCTCCCTCCTCGTCCGCCTCGTCGCCCACCGTCGAAACCGTACTCGACGGTGTCGCCGCGACGCTCCGTACGCATCACGCCACCTACCTCAGTTCGCTCCGGACGGACGGCCTCGTCCCGCTGCAGGCCATGCTCGACCGTGTCCTTGAGGCTCACGACGACGCCCGAACACCACTGCACATGGAAACGCCCCGGCGACGCCCCCTTTGGCAGGCGGTTCGCCAATACCGACGGGAGACGATGACGGCCGTGTGGCGTCCGCTCCGTACCCACCTCGCCGACCTGGACCTCGGCACTCTCCTCCGCGACGAGTGCCGGGCCGTGCGGGAGGGACGTACCTCACTGGCCGCGGACGTGCCGGAGGAAATCTCCCGCCCAGAGCCGGACTCTCTCTATACCCACGATCCGTCGGACGATGGATGGACTCGAACCCGCAAGGCGATCGTGCGGGGATGGCGTCGTGTCCGCCTTCTGTGGGGAAAGACGTCTCCCCAAACCCAGACCGTTCCAATGTCGGCACTGGTGGCGCGCCATGCCGCCCGGACGCTTTCCCAAACGCACGCTGACGCCCTCGACGCCGCCGAGCAACGAATCGTGCAGTGGACGGCCCGGCTCGAACGCGAGGCCGTCGCCTGGACGCATCGACTCCTGGAGATTGAGCGCCTCCTGGACCGCCCCGAGCATCATGCCCCCGACACTGAGGTCACAACGCCCCCTCCAAGTCCCGATCCCACCTCTGGGGTCATGGATGCCGACCGTTCGGCCCTATACGCCGACATTACCGATCGGGCTCAGTCCCTCCACCAGTGCCTCCAAGACGGTCGAGCCCTTCAGCTCGACGACGTAGAGACACAACTCTCGGAGGGCGTCACGCTCTTCCTGGATCGCCTCCGGGACGCTGCCAATCGGGCGGATTCGTTCATGGCGGACCGGCGGTCGTCGCGTGCCCCTCGCGCTTTGAAGCGAAAAAATACGGAACGACGAGATCGTCTCAACCAATGGCCCGACTGGTTCGACGAGGTCATCCATCGGTTCACCTTCCTCGATGCCCTCGCCACGCTCCACGACGACCTGACCGATCAGCACGACACCCTCGTCGCAGACCTCCTCGAAGCCGGCCTCACCCCCGCTCGCTCCGCAGCAGAGACCACCGTGGAGCAACTTCGCACCCTTCGCAACGACATCGATGCGCTGCTCTCCCCTCCAGATCCGGGCAAAGAGTTGGATCTCTTGCAAGCCTTTGACCATCAGGCCGAGACCGGATTTGACGTTCTCGATCGGGAGCTTCTCCATCCCCTTCGCGAGTGCACACCCCGCCGGACCACCCAGGCGGTTGTCGAGTCGCACCGGTCGGCCATCGCCGCCCTGCTCGACGAACAACCGGAAGGCTTCGTCATCCATTCGCTTTCCCCTCCCGATACGACGACCGTCGAGCCAACGGAGGCCTACTCGCTGGCGTGGCAGGAGGGGTGCCGGGCAGTCCTCGACGAGGTTCTCTTCGATGCGTGGCGTTCGGCCCTCGTCCCCGTACTCGACGCGGTCGAGACCACTACGGAGCGCGCCACGGAGGTGCAGGCTGTCGTGCAGTTCCACCTCGGAGCCGCCCTGCAGGAATTGCAGGACCTCCGGGAGGCCCGCCGCCACGACCAGCCGGACGACGCGTACGTCGAGCATGCGCGGGAGCTTGCGCTCGATGGACTCGACCGGGCGATTTCGCTTCTTGAAACCAACGACGCGACCACCGGGCCGGCTGCGGGAACTGTCGTACACGATACGTGGCGGGCCACCACAGACACCTGGACAGACCTACACGATCGGATGCGTGCGGCCGGACAGGCCCGGGCGCACGTGCTCCACCTCCAAGGCCAGTTGGTACGGGGCGCGCGCTGGTTGGCAACAGAAACCACACGACACGTTCGGGCGACCACCACTCAGCTACAACGCGTTCTTCACCGCGCCCAGCGACAGACCCAGCGCCTCGTCCGTCTCGGTCATGCGGCCGTTGGTACGCAGCCGGTGGACGAGGCTGCCCTGCGTCAAACCGTAGATGCTCTCTCGACGGTGGACGCGGTGCTAGCGGATCTTCCGCTCGTGTACCGACGCCTCTTCTCTTTCCGGCCCATCCAAGACCCAACCCTGCTCGTCGCCCGTGCGACCGACCGTGCCGCCGTGGAGCAACACGTAGAGCATTGGAAACGGGGCCTCACGAATGCCCTCGTCCTCACGGGACCGGCGGGCAGCGGCCGCACCAGCCTTCTCAATGTTCTGCGCAAGACCACCTTCCGCACGGCACAGCGCCACACGATCGAGCTCACGGAACGGGTGACGAGTGAGGCCCACTTTGCTGAGGCTGTCGTGCGGGCACTGGGCCTCTCCTTCGATTCAGACTTCACCCTCGAGGCCGTAGCCAACCACCTCCAGTCCCAACCCGTCCCCGACCGTTTGCGCGTGTGCTTCATTGAGCAGTTCGAGCACGTCTTTCATCGCAAGGTGGGTGGTACGGCACTTGGCACCCGCATTCTCGATTTTCTCTCGCAGACGGACACACGAGTGCTCTGGATTGCCACCACCACGGACGCAGCGTGGCAATTCATCGAGGCAAGTGAACCGGCCGCGGCTCGCCTCGTGGCTCGCCACCGCCTCGACCCGCTGGACCGGACGGAACTGGAAGAACTTATCATGACGCGCCACCAGCGTAGCGGGCTCGGCCTCTCCTTCGAGATGCCGGACGAGACAAACTCCCCCATTCTGAGCCGTCGCCTGCGCGCCATCGACGATCAGGACCGCCGCCAAGCCCTCCTGCGAACCGAGTTCTTTGACCGCCTGCACGATGTCTGTGGGCAAAACGTCATGCTCGCCCTTTTCTACTGGTTTCGATCTGTGACGCTGGACGTGGACGCCGCCACTCTCCGTGTGCGCCCCCTGCAGCCTGTATCGTTCGATGTGCTCGACACGCTTCCTCTTCCTCACGCCTTCGCCCTCAAGGCCCTGCTGGAGCACGGCACGCTTACAGTCGAGGAATTGTCCAGCGTGCTCGGCGTCTCGCCCGCCACCGGACGCTCCCTCCTTGAAACGTTGGGCAATGCACTCGTCATTGCTCCCGCCGAGCGGGTGGAGGGCCCGGGTGTCTTTCAGTTTGCCTCGATCGAGTACGAAACCCGATACCGCATCCGCCCTCTCCTCATTCACCCTGTGACCCGGGTTCTCCGTAGCCGAAATATCGTGCACTGACAAGCGATCGCCCCTCCCCTTTTGATTCGAATAACGGCGGCCCGCCTGCCGCATGTCTCTTCTTTCCATCTCGAATGTGAGGGCGTTTGCGAGTCGGCAGTGTGCATAGAACGAGGATAGAGGCTCGTCCCTGAGGCACGGGGCGATTGCCGTGCATTGCCCCCTGGTGTAACAATCTGGAGAGGCCTACCAACAAAGGAGTCCAATCGGGGAAAATCTCGTAAGGAGGCCTGCACACTCTCTTCTCAAAAGAATGGAGGTTGACATGCCGCAGTGTCCCACTGCCTGGCTGTCCGGTCTCCTCGTCCTCGCCGTCCTCGAAATTGCCGCAACGGGGACTCCCGACATCCTGGAAGTAGGCTCCTTTTCGGAGCAGGATCCATCGCAGTCGCGACCGGACGATTGGCAGCCCATCTCCTTCGCAAAGATCGACGCGAAGACGCAGTACGACCTCGTGAAGACCGACCGTGGGACGGTCGTTCGCGCCCGAAGCAACGGGGGGGCCGCAGGCCTTGCCACAGAGCAGCACGTTGACCTCACTGAATATCCGGTGCTGGAGTGGCGCTGGAAGGTAAACAGTATCGTCAAGGACGGCAACGCCCGTACGAAAGACGGCGACGACTATGCGGCCCGTCTCTACGTGACGTTCGATTACAAGGACCTCGGCTTTACGGACCGGGTGAAGCTCACGGCCCTTCGCGCGCTGGGGTACGACCAGCTCCCAACGCGCGCCCTCAACTACGTCTGGGCCAATCGCATCCCCCGCGACACAATGCTTGCGAATGCGTTCACCGACTGGGTGATGATGGTCCCCGTACAGAGCGGCAACGAGCACGCCGGAGAGTGGCAAACCGAGCGCCGCAACGTACTGGAGGACTACCGAGCCGCGTTCGGCGGCGACCCACCGCCGGTCAACGGCGTCGCCATCATGACGGACACCGACAACACGAACGGAAAAGCGACGGCGTATTACGGCGACATTGTGTTTCGATCGACAGAGAACCCCCTCCCAACAGACCCATGAGCCCTACATGGATGCAGGGTTAACGCGATGCTCAAACTTTGGTCGTAACGTTCCGGGCAGTGATGCCTCTAACTCGTGTTGTTCCTGCGCAGTATTCTTTGCCTACCCCACCGCGCACCATCGAATCTCCTCCCGCTCATACCGCCCTCCTGTTCTTCAGCCACCGCCCCGAGCGCGAGTGGCAGAACAAACGGTTCGTGCGGCAGGACCTCGCGAAGCACCGGGAAGTGGCAACGACGTTCTACCAGCACGCGCGGCGCGCCGTGATGAGCAGCGACCTCCCCGTCTTGGAGGCCACTGACGCTCATCAGCGGGGAGAGGATTTCGGTTCTCGTCTCTCGAATGCTGTCGCCGACGCGTTCGAAGAGGGATACGAGCAGGTCATTGTGGTGGGAAGCGACTGCCCTACCCTCCACGAAGTACACTGGACAGCCGTAGCCGAACAACTGGCCACGGGGACACCCGTTCTGGGTCCGACGGCCGACGATGAAGGGACCTATCTGATCGGACTGCGGCGCGAGCACTTCGACCAGGAGTCCTTCGAGACGCTGCCGTGGCAGTCGTCCACCCTGCTTTCGGACCTCACCCAACATTTGACCGAACGTGCAGGCACACCGCCGGCCAGGCTCTCCGCCCGGAACGACGTAAACGGACATCAGGAGCTTCTCTCCCTCCTGCGCGGCTCTACACCGCTGCCCCCCATTCTCGCCGCCCAACTCCGTCGCGTACTGGGCAGAAATGGGCGCGGACGGCATCTCGAAGAAGCCACGGCGGCACGACGGGTATCGTGCCGTCGCTCTCGGGCTCCCCCACGGGACCTGGTCGCTTCTGTGGAGCGATTGTCGCGGACGTGAGGCCTCCTCCGTGTTGCCCTCCGTCCGGCTCCATGAACAATCGGTTCCCCGAACGTTCCCTCTGTCTCACTCCCGTGGGTCCTCGCACGCAATGACGGCCCCGTCTGAGGCCCTCATCCCCGACCGATATGGGATCCGTGCGTGCGTACCGTTCTCCGGGATGCCCAACCCCCGTCCACTATGAAGGATGTACTTCCCGCCCCCCCTTTTCGCGTTTTCTCTCTTCTTGCGTTCTTTTTTCTAAGCGTCGCAACCGGGGGCCTCTCCCCGACCGCCTACGGCCAAGCCGCTCTCGACATCCACGTCGTGAACGTCGAGGCCAACCAGGCCGTCCCCAACGCCACCGTCCACCTCGTGAACGAGGGCATCGGCCTCACGGCCCAAAAACGAACCGATGCGCGGGGTCGCGTCGAGTGGCGAGGGCTCTCCACGTCCGGCAGCTACGCCGTCTTCGTCGAGGAAAGTGACCGCTTCTATGCCGCTCGGGTCTCCGGGCTGGAACTCCGCTCCAACTTTACACGAAGCGTGACCCTGCTGCTCACCCCGATCGCCGAGGTTCGAATGCAGGAGGTGGTGGTCGAGGGCAATCAGGGCATCGCCGAGGTCAACCGTGTGAATGCCGAGGTGTCGTCGAGCCTCTCGGGCCAGTCTCTCGAAGACCTCCCCGTTGAAGGTCGCAACTTCACGCAGTCGCTCTACCGCCTGCCCAACGTGACGCCCGCGACCGGCTTCTTCGCCGAGGCCCCCAACGTGAGCATCAACGGCGCCAACGGCCTCTACACGAACTACCTGATCGACGGGATGGACAATAACGAGCAGTTCCTGGGCGGGCCGCAGTTTGAAGTCCCCACCGGCATGGTGAAGGACGTGACGGTCCTCACCAGCACCTACTCTGCGGAGTACGGGCGCACCGGGAACGGGATTTTCAACGTCACCACGAAGTCCGGAAGCAACGAGTGGACCGGCGAGGGCTTTTACCTCACACGGCCCGGCCCCTCCATCGACGGCAAATTCGGGGAGGAGACGCCCACGCAACGCGACCTCTCGGGCAATTCGGTGAAAAGCGGCTTCCAGCGCCACCAGGCCGGCTTCGCTCTGGGCGGCCCGGTCGTGCAAGACCAAACCTTCTTCTTCGTCAACCTGGAGCACACGACCGACTGGAAAGACAACGTCCTGCGCGTTGGAGACCTGAATGTCGACGAAACGATCCAGGGCCAGAATCAGCTCACCTACCTGTCCGCTCGGCTCGATCACCGCTGGACTGACCAGTGGCGATCGACAGTGCGCCTCAACGCCAACCGCGTGCGCATCGACCGGCAGGGCGGTGGCCTCACCGGCGGCATTCAGTTTGCCAGTGCGGCCAATACGCAGCGGCGGGACGGCATCCATGCGGCGGTGCAGACGACCTACGCGGCCGACGGCCTCGTCTACGAGAGCAACCTGCAGTACAGCTGGTTCAACTGGGACTACGCCAATCCAGCCAATCCGAACACGCCGCAAGTAGTTGTGCAGGATCCGTCGGGCACGAGCATCGCCATTCTGGGCCACCCGGGCTATCAATTCGACAGTGTCGAAAACACGTTGCAGTTCCAACAGAAGCTTACGTACCAGCTCGGCAGCCATACCCTGAAGGCGGGGCTCGATCTTCTCTCGTCCGACCACACCCTTGCGGGGGGAGGAAACCCGAACGGAAATTACACCGTGCGGCTTACGAACGATGCGGCCGTCAGCGCCTTTCAGAGCCTCAACGGCTTCGGGCCCAACCTCATGCCGACCGATCTCCGGCCCATTGAGGACCAGTTCAGTGTAGAAAACTACGCGGTGGAGCTCCGACCCTCGACGTTTGGTCGGCGGCAGGACTTGGTCGGGCTCTATGTGGAAGACCAGTTCTCGCCGCTTTCCGACCTCACGGTGACGGCGGGCCTCCGCTACGATTACGACAGCCTCTCGAAGGGAGGTGGAGGCAGCGACGAAGCCGATTATAACAACCTCGCCCCGCGCCTGAGCCTCAACTATGCGATTGACGAGCGCACGACGCTGCGCGGCGGCTACGGCATCTTCTACGACAAGATTGTGTACTCGGTTGTCAGCGATGCCCTGGAGCGCAATTCCGACGCTCTCGCCTTTCGACAAGAGGTTCGGGCCCTCGTGAACGACGGCGTTCTGCCGGGCGATACGGACGTGGGAGAGGTCACCTTCAACGGCACACAGACGGCCCAGCGCGATACGACGGAATACCTGCGGCAGCCCTCCGACGTACGCCCAACCAGTGGGAGTCGCCGAATTCTCAACCCAAACGGCTACGAGAACCCGCAGACGCATCAGTTCTCCGTGGGCGTGCAGCGACAGTTCGGCGGGGAATGGCTCGCCTACGTGGACCTCATTCACACGCGCTCCTACGATCTCTTCCGCATTCGAGAGCTCAATGCCCCGACGCCCTATGACATCTCTGCGGAGGAACTGGCGGCGGCCCGTCAGGATCCGGATCGCAATCCGGCGGACCTCGTGCGAACGCCCGCGGAGGCCGACGCGACGCGCCCGATTCCGGGAGGTCGAAGCATTACCATGACGGAAACGAAAGGCGAAGCCCGCTACTGGGCAGCCAATCTCAACCTCGTAAAGGACCGAGGCGACGACTGGTACTCCGGCCGTCTCAGCTACACACTCTCCCGCCTCCGCAACAACACCGACGACATTAACTTTCAGGCCGAAACCGCCAATCAGTACGAGGACGAATGGGGCCCCTCCGTAAACGACCGGCGACACGTGATTACCGCCAATGGGACGGTGTACCCATACGACCGGCTGCGGGTCACGCTTGCGAGCCTGCTCCAAAGCGGCCAGCCCATCAACTGGGTGCCGGACGCCGACGTCTTCGGTACGCGCGACCTGAACGGGGACGGGCGCGAGTACGGCGCGGCCTACGTGGGCAACAGCGACCGTTGGCCGGGGGCCTCGCGCAACAGTGGACGCCTGCCGTGGTCGTATCGGTTCGATCTTAGCCTGCAATACGTGTGGCCGACGCGCGGCGGTCGGGTCGTGGCTCGGGCCGACGTGTTCAACGTGCTCAACACGAAAAACCTGAGCGGCTACGCCAATAACGCCACGCAGAGCAACCAGATTCAGGTGGGCCCGCCCGGCTCAAACATTCGAGAAAAGAACGCTGGACCGCCGCGGCAATTTCAGTTCGGGCTGCGGTACGAATTCTAAGTGTGAAGGGATGGACGTGTGCATGTGTGGGGGGGATTGCTCTACCTTCATCCCTAGATCCTTTCCCACTTACATACTAAGACATGAGTGCAGTTGCCGCCATTCTGGGGAGTGCCTTTTCCGACTCACTCCCAGACGAGCTCGACCTGAAGCCCGAACAAATTGAGACCGACTGGGGCTCGCAGACGCTGTACCGGGTACTAGATACGGAGCGGCCTGCGTACGTGCTCTTCCGCCACGAGGTGCCGCATCGCCTTCTTCCCAATCAGATCAACTACCGAGCACAGGCGGCGGCCCTCCATGCCGTAGACTGCAAGGCGCTGCTCGTCACCAGCTCGGTGGGCGTACTGGATGCCGACGTCCCCCTCTACCGCCCGCTGCTGGTCGAGGATCTCCTCATGCCCGAGAACCGCCTCCCGGACGGCAGCGCCTGCACCATGTTCACCGAACCGTCGGATGACCACGGCCACCTCGTCATCAACGACAGCCTATTCGCAACCGACCTCACCGAACAGGTGCGCGATTGGGCTGCCCAGGTGCGCGCGTCGGTGGCCAACGACGTCGTGTTCGCGTACGTGCAGGGACCGCGCTCCAAGACGGCAGCCGAAAATCGCATGTTGCCGCCGCTCGGCGCACAGGTCAACTCCATGACCCTAGGGCCAGAGGTCGTGCTGGCAAATGAACTGGAGATTCCTTGTGCGGGACTCGTGGTGGGGCACAAGTACTCGATTCCGGATCGGGCCCCGCCCGAGCAAGACGCCTTGTCAACAACCCTCGACCGATCCCGCGAGGAGCAAGAGCGCATCGTAACGGCGTTTCTGCAGGAGGGAGAGCCCGTCGAGTTTCCGAACACGATCTACCGGTTCGGGGATGATGAGTGATTCGTGATGCGTGAGCGTTGCGGATTCCGTATTGCGTAGTTCGTGGTGCGTGAGCCGGTTGTGGTTTTCTTCGTCCAGATCCACTTTTTCTTGTCTGCCCGTGACTGACGACGACGTACTGCCCTACCTTCAGGCGCACCTGCCGGACTTTACGCCGACAGGAGATCCGGCGCAACTGCCGGACGGCAACCTCAACATCGTCTGGCGCGTGCCGGGAACCGATCGGCCCGTGATCGTGAAATACGCCCCCCCCTACATCGCCGCAGATCCAGATACTCCGCTCGATCCGTCTCGGCTCGACATCGAGGCCCGGTGCTTGAACGCGTTGGACAGCGGCCAACTTGCCACTCTCACGTCTGCCCACGTGCGTACACCCCGCCTCCTCGCCGCCACGCAGGACCCGCACGTGATCCTCATGGAGGACCTCGGAGACCTCCCCACGCTGGACCGCTGGCTTCGAGGCAGTGACGCGTGTTCAGTGGAAGCGACGGCCCCGATTCTTGGACAGCACCTCGGCACCTTCATTGGCCGCCTCCATGCCACAACGCACAATTGCCCCGAATATGCGGAGACCTTCGATAACCGCCCCATGCAAGAGACACGCCTCGCGGTACAGTACCGGGGCGTTGCGGAAATGCTAAAAATGGGCGGCGTGGACGATGCGGAGGCTCTTGGTGCACGAGCAGAGGCCCTGGGCGACGCCTTGCTGGAGACCGGAGAGTGCCTCACGATGGGCGACCTGTGGCCCTCGTCCGTCCTCGTACAGGAAAAAGGACTGCGTCTGATTGACTGGGAGCTGGCCCACTACGGCCGCCCCCTGCAGGACGTAGCGCACTTGCGCGCGCACCTCTGGATGCAGGCCCATCAGGCCCCCTCCGCGGCCGTCGCCGACGCCATGGCGTCCCTGTGGGATGCTTTTCTCACAGCGTACCGCGATGCACTCGGGGAGGCGGACTCGACGCTTTGGACGGACCAGGAAAAGCGAGATGCCGCCGTTCACTTTGGTGCCGAAATTCTGGTGCGGGCCGTAGGGCCGTTTCAGGACGGCTACGTTTACGCTGGTCTCCCCCCGGGCCACCCAGCGGTGCAGGAGGCCCTTTCCAAAGCGGCGCGCACGCTTCGCTCACCGAATGCTTTCGAACTCCGCATAGACTCTCTCCCGACAGGGAATCATTGATCCGGCTGGAATCGCTCCCGATACGTCTCTCGAAAACTGCTCGGCGTCTCGTCCTTCACGTCCTGAAATTGCCGGTTAAAGTTCGAGAGGTTGTTGTACCCGACCGCTCCCGCAATTTCCGAAATCAGTCGCTGATCCTTGATGAGCAGGGCGCAGGCGCGGCCGATCCGGAGCTTCTTAATGTACTCGGTGACCGTGACGCCCAGGGTCCGCTTGAACATGCGCGAGAACGCCGACCGGCTGAGGCAGGCAATCTCCGCAAGCCGGGCGATTGGAATCTCCTCCGTGTAGTGCTCATGGATGTGATCGAGCACATGCCGCACCCGCTCCTGATCGGGGTGATGCATCTCCTCCGTCGGCGCGACCGAGGCCAGCGGCTCGGGGTTCGCGGCCTGGGTAAGCTGTACGAGAATGGAAAGGAAGACCGGAAGGCGCTCCATCCGATCAAGCTCCGGAAGCGACGTCGCCCGCGGCCGGATCTCGGCTGCGGTGTCCTCTCCAAAGGAAAGCCCTCGCCCAGCCGAGCGAAGGAGGCGGGCCACTGGTCTGAGTTCAGGAAACGACTGGCTCATCGTGGACACCCACTCGCGCGAAAACCACATCACGATGGCCACGTGGGGCTCCGTGGGATCGTCCTGCTCCTGCGACTCCCACGTGTGCGGAAGGTTGGGGCCGACGAGCACCAGATCGCCATCCTTGTAGTCCCCAATGTGATCCCCGATAAACCGCTGCCCCCGACTGTTCATCGTGAGCGTCAGCTCAAACTCCGGGTGATAATGCCACTCGAAGGGAATGCCCTCAGGAAGCTTCCGATTGAGCAGCGCCCAGGACGACTCCTGAGGAACGGTGACATTCTCAAAAAGGGGTTTCATGGTCCCAGTGTGGCCATTTCACCTTTTGAAACAGCAGAATAGTATTATCAATGAGCATAATACGCAAATTCTGGCGGTCGGCGGAATGTTATGTTGGGAGCACGTTGATCCCCTCGAATCACCAACAGAGGCCTGAGACCATGAAAAATACCGCCGCAACCGCTGAGCAAGAGGAGAATAACGCAACCCCCGACCACGAGGGCAATCAGTCCGAGGTCCTCGACACGCAACTGAGGGACATCGAGAAAACCCTTCCACGCCGCGTGCTCTCGGCGGAAGATTGGAAGCAGTGGACGAACTGGGGCTACGTGGTCATCCCCAATGCCATTCCGGCCGCCCACGTCGAACGGCTGAAGGCCCTTCTCTGGGAGTTTCAGGACATGGACCCGGACGATCCCTCGACGTGGAATATCGGGGACCGCAGAGCGCACGAGATGGAAGAGCTCTCCGGAAACGGAATGGTCGAGATCTACAATCACCAGTATCTCTGGGACACCCGACAGACGCCCCGCATTTACAACGCCTTCGTCGACATCTGGGACCGGGAAGAGCTCTGGGTGTCGATCGACCGGGCCAACCTCAACACGCCAGACCCGGAAGCCGACCCATCCGACGGCTTTATCCACTGGGACGTCGACACGTCAGATGATCCGCTCCCCATCAACGTCCAGGGCGTCCTTGCACTCACCGACGCCGGTCCCGAGGTCGGCGGCTTTCAGTGCGTGCCGGAGATCTTCCACAACCTCGACGACTGGATCGACTCACAACCGGAGAACCGGGATCCGTTCCACCCGGACCTGGGCGACTTAGAGCCCACGCATGTGCCAATGGAAGCGGGCGACCTCGTGATCTTCAACTCGCTCCTCCCCCACGGCATCCGACCCAACACCTCCGACGAGAAGATCCGCATGGCGCAGTACGTATCGATGTACCCCGCGGCCGAAGGGAATGAAGAGGCCCGTGAGCGTCGGATTCACTCGTGGAAAAACCAGGAGCACCCGAAGGGCGTCGCGTTTCCCGGAGACCCGCGCGAATGGGAAAAGAAACATTATGATCGCGCGGAGCTGACCGATCTGGGGGAGCGCTTGCTGGGCCGCCGCTCCTGGGATGAATGAAATCAAATGAACAGGGTCGCTCGCGTAGTGCCGTTGGACTCCAACGGCGCTACGTGGACATCCCTCTCGACTCTCAGACACTCCCGCAGATCCACAGTCCGACCACGCAACCTGGAATTCAGTCGGAGTACCTGGCGTCTGCCCGTGCTACCGCAGTCCCAGATCGGGCACCGGCACCGGTTCGCCCGTCGCCACGCTGACCCACACGAGCACAGCCGTACCCGTCGCCACCACTGTCCCGGACGACTCGAGCATTGCCTTGTAGGCAGTCTTCATGCTCGAACGCCCCGGCGGAGTCGCGTACACCTCAATGATGAGCGTGGCCGGATGGGTCAGGGGCTGCTTGAAATCGCAGGTCGCATTGGCAAGCACCGGCCCCGACTCCGTAAAGAGCGGCCCGTCGAGCACCGTCCCGAGCCAGTTCACCCGCGCCTCCTCGAAGTAGGTAAAGAAGCAACTGTTGTTGACGTGTCCCGCTGCGTCGAGATCCCCCCAGCGCACAGGGACGGTGGCAGTGTGAACGTGCTGGGCGGCGTCGGGAAGGTCATCCGGTTTTGCTGACATGGGTGCCGATGTGAGTGCGTGGGGAGGTGGGCGGGTCAATTCTTCACGTTTCTCATTCCAAATTCCGCACTCCGAACTTCGCAGTTCGTACGGGTGGTGCTATTGAATTGGCGTGGAACCATTCTCCAAACGTGAGAAGTGAGCTCCATCGTCGCTCCTGGACATCTAGATGTCCAAACTTGATTTGGAGCCCATTCAGCCGAAAAGTAGAGGTCTCCACAATCAATAGATGGGCTCTGAGTCAAGCTCAGAGCGACGAACGTGTCTTTCTCCGTCGCATAGAGACATTTTCAATAGCACCGTCGTGTTAGTAGAGCGCCATGTCGAACGTGCGGCGATGCTCTTGCGTGACCGGATGCTGCTCCCCGAGAAGCGTAAAGAGCGCGATGCAGGCTTTCCGAGCACCGTCGTCGTCGTAGTCGCGATTGACCCGTACAACGTCGATGAAGTGATCGAGCGCTGCGTCGTAATCATGGTCGGCCAGGGCCTCGATAGCGGCAGCGTACTCGTCGTGTCCGTCCCCGTCCGGAAGCCCGTCGGATTCGTCCGCGAGTTCCAGAAGGCGCGCAAGCGTCTGCACAGCATCGCGCACCTGTCGGAGCGTCGGATCGGCTACATCTGAAGCCTCGGCGAGGGCCTGTGCTCGAGTGGGATCCTTGAACGCCAGCGCCCGCGCCATGAGCACCTGTGCCTCGTTATGATCGGGATTCTCCTCAAGAACAGGCCACAACTGCTGCTCGGCTTCTTCCCGATCCCCGTCGTCGAGCGCCTCCTTGGCCTTCTCAATGCGCGCCTTCTCCTCGCTCGGCATGTTCTCGTCCAGCCACGTGCGAATGGCGTGCTCGGGCTTGGCCCCGGTAAACTCGGCGGCCACCTCACCGTCTACAAACAGCTTCACGGCCGGAATGCCGCGGACGCCGTACGCCTGCGCGGGCTCTTGATTGTCGTCCACGTTCACCTTCACAAGGATCCAGTCGTCCGCCTCTTCCGCCAGCGATTCCAGTACCGGGCTCAGCTGCCGGCACGGCCCACACCAGGGCGCCCAAAAATCGACGAGTACCGGGGTCTCCTCACTCGTCTCAATGACATCCTGCTGAAAGTCGTCTACCTCGTAGGCCATAACGGAAACGGAGAATTGGTGTCGGACGATGAATGTTTGTGTATCTCACGCAGCACTCTGAAAATTGCTTCCCGCTTCAAGAGGAGTTTTGAATCCCGCCGAATACTCCTCTCTCAGAGTGACCGCCCTCCCCCTTCGATCTCCGCCAACATGTTCAGTCTAGACGACGTATGATCATTGTCTAACTTCCACCATATCCTCCTGTCTCTCAATGGAACACCGCGATCACGTTCTTTCCGAAGAGGATGCCACCCGCATCATCAACCACATGAACGAAGAGCACGCGGACGACCTGCTGCTCTTCGCCCAGGTCTACGCTGGAGAAGCGGGCGCAACGGCGGCTCGCATGACGGACATCGACGCAGAGGGCATCACGCTTGACGTCGATATGGCCAACGGGCAAAAGGAGCTCCGGATTGACTTCAACGAGTCGCTCCACACGCCCGAGGATGCCCACCGGGCGCTCGTCGATATGGCCCTGAATGCGCGGGGGTAAGCCTCCAAGCGTCGGTCAACAAACCAATGCACGGTAGCTCTGAGGCTCTTTTCCTCTCGTGCCAGGATGAGCACGGGAGCGTGGGCGAAAGGGAGCACAGATAGGAAGCAAAAATTCGTAGTGCCGCCCCCATGCTCCCACACGCCCTTCTCCCCCTCTCTCGACAACACTCCAAACAAGAATCCAATACCTCGCCCCTGGCGAAATGGATCCCCGGAGTCTCCTCATGGTACATAGACATCCACTGATTTTCGTCCGATCCGACCTCGTTCTATGCTGACCCTCCTTGAGCGCGTTCGCGATTGGTGGCAGGCCCGCCGCACACAGCAGATCACCCCTGAGGCTGTCCGCAAGCGAGTACAGCGCGGAGCCACGTACCTCGACGACTTCGACCCGGGGTGGCATCGACGTGTAGACTCCGAGACGTTGGAGCTCGACGATGGAAAGCACTGCATTCTGGGCCAGCTGCACGGCGAGTTTCGGCTCGGACTGGGTCGCTCTCACCTCATCTCCATGTCCAGTGCGCCGCGTGCCAGCCTCTCCCCCGTCGCCTACGGCTTCAAATGCGTGGAGAATGTACCGGAGGACTGGCAGGCCCTCGACTATGAGCTATTGAACGCGGCCTGGTCGAAAGCGGTACGGACGCGTCAGGAGGCCGACGCTGCTCTCAATGGGAAGGATCGGCTTGCTGCCTCGGGCGACTCCATCCCCGAGCCCGCCGACGTGAACCCGTCGTCTCCAGAGAAGGTCGCGTAACGTTCAGGCCGCGGCCACGTCCGTTTCGGCAGAAGATTCCACGTCCCCTTCCGGGGCCGCGTGTAGGAGAAAGTAGCGCACGCCGTCGGCCAGCGCCTGCCAGCTCGCATCGAGAATGTTGGCCGAAACGCCGACGGTATTCCAGGTTTGCGCGCCGTTACTGTGTTCAATGAGAACACGCACCGTGGCCCCCGTTCCGTCCTGCGGCGTCAAGACACGCACCTTGTAGTCGGTAAGATGTACGTCGTCGAGGTGCGGATAGAAGGACTCCAGCCCCTCCCCCATCGCGTTGGAAAGCGCGTCCACCGGTCCATTCCCCTCCGCCACCGCCAGCGTGCGCTGCGCCTGCACCGTGAGGGCGAGCGAGGCTTCGACCGTCTGATCCCCCTCGTCGTCCTGTCCGCTCCACACGCGCATGCGCTCCAGGTCGAAGAAGTCGGGGACATCGCCTTGAATGGTGCGCAACAGCAGCTCAAAGGAGGCCTCGGCGCCCTGAAACTCGTAGCCGAGGTGCTCTAGCTCTTTAATCCGCTCGACGGCCTGCGCCGCATCGTCCGAGTCGAGATCAAGCCCCATCTCGTCGGCCTTGTAGCGGATGTTGCTCTTGCCCGAAAGGTCGGACACCAGTGCGCGGCGGCGGTTGCCCACCGCTTCGGGCTCTACGTGCTCGTAGGTGCTCGGCTCCTTCATGACGGCGGAGACGTGAATGCCGCCCTTGTGCGTGAAGGCACTGCGCCCCACGTACGGCGCGCCGTCGTTTGGGTCGAGATTCGCGATTTCGTTCGTAAAGCCGGACAGGTCGGCCAGCGTCGTCAGTTGCTCCTCCTCAACGCAGTCGTAGCCCATCTTGAGTTGCAGGTCGGGAATGACGGAGCACAGGTCAGCGTTGCCGCACCGCTCGCCCAGGCCGTTGATGGTCCCCTGCACGTGCCGCGCCCCGCCTCGCACGGCCGCCAGACTATTGGCCACCCCGCACCCGCCGTCGTTGTGGGCGTGAATGCCGAGCCTCGTCTCCACCTCACCGTGCACCGTGGCCGTCACCTCGTGGATGTCGTGCGGGAGCGAGCCGCCGTTGGTGTCGCAGAGCACGAGCGTGTCGGCCCCCGCCTCCGCCGCGGCCCGAAGCGTTTTGAGGGCGTACTCCGGATGGTCGGCGTAGCCGTCAAAGAAGTGCTCGGCGTCGTAGATCACGCGCTTGCCATGCTCACGAAGAAAGGCGACGGACGAGCGGATGAGATCCAGATTTTCTTTCAGCGAAATGCCGAGGGCCTGCTCCACGTGCAGCGTCCACGACTTGCCAAAGATCGATACGACATCGGTCTGCGCCTCAATGAGAGCCTGCAGATTCGGATCGTCGGCGGGCGCGTTGGAGGCGTGGCGGGTGGAGCCAAACGCGCAGATGGCCGCGTGCTCCCACTCAATGCCCTTTGCCTCCTCAAAGAACGCCTGATCCTTCGGATTGGAGCCTGGCCAGCCGCCCTCAATCACGTCAATCCCGAAGGCATCCAGTTTCTGGGCAATGCGCACCTTGTCGTGGGCCGAGAGGGTGACGTGCTCGCCCTGGGTGCCGTCGCGGAGGGTGGTGTCGAAGAGTTCGACTGCGTCCGTCATTGTCTGCTGTGTGCGTATGGGAGTGTGGGCGTATGTGCGCGACGCGGACGGGTCGATTAATGAACGCGACCGCTATCACGTCTCACGATTCACGTCTCACGAGTCGAGCGTCACGTTGCTGATGGCGCCCTGTGCGGCGGAGCCGAAGAGGGTCGCGTATTTTGCCAGCACGCCGGTCTTGTACTGCGGAGCAGGGGGCGACCAGTCGTCCAGCCGCTCCTCTATTTCTTCGTCCGTGAGATCAATCTCCAGTCGCCGCTCCGGAATGTCGATGATGATCGTGTCTCCGTCCTGCACGGCAGCGATGGGCCCACCGGCCGCCGCCTCCGGCGCCACGTGTCCGATTGAAAGGCCCCGCGTCGCCCCGGAGAACCGTCCGTCGGTGATGAGGGCCACGTCCTCGGCGTGTCCCTGCCCGTCCCGCGCGGCCGTCACGCCCAGCATCTCGCGCATGCCCGGCCCCCCTTTCGGCCCTTCGTTTCGGATAAAGATGGCGTCGCCGGACTCGATATTGCCCTTCTGCACGTGGGCCGTCGCCTCTTCTTCGTTTTCAAAGACGCGGGCCGTCCCTTCGAACCGAAGGTCATCGGCCCCGGTAATCTTGAGCACGGCCCCGTCGGGCGCGAGGTTGCCGGTGAGGATGCGGATGGCCCCCTCCTCGTTCTTCGGCTCATCGACGGTGTAGAGGTAGTCAACGTCCAGGTCTGCGATCGCCGGGGGATCGATCCGCTCGATCGCCTCCGCAAGCGTTTCGCCCGTCACGGTGAGGGCATCGCCGTGCAGCAGGTCGGCGTCCAACAGTTCTTTCAGCACGACCGGCACGCCGCCGACCTCGTGGAGATCGTTCATTACGCGCCGCCCCCCGGGCTGAAAATCGCCGATCTTGGGCGTCCGACGGCTGATCTCGTCGAACTCCTCGATGGAGAGATCGACGCCCGCCTCCGCCGCCATCGCGAGAAGGTGGAGCACGCCGTTCGTGGATCCCCCCACGGCCACCTGCAACGCAATCGCGTTCTCGAAAGACTTCTTGCTGAGGAAGTCCGACGGTCGGCGACGCTCTTCCAGGGCTTCTACGACCAGTTCTCCAGATTCGCGCGCCACCTCGTAGCGCGATTCATCCTCCGCCGGCGGACTCGCACTCCCCAGCGGCGCAAAGCCGATTGCCTCACTGATCGACGCCATCGTGTTGGCGGTAAACATGCCGCCGCACGAGCCAGCCCCCGGACAGGCGTGACGCTCCATTTCGTCGAGTTCCTCTTCGGTCATCTGCCCCGAGGCCACCGCCCCCCGCGCCTCAAAAACGTTCTGGATCGTGATGTCCTGCCCCCGGTGCTTGCCCGGCATGATCGAACCGCCATAGAGAAAGACACTCGGCAGGTCGGCCCGAATGGCCGCCATCATCATACCCGGCATGTTTTTGTCGCAGCCGCCGAGGACCACGAGGCCGTCGAGCCGCTCCGCAAACGCGACAAGCTCCACCGAATCAGCAATCACCTCGCGGGAAATGAGCGACCCTTTCATGCCCTCCGTCCCCATCGAGATGCCGTCGCTCACCGTGATGGTCCCAAAGCCGATCGGAGTGCCACCGGCATTCTTGAGACCGGTGCGCGCGGCGTCGGCCACGTCGTCGAGGTGCACGTTGCAGGGCGTCACGTCGGCCGCCGGATTGGCAATGCCAATCAGCGGCTGGTCGAGGTCCTCGTCGGTGTAGCCCATCGCCCGAAACATGGCGCGTGAGGGCGCACACCACATGCCGTCGGTGACCTCCTGGCTCTGGATTTTTTTGGAATGCCCATTCGTCGATGCGTCAGCCATAATGTCGTCAATCTAGGGTGACCGCCGCACGCGGACTACTTCATCACACCGAACGCGGCGAAGGTCGTGTTCTTGTGTAAAATCTCGGCGGTTTGGAATCCGGCCTCTCGGAAAATGTCGATCTGCTCCAGAAGCGGGCGCGGCGTGTCTTCCTGCTCAATGTACCCAAAAACTTCCTCTCGGTACGAGGGCCCGTCGAGGGATTCGAGATAGGTCCCGTATTCGTCCCACATTACGTCGCGAATGGGAGGTGCATCGTGATCCACGAGGTCTGCCACCCAGAGAGCCCCACTGGGACGGAGAGCGTCGTAGAATTTCGCCGCCACCGCTTCCCATTCCGCGTCGGTACGAAGGTGGTGTAGCACCGCTGCGGCTAGAATCACGTCGTAGCGCTCGGATTCCAGGGCGCACTCGCGAATGTCGGCCTGCATGGATTGCACCGTGCCCGACGTGGTCGCGCCCACCCGTTCGACGGCCCGGTTGAGCATCGGCTGGCTCAGGTCCACGAGGTCGACGTGCACCTCCGGTCCGTGCTCCAGAAACTTGAGGGTGTAGTTGCCGGCGCCGCACCCAACGTCGAGCAGGTGCGTAGCCGAGGGACTGGTAGCGGCGGCCGCTCGGGTGGTGCGGTCGAGAACCTCACGGGCATCCACGAAGCTCTGCTGCCCCGTTTCGAGCGACGCGAACCGCTCCACGTCGTTGTCAAACCGCGCCCGAATGTCGTTGACCGAGGATTTCTCCATGTTCAAATCGTCGGAAGGAGAGCGAGGGATTATTGCGTATTCCGTATTTCGTATTTCTGGCACTCGGGGAGGACATCACCGCAAATACGCAATACGAAATCCGCAACACACGTAGAGCAACACTGCTCAGCACTCAGAAAACCCATTCAGGTAGGGCACCGAATTCGCAGTCTGCTCCACCTCGTCCATGTAGCTCTTCATGAGCGCCGTCGTGTCCCACACGCCCTGGAGCAAGGCTTCGCGCTGGGCGTCGCTGACCGTCACGTCCACCGTCTCGTCTCCAACGGTCACGGTTTCGTCCTCTACGTCGAGCGTCAGTTCGAGCGCGGGATCTGCCTCCACCTGCTCCATGATCCACTCGATTGTGTCGTGGTCGGCCGTGGCAGTGGGAATGCCGAGGGCCTGGCAGTTGCCCGCAAAGATCTCCGCAAACGACTCCCCGATGAGGCCGTCGATGCCCCAGCGCATGAGCGCCTGCGGGGCGTGCTCGCGGGAGGAGCCGCACCCGAAGTTCTGGTTCACCACCATAATCTCCCCGTTCGGGTAGTGGTTGATCGCGTGGTCGTTCAGGTTGCCGTCGTCGTCCCGGCGAGCATCATAAAACGCATACTCGCCCATGTTGTCGAAGGTGACCTCCTTCATGAATCGGGCAGGGATGATTTGATCGGTGTCGATGTCGTTGCCCCGCACCGGAACCGCTGAGCCGCTTACGTGAGTGACGACTTTGTCTTTCGCAGTGCTCATATTATGTGTTGCGTGTTGCGTATTGCGTATCTCGTGTGGTGCTACAATCCAGACAGTGCACTCAACCCATGACGTTTGAATCGTGGAAGGAGCAGGTTCCGGACTCAATTCAAAACGATCCGCTTTGGGAAATGCGCGTGTATCGGCTCAGCCTGTTTGCCTCTGATGTCTGTTGGCGGGATGCTAGCTCACTCCAAAAGGAAAAACGCTCCCAAGAGGTTGCTGATCAGTTATACCGGGCCGTTGGCTCGGTCGGGGCAAACATTGCCGAAGGCTATTCACGCGGGACCGGAAAGGATCGCGCACGATTCTACGAGTATGCACTGGGCTCCGCTCGCGAAAGCAGAGACTGGTACTACAAAGGGCGCTTCGTGCTGGGTAAACAAGTCGCGCGCCATCGTCTCAATTTCATGACGGAGATTATTCGTCTTCTCCTCACCATCATTCCCAGGCAGCGAGGCGGTGAAATTCGAGAGCCTGACTCATCGTACGGAGATTCCGACAAACAGATGGAAGAATTACTCGAACACGTTCCGCTTGCGTCGTGAGCGTATTTCGTGTTGCGCATTGCGTATCTTCAAGGGTGCCTCAAACGGACGTTGAGAGCCCCTACGCAATACGAAATACGCAATACGGGTCATAGCACAGTGCTCCGGCTACAGCAATTCTCGTACGTCCGTAACCTCCCCTTCCACCGCCGCGGCCACCACCATCGCCGGGCTCATGAGTACGGTGCGGCCGTCCTTGCTGCCCTGACGCCCGATGAAGTTGCGGTTTGAGGACGATGCGCAGAGCTCGCGGCCCTGAAGCTGATCCTCATTCATGCCAAGGCACATCGAGCATCCGGCCCCGCGCCAGTCAAAGCCCGCGTCGCGAAAGACATCGGCCAGCCCTTCCTCTTCGGCCTGCTGCTTCACGCCCTGCGATCCCGGGACGACCATCGCCCGCACGTCGTCGGCCACCGGTCGCCCGATCGTCTTCAGAATCGACGCTGCTTCCCGAAGATCGGAGATGCGCGCGTTCGTACACGACCCCAGGAATGCCACGTCCACGTTCACGCCCCGCATCGTCCGGCCTGGCGACAGGTCCATATGATCAAGCGCCTTCCGAGCCGTCTCCGCCTGTCCGGACGGGAGATCATCCGGATCGGGAATGGACTCCGAAATGCCGATGGCCTGTCCCGGCGTGATGCCCCACGTCACCATCGGTTCGATGGCCGAGCCGTCGAACGTCACTTTGTCATCGTACGTCGCGTCCTCGTCGGAGCGGAGAGACTGCCAGCAATCGATGGCCTGTTCCCACTCCTCGCCACTGGGGGCGTGCGGGCGGCCCCTCAAGTATTCGAATGTCGTGACATCGGGATTGACGTACCCCGCGCGGGCACCGCCCTCGATGCTCATGTTGCAGATGGACATCCGCCCTTCCATGCCGAGGGCTTCGATGGCCGGGCCACCGTACTCGTAGACGTGGCCGATGCCCCCTTCCACCCCGAGCTCTCCGATAATCTTGAGAATGATGTCTTTGGCATAGACGCCGTCGCCGAGCGTCCCGTTCACCTGGATGCGGCGCACCTTCTGCTTCTCCATTGCCACGCACTGCGTCGCCAGCACGTCGCGAATCTGGCTGGTGCCGATGCCGAAGCCGAGCGAGCCGAAGGCCCCGTGCGTGCTCGTGTGTGAATCGCCGCAGACGATGGTCATGCCGGGCTGGGTGAGGCCCTGCTCCGGCCCCACGACGTGCACGATGCCCTGCGCGCCGGAATCCGGATCGAAGAATGTGATGTCGTACTCCGCCGTGTTCTGCTCTAACTCTTGCAGCATCGTCTCGGCCTGTGCATCCCCAAAGGGACGCGTCAGGTCAGCCGTCGGGATAATGTGATCCGTCGTGGCGTACGTGCGGTCCGGAAACGCCACCGACAGGTCACGCTCCTCAAGCATCCCAAAGGCCTGCGGACTGGTGACCTCGTGGATCAGGTGGAGCCCCACAAACAGTTGCGTTTCGCCGGTGGGCAACTCGCGCACGGTGTGCTGATCCCAGACTTTGTCGTAGAGGGTACCGGTGGACATAGAAGACGACGTATTTGAACGTAGGAAGCTTCAAAAATCAGTATGTTCGGGTGCCGGTAGGGCGTATTTCGTAGTGCGTATTTCATGACGTTTCTTCCCTTCCGCCCTACGCAATACGAGATACGGACGGACTACTCTCCGTTATACGCGTTCATGATGCTGTCCCGAACGAACTCGACGGACTCAGCGTCGGACTGAGCGGCGGCGAGCCGATTCAAGGCATCGACGTACGCCTCCGCAGAGGCACGCACCACATCGGTCCCACGAGCACGGCCGGTAAAGTAATTTTCTCCGTAGCGGATGCGAACCTCCACCTCGCCCTGGGCATCAGCCCCCTCTGAGATCGAGCGGATGGAATAGTCGACTAGCGTGTGCGGCTGGTCTACAGCGTGATCAATGGCGCGGTAGAGGGCCTCCACCGGCCCGTCCCCCGTCGCCTCTTCTTCACGAACCGTCCCGTCGTACCGCTGGAGTCGGATGCCCACCGCCGGCTCGGCGTTCGTCTCGAGGTGGACGGAAAAATGATCAAGGCGATAGGCCAGGGGCTCCCCATCGGCGGTGGCGCCGTCCATACGCCTCTCTCCTCCAAGGGGCGAATCACCCCCGTAGCCGAACTCCTCCATCATCCGCTCCAGGTCCTCGTCGAAGATCTCCTTCTTCCGATCCGCGAGATCCAGGAAGCGCTGGTAGATCTCGGACCGATGCCCATCGGGCACCTCGTAGCCCAGCGTTTCGAGGCGGTTGAAAAGACCGTGGCGGCCCGAGTGGCGGCCCAGGCGAATCTGTTCGGTGTCCTGCCCGACGTCCTCGGCCGACATGATTTCGTAGGTAGACCGCTCCTTCAGAACGCCGTGCTGGTGAATGCCGGCCTCGTGGCTGAAGGCATTGCTCCCCACGATTGCCTTGTTCGGTTGTACCGGAAAGCCAGACGCCGCCGACACCATCTGGCTCGCTCGCGTGAGGTGCTTGGGGTTGATGCTCGTCTCTACATTAAACTCGTCGCTCCGCACCACGAGGGCCATCACAATTTCCTCCAGGGCGGCATTTCCAGCCCGTTCGCCAATGCCATTGATCGTGCACTCCACCTGCCGGGCGCCTGCCTTCACACCGGCCAGTGTATTGGCCGTAGCCAGTCCCAGGTCATCGTGGCAATGCGTGGAGAGGATGACGGCTTCCGGATCGGGCAGACTCTCCCGAACGTCCGACAGAAGGTCGGCGTACTCGCTCGGAGCACAATAGCCGGTAGTGTCGGGAATGTTTATGGTTGTCGCCCCCGCCTCCGCCGCCGCCTGCACGACCTCTCGGAGAAAGCCCGGGTCGGTACGGCCCGCATCCTCAGCGCTAAACTCAACGTTGTCGGTATACGTGAGCGCATGCTCGATCGCCGTCTGGGCCCGCTCAATGATGGCGCGTCGCTTCTCGGCCATCGTGTCGCCAAGTTTGTCGAACTTCGCCTCGATGTGCACGTCGCTCGTCGCGATGAACGTATGAACGCGGGTGTCGGTGCCCCCCTCCAGCGCCTCCCCCGCAGCGAGAAGATCGTCCTCAATCGTGCGGGCAAGCGCACAGGTGACGGGACCCTCCACCTCCGCGACAATGCGCTGGACAGCTTCGGTTTGGGCGGGCGAGGACACCGGAAAGCCGGCCTCAATCACATCTACGCCGAGCGTCGCAAGCTGCTGGGCGATGCGGACTTTCTCGTCTACAGTCATGGAGGCCCCGGGCGCCTGTTCGCCGTCGCGCAGGGTGGTGTCAAAAATGGTGACGTGGTCGGTCATAGTCGGATGCTCAGGTCAGATCGGTCAGATACGCAGAATGCAGGAGGAGCGGACGCGCGCCCGAACACAACCGTCGCTCAGGACGGGCGGTCCGGACGCTTGATAAGTTGATGGTTCACCCGTCCCTGTACGTGCCAGTTCGCGGCGGGAATCGGAACGAGCGACATTCCGCGACGAGATGCGCAAATCATGAGGCTGTGGTCGTTTGAGGAGTATGGTCGGCGGCCCGCTCGGCCACGGCCCGGCCAAACTCAGAGGTCGACGCAGCGTCGGCGGAGGCCGCAAGGTCCCCAGTTCGACGTCCGTCCTCCAGCGTCGCATCTACGGCCCACCGGACCGCATCAGCCGCCGCAGTCTCGTCGATCTCATCGAGGAGCAGTGCGCCGCTCAGAATGGCCGCAATGGGATTGGCCTGGTCTGTGCCTGCGATGTCCGGGGCACTTCCGTGCACCGGTTCGAACAGGCCGACCGTTCCTCCAACGCTCGCCGAGGGCAGCAGGCCCAACGAGCCGGGCAGCGCCGCCGCAAGGTCGGAAAGGATGTCGCCAAAGAGGTTGCCGGTCAGTACCACGTCAAACTGTCGAGGGTCCCGTACTACCTGCATGGCCGCGTTATCGACGTACAGGTGCCGCAGCTCCACATCCGGATAATGCTCCTCCTTCACGTCGGTCACAACAGACCGCCACAGCTCAGATACGTCGAGGACATTGGCTTTATCGACCGAGGTCACGTGCCCGCCGCGCAGCTGGGCCCGCTGGAAGGCGATGTGGGCAATGCGCTCGATTTCTTCTTCCGAATACACCATCGTGTTGGCCACCCCTGCTTCGGTGCGGCCGCGCGGCGTGCCAAAGTAGATGCCGCCGGTGAGTTCGCGAACGAAGAGCACGTCGGTGTCGGCCACGCGCTCGGGGCGAAGCGGAGAGGCATCGGCCAGGCTCTCCGGCACACGAACGGGCCGTAGGTTGGCGTAGACGCCCAGCACCTTCCGGAGCGCAAGGAGCCCGCTTTCCGGCCGCTGATCGCCCGTCGTGTCGGCCCACTTCGGTCCGCCGACTGCGCCGAGCAGGACGGCGTCGCTCTCCTGACAGGCGGTGCGGGTGGTTTCAGGCAACGGCTCTCCGGTCGCGTCGATGGCGGCGCCTCCAGCAAGATGCTCGTCCACCGAGAGCGAAAATCCGTGCGTATCGGCCACCGCCTCCATCACGCGCAATGCTTCTCGCGTCACTTCGGGTCCAATGCCGTCCCCCGGCAGCCAGGTGATATTGTAGGTTCTCGAATCTTCCATCCGGTAAAGGGTAGATACTTGTAGCAGAGGGTTGTCTATCCAGTCATATGTGCGTCTGGGAGTGTGGGGGTACGGACGTTTCCTACACACAAACTCACATACGCCCACACGCCCATCCCCACACACGCAGCTACACCGATTCCGTCGAGGCTTCTTCTGCGTCGGGTGCCTCGCCGTTGTCCGGCGTCTCGTCGCCATCGAGCCATGGCATCATGCCGCGGAGCTTCTTGCCCACCTTCTCGATCTGCTCATCCTTCAGCGCCTCCCGCTGCTCCAGCAGATTGGGCGCCCCGTTCTCATACTCTTCCATCCATTCCTCGGCAAACTCGCCGGACTGGATCTCCTCGAGGATGTCCTGCATCTCCTCCCGTACGTCATCATCGATCACGCGAGGACCGCGCGTGTAGTTGCCGTATTCGGCCGTGTCGCTGACCGAGTAGTTCATGTATTCGAGGCCGCCCTCATAGTAGAGATCCACGATGAGCTTCAACTCATGCAGACACTCGAAATATGCGAGTTCGGGCGGATAGCCGGCATCGACCAGCGTTTCGAAGCTTGCCTGGATGAGTGCCTGCGACCCGCCGCACAGCACAGCCTGCTCCCCAAAGAGATCAGTCTCGGTCTCATCCTTGAACGTCGTCTCAATAACGCCCGCATGGGTTCCCCCAATGGCGTCGGCGTAGCTCACGGCAAGCTCCATGGCCCCGCCGGAGGCATCCTGGTCGACCGCTGCGAGACACGGCACCCCGCTGCCCTGCGCGTAGGTGCGCCGGACGAGATGGCCGGGAGACTTCGGAGCCACCATAAAGACGTCCACTCCTTCGGGCGGCTCGATTCGGTCGTAGTGAATGTTGAACCCATGCCCAAAGCCAAGCGCAGTGCCCGGCGTCATGTGCTCCTTCAGGTGTTCTTCGTACACCTCCTTCTGGTGCTGATCGGGGATGAGGAGCATCACCACGTCCCCCCACGCAGCGGCCTCGCCAATGTCCATCACCGTCAGGCCCTGCTGTTCGGCCTTTTCACGGGAGGAGGAGTCGGGCCGTAGGCCCACCGCTACCTCGACCCCACTATCGTGGAGATTCAGCGCATGGGCATGGCCCTGACTGCCGTATCCAATCACGGCGACCTGCTTGTCGTGGATGAGTGAAGAGTCTGCTTCGTAATGCACTTTCATAGACAGGAGAAAGAGTCAAAGAGAGATAAAGTGTTGGGTTGAGACGTCCCGGGCGGGACGCCTTTACACAGGGCTCGACGACGAGCCTCTATACGAGGCGCTAGTTGGCGTCTGAGGAGCCGTTGTCGTTCACCTCGGACTCGGACGACGCAAGCGGATTCGGCGCTTCATACTCCAGAGCACGGTGCATGGCCACCTGCCCGCTCCGCGCCACCTCTTCAATGCCGTGCTCCTGCATCATGCCGATGAAGGCGTTAATCTTCTTGTTCGGCCCAGTCACCTCAAGCACCATCGTCTCCGGTGTCACATTCACAACACGTCCCCGAAAAATGTCCTTGATATCGAGAATTTCCGGCCGAGTGTCGGACGTGTACTGCACTTTCAACAAACACAGCTCGCGCTCGACGTGCTCGGCATCGGTGAGGTCCGTCACGTCGTACGTGTTCACTAGGCCCTTCAGTTGGCGCGTCACCTGCGCCACAATGCGATCGTTACCCACCGTGACGAGCGTGAGGCGGGCAATCGACGAATCCTCGGTCTCTCCGACCGCTACACTCTCAAGGTTGAAGCCGCGTGCAGAAAACAGATTCGTGACCCGGTTCAGCGCCCCGATCGTGTTTTCGAGCGTGACGGCAATGATGTGCCGGTGCTTCTGATCGGTCTCGTCTTCCTCCTCTGGCAGAATCGGTTCGCCGAACTTGCGCTTTCGGCGGATTTGCTGTCGGGTGAGGGTCTCTTCGTCGGACATGGGGGCTGCAGGGGTTGTGGGTAGAAGCAGCGTCAGGCGGTGTGCTCAAAACAGGTGAGGTGCTGTGTATTGCGTATTCCGTTTCTCTCCAACGGGATACGCAATACGAAATCCACCTCACTCCTTTGCCATTTCCTCCTTGCTAAACATCTCGGTGAGCATGTCGTCGCTGGCAGCACCGGCCGGCACCATCGGGAACACCATCTCCTCCTTCGGCACCGCAAACTCCATGAGAACGGGCCGGTCGTCGACCTCCCAGGCCTGATCGATCACGTCGCCAACCTCGTCCGGGGAGGTGGCCCGAAGCCCCACGCAGTGATGCGCCTCGGCCAGCTTCACAAAATCGGGGTTCGTTGAGGTCAGGTCGGTGTGACTGAAGCGATCCTCGTGAAAGAGCGACTGCCACTGCCGCACCATTCCCAGGAAATTGTTGTTGAGGACCGCGATTTTAAGCGGCAACCCGTGGGCGGCCGCCACACTGAGCTCCTGCGCGTTCATCACAAAGCCCCCATCCCCGCTCACGCACACGACATCGAGGTCCCGGCCTTCGCGCATGCCGAAGGCGGCCCCCATGGCGGCCGGAAGCCCAAAGCCCATGGTGCCGAGCCCCCCCGAGCTGATGTGCGAGCGCGTGCGCCCAAACTTATAGTACTGGCACACCCACATCTGGTGCTGCCCCACGTCCGAGACCATGACCGCTTCGCCTTGCGTCTTCTCGTACAACTGTTCGACCACAGACTCGGGCGCAATCAGATCCTCGTCCGGCTGTTCGTACTCATACGGCGGGCAACTGTCGCGCCACTCGTCGATCTGGGCGAGCCACTCCTCCGTGTCCTTCGGCTCCACTTTGGGCAGAAGTTGTTGCAAAACCTTCTGTGCATCTCCAATGATCGCGCAGTCCGCGTACACGTTTTTCGAGATGCAGGACGGATCAATGTCGACATGGATGATCTTGGCGTCGGGCGCCCACGCATCCACATCGCCCGTGACGCGATCATCGAAGCGTGCCCCCACAGCAATAATGAGATCGGCATTCTGCACCGCCATGTTGGTATGGTAGAACCCGTGCATCCCCAGCCATCCAAGCGCGAGGTCATCGGTCTCCGGAAATGCCCCGAGCCCGTGCAGGGTGGTGGTCACGGGAATGTTGGTCTTCCGTGCCAGCTTGGTGAGGTGCTCCGGCGCATCCGCGTTGATGGTTCCCCCGCCAACGTAGAGCAGCGGCCGTTCGGCCTCCTCAATCATGCGTGCCGCCCGCTGAACCTGCCTCGATGCGCCCTTTCCCGGCACCGAATACCCCGGCAGGTCCGGCTCGTCCGGATAAACGAATGTGCTCTTGTCCATTTGCACATCCTTGGGAATGTCGACGACGACCGGCCCCGGCCGCCCCGTCCGGGCAATGTGATAGGCCTTTTTGATCGTCGACGCCAACTCGTCGACGTCCCGCACCAGAAAATTATGCTTTGTAATGCTGCGGGTCACGCCCGTGGTGTCCGTCTCCTGGAAGCTATCGTTCCCGATGAGGTGGGTGGGCACCTGACCGGTAAAGACAACGATGGGCACGGAATCCAAGTAGGCGTCCGCGATGCCCGTGACGGTGTTCGTGGCCCCGGGCCCGCTGGTGACGAGCACGGTGCCGACGCGACCAGTAGCCTTGGCGTAGCCTTCCGCGGCGTGCGTCCCCCCCTGCTCGTGCCGAACGAGCACATGCTCGTAGTCGGGCTGGATCCGCTCCATTGCATCGTAGATCTTAATGACCGCCCCTCCGGGGTGGCCAAAGACACGGTCAACTCCCTCTTCTTCGAGGGCCCGCACAAAGATCTCGGATCCTTTCAACACAGGGGCGTCCGGAGCGCCGTTGGAAGCTGTAGATGGGGTGGAGGTCTTCAGAGAATCAGTCGGCATCGGTTGCGGAGCCTGTCGTGGAGAAAACGTCGCTCGTGTGGAAGACACACCGCGACCTTCCAGTCCAACCGTCCCCCAACCGAATACCGAAGTGCCCGCATGAACACCACAGAGGAATTCCAGAGCAGACCAAGCACTCTGTAGGCACCCTGGGAGGACAAGCGATGACTCGGGCAAAAATATCAGGCATCAGTCTGGGGAGGGGGCCAATCCCCTCAGCGTCGCACGATACCTGGAGTCATCGAGTGGAAGGGATTGGCCGTCGGCTGTTAACCCGGAAGAATCGCAAGAATAAGAAGAAGGACGAGCCCCAAAATCCGGAACACTCGTCCACTGACGGCAATCCCTTCAAAAGCGACCGATCCTGTACTCGCAGCCAAAGCCTCCGGCCCGCACAGTCGTCGGGCTTGTGGAGACGGAACCGGCATGTGGGCAAGAGCCGTGCGCATCGCGAGCGAACAGGTTCGTCTTTTGAAGTTCGCTTCCACGTAAAGGGTCGTAGCTATCCCTGTCAAGTGAAGAGATGACGAAGTGTACAAAACCCCTAGATAAAGTATCTTTCAGAAAGAAAGCGCTTCCAACACGGAATATCTGGGGATTTACAGGAAATGAAAGAAAAGAATTTTACCTATCCTCTCACTTTCGGGAATGATTCGGCTTTACCGTCCCACTCTCGCCCACTCCCTCCCCTCAAGTTACAAAAAATACAAACTTCGACAGCCCCGCAGAAGCCTTCTCCCTCCTTTCAGGATCTAGAAATGATTTCTCTACGTGCGCCCAGGGTCGGTTCTGACGGGACCTTCAACCAAAGGGGGAGTGGAGCAAGAACCACCTCAGGGCAGCGTTGGTCGTCCCTCGTCGAATGCCTTCCACGGTTCTTCCCCCTTCTCAAAACGCAGTCTACGAAACACTGACGTTACGCCGGCGCAACGAGGACGACACTCGACTGCGGGTCTACCGTGTAGTGCGTCTGCTGATCAAGCGGCTTGGTCTCACCAAGGGGCGTGATGTCGTCGGGGGACGGAAGCGCGGTGTCGGCCTTGCGGTGCCAGCGACGGTCGTTCGGCTGCATGGGCAGGTCGAAATCAACGGCCTCCCGGCCGGCATTGAAAAGAAGGAGCACGGCCAGGCCATTTTTCTCCGGCAAATAGCAGCCCAGCGCACGAGCCTCCGAGTCCTCCCAACGAGGCGACTCGCCCTGCGGCCCAATCCATTGGAGGTCCTCGTCGGTGTAGAATCCAGCATGCTGGAGGGGCGAGTACGCCCGCCGGGCCGTGATCAACTCGCGAACGAAGCGGTGAATATTGCTGTGATCGTCGAGCCGGTCCCACAACCACCAGCCCACCTCGTTGTCTTGGCAGTACGCGTTGTTGTTGCCGTACTGGGTGCGGCGGAATTCGTCGCCGCCCAGCAGCATGGGCACGCCGTGCGACAGCAGGAGCGTGAGGAGAA
Source organism: Salinibacter sp. 10B (assembly GCF_002954405.1). NCBI lineage: Bacteria > Pseudomonadati > Rhodothermota > Rhodothermia > Rhodothermales > Salinibacteraceae > Salinibacter > Salinibacter sp. 10B. Next base: position 3,587,011 of record NZ_MQWC01000004.1, on the reverse strand, counting down.
CGTTCTTGATCTGACGGGTCCGCACAGCGTTGACCTGCGGGTCCTCGGTCGGGCCTTCTACACCATAATTGGCACTGTAGTTGGCATCGGTGCCGTCGCGGTTGAATTCGCCGTTGGCCTCGTTGTGCTTTTCGGCGTAGCTGACGAGGTCGTTGAGCGTGAAGCCGTCGTGGCTGGTCACGTAGTTGATACTGGACTCCGGCCCCCGTTCGCCGCCGCCGTAGAGGTCGGAGCTGCCGGCAAGGCGAGACGCAAAGGTCCCCAACATGCCGGAGTCCCCCCGCCAGAACCGGCGCACGTCGTCGCGGAAGTGTCCGTTCCACTCTGACCATCCTTTCGCTGGAAACTGTCCCACCTGGTAGGCCCCGGCTGCGTCCCATGCCTCGGCAATCATTTTCACGTTGCGGAGCACCGGGTCGTGAGCAATGCGCTCCAAAAGCGGCGGGTCGGCCAGGAGTTGCCCATCCTCGTCTCGTCCCAATACCGAGGCAAGATCGAACCGAAAACCATCCACGTGCATCTCCACGACCCAGTAGCGGAGCGCGTCCAGGATAAGATCGCGCACCACGGGATGGTCCGACTTGACCGTGTTGCCGGTGCCCGTGTAGTCCTTGTAGAAGCGTCGATCCTCCGTCAGCAGGTAATAGATGCGGTTGTCCAGTCCGCGCCAGCTCATCGTCGGCCCAATCTCATCCCCTTCTGCCGTGTGATTGAACACGACGTCGAGGATGACCTCAATGCCGGCCTCGTGAAAGGCCTTCACCATGTCCTTAAATTCCTCTACCTGCTCCCCCTGAGTACCGGTGCTGGAATACAGCCCATTGGGGGCAAAAAACGTGGCGGGATTGTAGCCCCAGTAATTGCGAAGGGGCTCTCCCGAAAGCGGATTTACGCGAGCAATTTCTCGCTCGTTGAATTCCTGCACGGGCATCAACTCCACAGCCGTAATCCCAAGGTCCTGCAAGTACGGGATTTTTTCGATGAGCCCCCGGTAGGTGCCAGGATGCTCAACGTCGCTACTGGGATCTACCGTAAAGCCCCGAACGTGCAGTTCGTAAATGATCGTGTCCGCCCACGGTCGCCGGAGAGGGCGCCGCTCCTCCCACCCCGTCCGCCGCTCCGTGACCACGCACTTGGGCGCCGTGTCGGCATTGTTTTCGGTCGAGAACGAAAGGTCCTTCCGGGGATCCGAGGCATCGTATCCCTGTGCCCGGCGGAAGTCCCAGTTCTCCATGTGTGTAATGGCCGCCGCATAGGGGTCCAACAACAGCTTGTACGGATTGAATCGGTGCCCCTCCTCGGGCGCATAGGGACCGTCGACCCGGTACCCGTATAGCTGCCCCGGCACCAACCCCTCTACCCAGATGTGCCAGAGGTCGCCGGTACGATGGCGTGGGGCTGTCAGAGAAAACCGATGTCGTGGAATGGCGTCCGCGGGCTCGTCGTACAGCTCCAGCCACACCTGGGTCGCATGACGACTGAACAAGGAAAAGTTGATGCCGCCGTCCCAGATGTGAGGACCGAGAGGAAGTGGAAAGCCGGTCTCCGTTGCCGGGGGAGTGGAGTGAGGCGGAGGGAGCGCAAGATCGAGAGACATGAAAGCAACAGGAAAAGTGGCCCCCGGCAGGCGACCCACCGGACTACCGGCGGGCCCGGCCGTTCTTCAATTGTACCGAGGCATGGAAACAGGTCTCCCCTCTCATTCTCAACCCCCACTCCGGTTCCGGTGCGTCTGGTTCGGACGCCCCCGCACAACCAAAACTGTCCAAAAGTGCCGCTCGTCGTCTCCCGTTATGCAGGGTCGCGACTCCAAACGTGGATGAGCGACGTGGGCGCGGGATGAGCGTACTGGGTACTGCCGTTGAGTGCCCGGACGCGCAGACTGTCGGGTCCAGGCACGACGAGCGTGCGATCGTCCACCCATCCCCCAACGGCTCCCTTCACCAATCCGAACCGCCGCGTCTGCCCTTCAATCCGCACCGCTGCCTGCGGCCCTGTGCTCGTACGCAGCGTAAATGCCACGTGGGTTCCGGATGGTGACCATATCGGGTGCACCTGGTCGGCCGCCGTTTGGGTGGGGGGTGTCAGGTAGACGGTCCGCTCACGGGCGAGGTTGTAGACAGCAATCTGCCGATGCCCAGAGGCCTCTACCCGTACGTCGAAGGCGAGCTCCGTCGCGTCCGGCCCCCACCGGAGATGGCGCACCCGCCGCTCGTGTCCAAAAAGCTCCTGCGCGTTGCCGCCCCGCGCGTCGCTAAGCATGAGGGACGAGTCCGGTGTATATTCACGGTTGTCGCGGTCGTAGGTGAGCTCTCGATGGATATACGCGAGATGCTTCCCGCTGGGGGCGTAGGTCGCCCGTCGCATGCGACGGGCATCGGCGGAGGCACGGGTAGCACAGTCGCTCGGCGCCACCACGTAGAGCTTATCGTCGTTGCGCGTGGCGAGCGACCCATCCGGCAACCAGTCCAACACCTCGCGGGCGGCGCTGCACCCCACGTCGCGCGTCGCACCGTCCGGCGTGGCCACAAAGACATCGCCGGGTCCCCGCGTGCCGGACCGTGCGGGCCTGTAGTACGCAAAGGCAAGCCGCTCCTCCGACGAATGCCAGGCCAGCGAATAGGTGACGGGCGTTCTGCGGGCGTCGATCGGCTGGAGGGTCTGCGCCCGACGGTCGAACAGGGCCAAGTGTGTCGAGTCGGCCGTGCGGTAGGTGAACGCAAGGTATCGACCGGACGCCGAGCGGGCCTGTACGCTGTCGTCGACCGCCCCCGGCACCAATGTGCGACTGGAGTCGCGACGAGCATCGTGGAAAACGAGCCCTTCTTCGGCTGTGGCGTACAGCAGGGAAAGATTCGGACCACTGGGCGTCGCCGGCTGGGAGGAGGTCTGAGCCGTTGTGTCCGGCGCCTGTGAGGGCGACGAACATCCTGCCGCAAGTACACTGAAAACAGCAACTACAACCGCGAGCCCAATCCACGGCCGGGAACGATCAAAACACATAGGTGGGACAGACTATCGGGACAATTGCGAACGTCGGAATGGATGCCCGGAAGGTTGAAGGAGCGGGTACATACAACGTCTGCTCCTCCACACCTCAAGCAGATACAACGTAGGAGGTTGCTGCGTGAAGGTCAGATCAAAGCCGTGCGGCCAGCCTCTCTGCAAGAATCACTTCCGCCTCTCGAAGACCCGCGTCCGGACCCGCCGAAGCAAAATGTGCAACCAGCCTCGGCATTCGGGATTACTCCAATTGCCCGGGAGAGCCGAAGTCGGCAGAGGCGGCATCAACGACCAAGACCCAATCGCTCCCCCGTCCAGTGTCTCCCGGCGGATCGAACGTGTGCGTATCGGTCGCATCAAACGTGCCAATCTCCTGCGCCTCCCCCGTCCGGGGATTGAACCAGTGCGCAACGGCTGTCTCCCCCGCAATCGTCCCCAACCACACCGACACCGGCGCCCCGTACGGCGTATACGCGATCAGGTAGCGTCCGCCCCCTCCTCGTGCCGCCCGCTGATGTGCCGCCCCGGTTCCGGCCGGGCCGGCCAACACCGACTGGTCTGGCACAAGCTCTAAAAACGGACGCGAGAGAAAAAGCTGCCGCACGTGCCCCATCTGCGTCGCCCCTACGTGATCGAGGGCCTCGTGCCACGAAAACCGGGCCCCCAACACCGGCTCGTACTCCTCGTCCCACATCTGCCAGATGTTGTTATTGCCGTAGGTGTGGCCGAAGGCGCCCGACAAGACCGACCAGTACGCCGCTTGTCGTACGTCGAAAGGACCGATACGCCCCTTCTTGGGGTCAAAGCCGGCCGGGATGTCTTCGTAGCGCGGCTCGCCGTCGATCACCGGCCTCGGAGGCGCCCGCAGATAGCCCGCCCGTGTGGTCTCGTAGTTGGCAATGTCGAAGTCATGCCCCGACTGAAACATGTGGATGTCCAGCCATGCCTCTGCGTGAAACCACTGCCACGACTGCGACCCACCCATTGGATGGTAGGTCATCAGGGGGGCATCGTCTCCCGTCTCAATTCCGTCGGCCATCGCCTGGATTATGGCCACGTCTTCCTCATTCTCCGGATTGCGATCGCCCCCGAGAATCCAGATGATCGGCTCGTCCCGATAGCGCTCCCCCAGAAATTCGCCGTAGGCCCGCGCATTTTCCGGCGTTAAAATTTCCGGCCCCACGCCCCACTTCTTGTTGAACTTGTCGCCCCACGTGGGCAGCATTCCAACGTAGAGCCCCCGCTGTTCGGCCTGGTCGACGACGAAATCGACATGGTCGAAGTAGGCCTCGTTCGGCTGTGTGGGATCGTTGTTGTGGAGCGGCGTCTCGCCGTAAGGATTTGGCGTGTTCAATCCATCCTGTTCGGCCAGTACGACCGCTTGAATGACGGTAAATCCCTTCTCGGCGCGATCGTCGAGGTAGGTCTTCGCCTCCTCACGATTCAGGCGATGGAACAGCTCCCAGGCCGTATCCCCGAGCCAGAAAAAGGGCGTGCCGTCCGGCTGCACGAGGCGACGGCCGTCGTCAGAGATCCCCAATGGCGGTGGCGACGCATCGGACTGCGCCTGTGAGGGGGGGATCGGAAGCACAAGGCCGAGTACAACCACGACGAGAGCGACCGCAATCGCATCCGATCGGAAAATACAGAGCATGAGCTCAGCAGAAATGAAAAAATAACTTCACTTATGTCCGAGTGTAGATGGTGCGCGGGAAAATATCAATCGCGACCTGCGACGAGATCGCCCTATCGGGACGCCCGCGCTTCCCGTCGTCGCTCGTCCCAAATTTCCTGCTGGTTGGTGCCGGGCGGGACCTCGTACGGATCGTTGGGAAGCTGGACCCGCTTCAGGACCGGATACCGCTTCTTGTACTCAAAGGGCTCGGGGTCGCCCTCGGGCTCCTCGCCCAGCACGAGGACCATCGTCCCCTGATCTATGAGATCGCCCCGCATGGAGCTGGGACCGATGTGCCCCTTCGTCGTTTCCCAGGGCTCGGCCCAGTCGTAAATCCACTTCGCGTCGGCGTCGACGAGGCGAACGCAGCCGTGACTGGCCGGGCCGCCGGTGGGCATCGAGTACTGGTGGATGTGGATGCCCCGAGACGCGACGAAGTTGAAGACCCACCGCATATTCCACTCCTCTCCCGGGGGGCTCAGCGTAGAGACGCGCTGCTCCTGCTTCCAGTTAAAGTTGAATCGGCCGTTGGGCGTCGCCGTCGAGTCGGGATCGCCGGTATTCACGATGCCCCAGCGCGCAAGCTTGCCATACTCGTATGCCGCGAACGCCTGCACGCGCTTGTGGATGATAAACACCTTGCTCAGGGTGTGCGCCCCTGGGTAATAGCGCGGAAACGGGGAGTACGCCCGAAAGTCGAGGTCGAACTGCGTAGGTACGACCAGCGTGTCGCCGAGGGGCGTGTTCTCGACACTCTGACGGTTGAGGAGCTCAATAAGCTGCGACCGATCACGCCCGAGCTCCGTGTCGCCGTCCCCAATGCGGCGGTAGAATCGGTTGCGGGCCACGACGTGGTTGCCACTCAAATCGTCGAGGACGACGTATTCGTAGTAGACGTCGGGAAGATCGTTAAGCTCTTCTGCCCGTGTCGACAAGATGTCTTCGAGGGCATATTGATCAAAGTATCCCTGGGCGACGACGGGCGTGGCGCTAATGCCTGCAAGGAGGGCAATTCCCCCGAGAGACATCAAGAGGGAACGCAAAGAGAGTGACATGCGAGGACGTGCATCGTTCAAGGCAACAGACATCCAGTGGGATATTTGTGTCTACCTGTATACGACGCATCCGTTTCCCAACGGGCCCAACATGACGATGCGCCCGTGCCATCTGGTGGGCTCGTATTCGTTTTCGTGGTCTATGACGCCGCGAGGCGCAAGACGTGTGCCTATGCCCTCCTCCATACGCCGCCTTCTGTGCCCCGTCCCTCACTCTTTCATGGCGTGCACACCTTCTCCCGCAGGGCGTGGATGACCTCCGAATCGCCAAGAACGATGAGAATATCCCCGGCTTCGATGCGAGCCGAGGGGGTAGGATTGAATGTTATGTTGCCCGTCTCGGCGTCGATGATGCCGATCACGACGGCATCGAACTGCTGCCGAAAATTACTCTCGGCGAGGGACTGACCCGCGAGAGGCGCGCTGGGGTGTACCTCCACCTCGTCGATTTGAAGGCTGAGAGCGTTGGCATGAAGCACCCGTTCCATAAAATCGTCCACGTTGGGACGGAGGACGACCTGCGCCATGCGATCGGCCCCCACCTCGCTCGGGGCAATCACCTTGTCGGCCCCAGCGTGGAGAAGCTTGCTTCGGTTGTCGTGGTCCACCGTTCGGGCCAGTATAAAAAGATCGGGATTCATTTCCCGGGCGGTAAGCGCCACAAAGACGTTGCTACTGTCCTCGGGCAGTGTCAGGATCAAGCAGCGGGCCCGATCGAGCCCGGCCTGCTTTAGGATCTCCTCCTCTTCGGCATTCCCCTGAACGTACAGATGCTCCTTGTCCCGAAGATCGGCGATTTCTTCGTCGGAGATGTCGACTACGACAAAGGGCTTGTCCGCCGCCATCAGGTCCTCGGCCAGCCGCTGTCCTACGCGGCCGTATCCACAGATGATGTAGTGATCCGAAAGCTCGTTGATTTGCTTCATATTTTGGCGTTCGCGGAGGCGTTCGCTGGCGAGGAGGAGCTGAGCAGACCGGGCGACCACAAACGTGAGGAGCCCGATGCCCGTAATGCCGAGCCCAAGTGTAAACAAACGCCCGGCATCCGACAGGGTATGGATTTCCTGGAAGCCGATTGTGGAGAGCGTGATGAACGTCATGTAGAGCCCATCCATCACGGACCAGCCTTCGAGAAGGGCATACCCGGTGGTCCCAATCGCGAAGAGCACCAGCAGAGCAAGGCTCGCCAGAAAGATCTCGCGGCGCGACGGATCCATCCGGGCCAACCAGCCCATCAAGGCCTCCCAGGGATTCACCAACAAAGCCATGTAGAAAACAGAGAGGATTCAGGCAAAGGGCGGTCGGTCGAAGGCCCCGGAATACCTACGCTGGCTCCGGAAGCGAGAAGGCGTTCGCGTGCCACGACTGTCCCGCCGGCTGTTCGAACTCCCCGTCTCGCACCGCCCCCAGGGTCGTGACGCTGGGATCAAACACCGTCGTCATGGTCGTGATGGTGCCTGCCTCTGCTCGCTCCTGAAAGGTGGAGCGGGGCACGGCCGCCACCTCTCCCTCCTGCGTCCGGTATAGCACGTGGAGGGACGGCACCCACTCTATTCCCAGATCCTCGGCTACGGCATCCACGGCGCGCGTAGCATCGTCGATGGCACAGCCCGACGGATCATTGCCGTCCGTCCGCGCGCCGGCCAGCAGGACGAAACGATCGTAGAGGATGCTTACGCCCCCTTGTACGTTCTGCTGATGGGACGTCCACTCGTCGACGAAGCGCTCTAGACGATTGCGGACGGCCTTCTGCGTCTCATCGGGTAAAGAAGCCGCAGCGGGGTGAACCCAAACGCGGGCAGCATCCGGAAGGCGTGGTAGAAGCGTCGTAGCGGACGGCATAGAGATCAGAGAGCCTGACAAGTCGAGGACTACTGCCCCTCTTGTAAGAACCGGGTCGGCGTTTGTTTTTGCGAACGTGGTCCCGTCAAAAACCTCTTCGCTCTTGTCGTGAAGAAAAAGTGTAACGATAAAACCACTGTCCCCCCTCAGTCCCCCAAACCCTGCAACCGATTCACGGCCCATTCATAGAAAAGCATAAGTTTCCATACAGCATTACGGCGTTTCTCAACTTCACTCTCGGGTGTTTCTCCCGCGCAGCTCCCACTCATCGGTTCGAGAGACGCCTTACGGTCGCAGGTGTCCTCTAAAACAACCGCCCCGTCATGCTACGCTACCGAACCCTCATCAACTGGATCGATGAAAATCGCGAGGTGGTGCTCGACCTCGTGCGAATCTATCTCGGGATCGGCCTCTTCGTCCGCGGCATTCTCTTTATCTCGGCGTCGCAGGGGCTGGAGACACTCGTCGATCTCTCGGAGTTTTCGATGGCCTCGGCGGCGCTCGCACACTACGTCAGCTTTGCCCACTTGTTTGGGGGTCTCATGCTCGCGGCGGGCCTGCTCACCCGCCTAGCGGCCCTTACCCAAATCCCTATTCTCATCGGAGCGGTCTTCCTCGTCCACCTGCAGGAGGGACTCCTGTCGGCCAACCAGTCGCTGGAGTTTTCGGCGCTCGTGCTTTTCCTTCTCGGGGTGGTGTTCGTCTTTGGGAGCGGTCCATGGTCGGCCGATCGATATGTGTTTGAGCACGAACCCGAACTTCAGGACCAAGACCCGGAGCCGTGGTGGCGCGACGACGATTTTGAGGACCGGGAGGCCGTTCCGAGGGATGGGGGCGTGGGCGAACCAGCGGACCCGGCCGACCTATCCGCCTCTTCCACTGCGAAAACGGCTACCAAGCAGTCCGCCATTGACAAGGCGGAGATGATCACCTGTGGATGTGGCCACGACCTCTCCCATCCTCGGGTGACGGCCAAGCCGCGCTATGGATGGAACGCCGGTTTCTTCTTCATGCTCGGCATTTCGGCCCCCGTGAAGGAAGTCGACTTCGTTTGCGAGAAGTGCAATACGGTCATGAAGCGTACCCGCGACGCCAAGATCCTGCGTCAGTATCGCTGGCATACGTCGTGATTTCCCGACCAGGCGGAACGAATCTCCCCTTCGGTCTGAAGTCTGGGCGAACGTGCGCGTCCTCTAGGTGTGTAAGGAAACGTATATTTCACATGATGCGCGATTGCCTGGGGCTTTTCGATCACAATGAATGACGGATCTTCGTCTGAGAATGGGACCGCTACACTGTCACCACCATCACGTTCATCGGCGGCCCTCGTGCTGGGTGGGGGCGGGGCCCGAGCGGCCTACCAAACCGGGGTGCTCTGCTACGTGGGCGAGGCCTTCCCGGAAGCCGACGTGCCCCTCATGACGGGGGTATCGGCCGGCTCGATCAACGCCGCCCACCTGGCTGCCGACCCGGCGCCGTGGGCCGAACGGACCGCGGACCTCACGTCGTACTGGGAAGAGCTCACGATGGACGACGTGTTTACGCCGCGCTCGCTCTGGACAATGGGCCGATCGCTCCTAAAGGGGACGCCAAGCGCCAAGCAAACCCTTCTGGATACGACGCCCCTCCGAAACTATCTCGAAAAGCGACTGCCAACCGACGGGCAGGGGCAATTTACGGGCGTGCAAGAAAATCTGGACTCGGGACGGCTGAGTGGACTGGCCATCTCCACCTCCAACTACGCCACCCTGCAGACCGTCACCTGGGTGCAGGGCTGCTCCATCCAGAGCTGGGAACGCCCCAACCGCGTAGGTCGACGCGCCGAACTCGGCCTCGATCACGTGATGGCCTCCACCGCCCTTCCGATGGTCTTTCCCGCCGTGCGGCTAAATGGGGCGTGGTACGGCGATGGGGGCCTCCGCATGCTCGATCCGCTTGCCCCCGCCGTGCATCTCGGCGCCGACCGCCTCTTCGTCATCTCGACCCGCTACGAACGATCTCGGGCCGAGGCCACCCGTTCCGGCCGTACCGCCGCCTACCCGTCGCTCTTCCAAATGGCGGGCATCCTCGCCAACGTGTTGCTGCTGGACGTGCTTGAACACGACGCCGCGGTCCTCCGCCGCATCAATCGGCTGGTGCGTCGCCTCCGCCCCGACCAGCGCGGCCGCCTTCGCCCCATCGATCTTCTCGTCCTGCGCCCCTCCGTGGACCTCGGCGCCCTGGCCAACGACTACAGCGTGAACATCGGGGGCGCAATGGGCACGCTCCTCTCGGCCGTCCAGTGGCAGGACGACCCCCAATCCGACTGGTTGAGCATGCTCCTCTTTAAACCCGGCTATCTGCAACGCCTTCTCGAAATCGGCTACAATGACGCCAAGCGCCAACACCACCGCATCGAGGCCTTCTTTGCCCGCGAGCCCGTTGGCACCGACGGACGCGATCACGACCCGTCCTCCTCGGTGTCCACCCGCTCGTAGGTCACGAACCGAAAGCCGTCGCGCGGGTCCACGGCCGTCTCCTCAAAGACGTCCCCGACCAGGTGCTCAAATGGAGGGAAATACGTGTCGCCCTCGTACTCGCCCTCCACGAGCGTCAGCTCCATCCGATCAACCTTCGGTAAGAATTGTCGGTAGATGGCCTCTCCTCCCCCAATGAATACAAGCTCTGTGTCGGACACCGCCTCCATCGCCGCATCGATCGAGGCGTAGGTTTCGACCTCTGGATACTCGTCGATCGGGCCCTGCGTGGTAAGCACGATCATCCGCCGGTCGGGCAGGGGACCGCCGAACTGGTGCACGACGGACTCGAACGTACGACGCCCCATGATCAGCGGATGGCCCGTCGTGAGGTCCTTGAAATGCTGAAGATCTTCCGGAATGTGCCAGGGCAAGTCTCGATCGTTGCCGATGACACGATTGTCTTCGGCGACGGCGGCGACAATAACCAGTTCGGGCATGAGCGGGAAATTCTACTCTAAACGAAGGCGACCGAACGATCCTGCAAGAGCACTCTCCTGCTCCTAGGAACCGTAGCTTGCACGTTCCCAACTCCTGTTTGTCTCCCTTCTGCGACTGAAAAAATGAGAAGCCCAATGGAAAATATCACGGACGACTCCTCCCTGGAGACTTCTGCTCCTCCCTCCTCGGCGTCGGCCTGGTGGACCCAATCCGGAGACGAAAGCGCTCGTGAGCTGGGGGTCGACCCCGAAACGGGACTCGATCCCTCCGAGGTGGCCCAGCGTCGAGCGGAGTTCGGCCCAAATGAGCTCCGTCGACACGAATCCGTGAGCCCATGGACGATCCTCGCCAATCAGTTCAAAAGCCTTATTATCGCGCTGCTGGGAGCGGCGGCGATTGTTGCGTTTCTGGCAGGAGACGTGCTGGAGGCCTGGGCTGTCGTCGTCGTTATCGTCATCAATACGGCCATTGGATTCGGAACCGAGCTGCGGGCGGTACGGTCGATGGAGGCGTTGCGTGAGCTGGGCCACGTCGATGCCCGCGTTCGCCGCGATGGCGACACGCAGATCGTCTCCGCGGAATCGCTCGTGCCCGGCGACATTGTTGTGCTGGAAGGAGGTGATGTCGTGACGGCAGATGTGCGGCTGCTGGAGGCCTCGAAACTGCAGGTCGACGAGTCGGCCCTCACCGGCGAAAGTGTGCCGGTCGACAAACAAGTGGAGCCCGTGCCCGAGGACACGCCCCTCGCCGAACGGGCCTCGATGCTGTACAAGGGCACCGCTCTCACGCGCGGAAGCGGACTCGGGGTCGTGGTGGGAACGGGCATGCAAACAGAGCTGGGAGAAATTTCGACACTCGTAGCAACGGCAGAGTCGGAGGCCACGCCCCTGGAGGAGCGGCTGGCGGAGCTGGGCCGCAAGCTGATCGGCGTGACGATGCTTGTAATCGTGGGCGTGACGCTGAGCGGCGTGCTGTCGGGGAAGGCGTGGGTCTTGATGATTGAAACCGGACTGGCGCTCGCCGTAGCGGCTATTCCCGAAGGGCTGCCGATCGTAGCAACGATCGCCCTGGCGCGCGGGATGCAACGCATGGCCCACCGCAACGCCCTCGTTCGGCGACTCGCCTCGGTTGAAACCCTCGGCGCCACAGGAGTCATCTGTACAGACAAGACCGGCACGCTCACCGAAAATCAGATGACGGTGAAGTCGTGGGCACTCCGAGACGAAACCGTTCATCTACAAGACGGGACGTTCACACGGGACGAGGCCCCGATTGCCCCAACGGACGACGAACGCCTCCGCGCAGTACTGGAGGTGGGCATGCTCTGTACGAGTGCGACCTACGATTCCGCGTCCGACACCGGGACAGGGGACCCCATGGAGGTCGCTCTGCTGCGGGCCGGGACGGACGCCGGCCTTACGCCCGACGCACTGGATGAGGAGTGGCCGCGAGTGGAGGAGGAGGCATTCGACGCAGATGTGAAGATGATGGCGACGGTGCACACGTCCAACGGCGGCCATCGGGTCGCCGTGAAGGGGGCCCCCGAAGCGGTGCTCGACGCGGCCACACACGAAGCAACCCCCGACGGCCCGGTGCCCCTCAACGATGAGGCTCGCACCCGCTGGATGGAGCGCAACGAAGCAATGGCCCAGGAAGGCCTACGGATCATCGCCCTTGCTCAAAAAACGGTAGACGACCCGACTGCTTCTCCATACGAAGATTTGACCCTTCTCAGCCTCGTAGGGCTTTACGACCCGCCGCGGGACGACGTACAGCAGGCCATCGAGCAGTGCCGCTCTGCCGGCATCGATGTCGTCATGATTACCGGCGACCAACCCGCAACAGCCCAGGGCATTGCGCACGCAGTTGGACTCGTGGACCATGCCGAAGCCCCCGTCATCCACGGGCGCGACCTGCAGGTTCCGGAGAAACTGAACGACGAGGAACGGCACCGTCAACTCAGCACGCGCCTCTTTGCCCGGGCCTCTCCAAGCCAAAAACTGGACCTGATTGAGCTCCATCAGCGGGCGGGCCGCACTGTCGCCATGACGGGCGACGGGGTGAACGATGCCCCGGCCCTGAAAAAAGCCGACATTGGCATCGCGATGGGGCAGCGTGGCACCCAGGTAGCCCGGGAAGCAGCGGACATGGTCCTCCAGGACGATGCGTTCTCCACCATCGTCGCCGCAGTAGAGCAAGGACGGGTGATCTTCCGCAACATCCGACGGTTCGTCTACTACCTCATGTCATGCAACGTAGGCGAAGTGGCGGTGGTGGGCCTTGCAACAATTCTGGGCACCCAACTTCCCATTCTCCCTCTACAGATTCTCTTCCTCAACCTGGTGACCGATGTCTTCCCCGCTCTTGCCCTGGGCGTCGGTGAGGGCGACGACTCCACCATGCGTCGCCCGCCCCGTCCTCCCTCGGAGCCGGTACTGCAACGACGGCACTGGATCGGGATTGCAGGGTACGGCGCAGTGTTCGCCGGAGCGGTGCTCGGTGCCCTGTTCTGGGCCACCCGGGGCCTGGGGCTGTCGGGGGAGTCGGCCGTTACGATCTCGTTTCTTACGCTGGCATTCGGTCAGCTCTGGCACGTCTTCAACATGCGCCCCCCGGAGGCCTCCCTGCTCCGAAATGACGTGACCCGAAACGGGTATGTGTGGGGAGCGCTTGCCCTCTGCACCGGACTTCTGCTGGTGGCAACGTACGTCCCCCCAATTGCAGCGGTCCTCGCCATCGAGCCCCCCTCCGCGGCCGGTTGGGGCATTATCGCCCTTATGAGTCTGCTCCCACTTGTGGTGGGACAACTCGCCCTGACGCTGCGCGCCCGGTACTCGCCCCGCACGTCTTGACCTCACGTAGAGGGGAGGCACGGCCCCTGGCCCCGACCAGAAGGCTACTCCTCAAGCCGTCGGATTCTGAGATTTCTGTACTCGACCGACACCTCATTTTCGCTATGGATTCCCTGAATCCCAATGGGACCGCTCTCGGCCTGATTCATGAGCGCCCGGTCAAACTTATGCTCTTCACCTTCGGGCGTCAGGCCGGGCTCCGTCCAGTTGTTGAGGTTCACTTCGTGGACCTGCTCGCCGTTCATAACCACATAGATCATGGAATCGCGTGCGGTGACCGTAAAGCGATTCCACTCACCGGCCGGTTTCGGAGTCCCTCCCGTCGGTCCCTTCAAGTCGTATAGGGCGGCCAGTCCGTTTTTGCCCCCGTACCGATGGGCAGAGTCGGCCTCCGCGTCCGGCCCTGGCGGGTTGTACATTTGTAGCTCAAGCGCCGAGAGGATGTCGGCCCGGTCGGCCGTTCGGAAAAACACCCCACTATTGGTACCGTCGGGCGTGCGCACCTCAAAATCGAGGACAAAATCCCCGTAGGTGGTGTCGCTCCAAATGGTGCTGTGATCGTTTGCAACCAGGACCCCCTCCTCCATGGTCCAGCTATTCGCGGTATCCAGTATGGCGTCGGAGAAGTCGGGCTGGAAGAGCAGATCCCAGCCCGTTGTGTCCGGATGTTCGGTGAGGGGAAGGGTTGCCGTGGCCGAGGAGGACGCATTCGTGGATTCCTCCTGCCCGGTTCCACACGCGCCGAGGATCACAATGAGACTGGCAAGAAGAGAGAGAATAAGGGTGTGTCGTACACGCATAAGCATTCGGACTATCGTGAGTGCAAAAAGTGAGAGGCAGGGCGTCCGTTCAGATTGTTCGTTTCTCTTCGTAACCGAAGGGGAACGCACTGTCGATACCGACAACACTTTCCAGCGAGAGGCCCTCCTCCCTTCCGTCCCCTCCTGGTATCAACAGTAACCAGCAGCGGCTCAGTGAGAACCGAGAGAAGATACCCAAGTCGAGGCCTGTGGACAGGCAGCAATACGACTGATGCTTGTGTCTCGCAAAAAGAGATTTCTCAATAACACCAGCGTACGAATGGAAATTATGACGCTACTTTCACAGGCTAAGTGTTACCCCGAAACAATACAAGGTGAATTGAACCGCTTTTTCTGTCGCAAAGGAAAAAAATCGATCCGGTGCCCCGGCCTCCCTGTCAGAGAACATACCTACGTGGAAGAGAGCAGCGTGCAGCAGCTCCCGCGTCTCTTGTCGAGACTGCGATGAAGCACGGCGCCGGTCCCATGTCGACGTTCCCATGCCGATTGGGCACGACCGCCGCATGCCAGCCCACGATGCCCGCAGTCGAAGGGAGCTATACCTGTTCCCTTCGATCGGCTTGTGCCATAGGTCCTGTCCTGTGTGATGCCCGACACGCACGCTCCTTCCCAAAACAGTTTCATCGTCGCTCCTGGACATCTAGATGGCCAGACTTGATCTAGGCAATCTAGATTGCCAGAGCCCACCTGGCTGCCCAATTAACGCTTGGCCGTACGTCGGATGGGCTCCAAGTCAAGCTTTGGAGCGACGGTGGTTTTCTCGGTTGGAGAGAGATGCATATGTTATCGAAATATAGCACAACGCATTCTCAGTATTCTACCCGCTCCTCGTAGTCGCGCCAAGCCTCAAAAGGCCGCTGGGCCTCCGTCTCCAAGTGCTGCGTCATCGGAATGCGGCGATCGGCAGGCGGCGTATCGATCTCCTGGTAGATGTGATCGTCGTCAAAGCCCGCCTGTGCGGCGTCGGTACGGGTAGCGGCATAAACGACGCGGTCAAGCCGCGCCCAATAGATGGCGCCCAGGCACATGGGACAGGGCTCACAGGTCGAAATGAGAGTACAACCCTCCAACTCAAAGTGGCCGCGCTCCTGACAAGCCGCTCGGATGGCCGTAATTTCGGCGTGGGCCGTGGGATCGTGGACGGTCGTCACTCGGTTCGTCCCCCGTGCCAGCACCGTGTCGTCCTCTACGACGAGCGCCGCAAACGGACCGCCGAGGCCGGACTCGACATTTTCAACGGCCAGATCGAGGGCATCTCGCAGAAAAGAAGTAGAATTGAAAGGGGCAGACATGGTGGAGCGTGGGCGGCGAGAAAGAAAATCCGTTCCTCTCAAAGTGCCAAACCGCATGGCGTTCCGAGCCGAAGCTCTCCCCGCACCAATCTTCAGAAGAGTCCAGTATGCTGGGCCGAAAAACGGCGCGTGTCATGCGGGTCCTCTTTTAGAAATGTCGGTTCGATTCTTGCTTTAGACTTTCCCTCAATACCATGGGCAGCAGTGGTTCTTCTGCCTGTGTCTGCGTGGGTGCGTGTCTCTTCGCAAGAATGCGCTCAGCTGGTGTTACTGGAATGGCATGTGATAATTCTCAAATCGTGAGAACGGTACTGGTTGTCGCTTTGGCTTGACCCTCCCCTTCTCGATGGTCAGAGCCTCAAGACGGCTTAGGCAATAGTGTGAAATATGTGCACCGCCGCAAACGCAAGCTCATTCTTTCTTACGTCGCAAAGGAATCATACGCTGATTCGATCGCACCAGCCGTATTAGTTTTTGCGAAGAGTCGCGCGCCCCGTCTCGTTCTGAAACTGGGACTGCTTTTATTCTTTCCTACCCTTAGACGAAGCAGCTCCCCTCAGGCGAGTTGACCCTCGCCTGGGTACGTGCGCTCGACGCCTTGGCTTTCAGACCCGTTTTTCCGTTTCCATGAGTGCAGCAGAGACGCCCCGCATTCTCGCGGTCGAAGACAACTCCGAAACCCAACTGCTTCTAGAACACCTGCTGAAGAAGTCCTTCGAGGTTGTCGTTGTGCCAGGAGTGGATGCGGCTCTTGAGGCTGTCGACGATCACTCGTTCGATGCCCTGCTCCTCGACATCAACCTCAGCGAGCAGCGTACCGGCACGGATCTTCTTCACCTTCTCCGCGAACGTGACGATATGGCAGACGTGCCCGCGATTGCCCTGACGGCCTACGCCATGCCGGGCGATCGGGAGGACTTCTTGGAGGCCGGGTTCGATCAGTACGTGAGCAAGCCCTTTACGCGAGCCGATCTTAAAGAGGCGATCGAGATGACCCTTGCGCCGAAGTAGACATTCATAGAAATGCCCGGAGTGAGGATCACTCCGGGCAAAGGTCTCTCAAGAAGGAGAGAGGGATATGTCAATTCATGCACGTCGCCTTCAGGGTCTCCCGACGGTCGTCCAGAGTGTTCTGCCACTCCTCTTCGGCCACCGGCTTATCGCCCTTGAAGTACTCCCACTCGTCCACGTTGTCGTCCGAGACGATCACCGGGTTGTCCATGTGGGCCACTCGCTTCAGAACCGGGGAGGTGCCCATCTGGTGAACGAACGTGATGGTGCAGCTTCCGTCGGCCGTCTTTTCCTTTACCGACAGCCAGTTGTCCCCGCAGACCTGGCAGCTGTAAAAACGCGACTCTTGCTCGCCGCCGAGGAGGTTTTGCACCTCGTGATCCTCCTCTTCGTCGAACACTACCTGCATGGGCCGCAGGCTCTCGCATCCGCAGGTCTTGCACGTCAGCTTTTCCTTCTCCATAAGATGGATGGCGCTGAATAATTCGACTTGGCGTGGACAAAGGGCGAACGCTCCGCCTTAGAGAAGGTTCGACGCATTCACCCGTTTTCGTGTCCCAACGCCTCCGGCTTCGAGTCTGGCGGGCAGACGTTACGACACATTCTCCGGACTTGTATCTACAAACGCCGTTCCAGACCTCCACTACCGATAAATTGTCACCACGTCGTTGGTCTGAGGACGATAAGCAGCGCCAATACGAAGATCCAGCCCAAATCCGTAGAACACGCGGAGTTCGAGCCGGAGTCCCCCCCCAACGGACGAGAGGGCGTGGCCCCACCCTTCGTTCCCCACCGCCCCAAGGGTCTCTCCAAAGCCATACACCGACAGGGATTTTGCGTAGAGCGGAAGGATTGTGAACCCGTCGTCGATATACCAGAGCGGCTGGGTCACCTCCGCTTCCAGTTGCAGAAACGTGTCGTTTTGATTCTCGAACGAGTACCCGGCACTCAGTCCGTCATACCCACGAGGCACAAACGAGCTCGTATTGAAAATCGAGGCCTCATTCTGCACGAGCATCTGTGCGCCCAGTCGGATGCCGGTATGGCTAGATCGAAGAAAAGGAAGATAGGTGTTCACTGTGGCGACCATCCCTCGACTTCCCTCTCCGTCACTGGTCCATGTATCCACCTCTCCCTGGAGCCCAAGCACAACGCCGGTGTTGGGCACAAGGTCACGCGGATTTTGCTGGAGGCGATACCCGAAGACGGCCCGGGGGCTCACGGTGGCTCGGGTTGCGTAGTCGGTTGGCTCGGAGAACCGGCCCCCAAACAGCTGGGTCTGGCGCACGTCGGCAGTCACCCCAAGACGGAATCGCGTCTGATACACATTGGAGCGTAGAGTTACCGGAAGCCGCATTCCGATGGCTCCGCCCCGCTCTTCAACGCCTGCGAGAAACGTCTCCTGCCGGCCCCGAACGAGTGCCGTAAAGGGCCGGTCGTAGACGGAGAGGGACGGACGCAGGAGAAACGAGCCACTCTGTACGCGGGTCTCCCCCCACAACCGATCAGCCTGCCAGAAGGCGGTGCCTTGATACGCCCAGCGTCGGAGCGGATCAGCCCCCTGCACCCCGAGTCCAACGCCTGCGCCCAGCGGCCCCGTCCGATTCGGCTCCTCCAGATACGGCAGCGGCTCGTCGTTCCCCTCCCCGGCGAGCACAGGATACACCATTCGAGGGGCGAGGTGGCGCCAGGCGGCGTAGGGCCGCGCCTCGATCGTATCCAATGAGGAATGGGGCGTGAACCTCCGGTCTTCAATGAGCATTCCCCCGCCCGCTCCCCGCCAGAAGAGCGAGTCTGGTACGATGGTCGCCGAGTCAGGGCGGAACGCCATCTGCACCAGATCGTGGCGCTCATGCCGATAGTTGACGAACGCGAGCGTGGAGCGGTCGGGCGAGAGCGAGGGCTCCAAAGCCCCGAACCGGACGTTGGCCAGTTTCAGGAGGCGTTCCGTATCCGTGTCGTAGGCAAAAACGTTGGATGTCCCCCTCGGATCGGCCGCAAACAGCAGATACCGTCCCTCCGGTCCCCAGCTCACATCATGAATGACCGCGTCTTTGAATCCAATCCAGGGACGCAGGTGAGCAGAAGGGCTCAGGGGACGACGAGCACGGTAGAGATGCTGTCGTCCCTTCTCATTTATTAGCACCGCAATGGTCGAATCTTGGGGCGACGGGGCCACCTGCCGGATGCTCCGTGCATTCTTCGGGGTAAGCATGTCCGTGGACCGATTATCACCGATCCGTATCCACCGCGTAAACGGACCATCGTTCGTGATGGCGTACACGGTGCGTCCGGGGCCCGCGGCGGGCGCAAAGGCCCGTGCCCCATCGGTCAGACGCGTCGCCGAGCCGTCCGCCAAATCCACACGCTCCACTTCTGCAATCTCTTGCCGAGACACCAGTGGATCCTGCACGTATCGGCCCGCAAGGAGGGACGAGGAGTCTGCCCCAAGACTGTAGGCCCGATCTTCTGTAAGCGTCTGTACTCGAATGAGCGTGCGCCTGCCCGTTTGGGCATCGATGCGGTAGAATCCTGGTCGCACGTCGTACCCGTGTACGTAGGCCACCAGCGTACTGTCGGTCACCCAGTACGGTCGGCGATGATTTCGCCCCTCCTTTCCGGACACCACAGAATGGGCCGTAAACGGCTTCCGGCGATCAAGTTCGGCCTGATATTGTTTGCGGAATGCCGCCTGCATCTCGCGCCTCAGCTGATAGGGGAACTGATCGGTGCTGAGCCCCAACCAGACGCCGTGCCCAAAAAAGGGAAGGCGATTGTGCCATCGCACCGCCGTTCGGAAAAACTCCGTCGATGCCGAATCGCTGTGCTCGGCCAAGTACTCAAAGGCGTGTCCTCCCCCGATGTAGTGGCGATCGAACGGCTGCGTGTAGGCGGGCGACTCTAGTAGCTGCGTCAGGCTCCAGGGATCGTCTGAAAGCATCGCCGCCTTCATCTTCATCTGAAAAAGAGGCGCGTTCAGCCGTCCCGTCTCTGAATCGATCCGGCTTTCCCGGTATACTGCCGCTCCTTCGATGAACCCCGACGGGGCCAGCAGGTTGAGGGTCCGGGCCACGTCCGGTGCAAACAATCCGATGAGTCCGCCGACTCCAATGCCGGCCTCCACCTCGGCATGGGCAGCATGCACCAGCTCGTGCGGCCCCACGACGGCAGGCCACGACGATGCACGGGCCACCAGCGCGTCGGATTTGATACTGGGCGCCTCAATTTCTTGCCGGAACGGCAAGGGGTGGACAAACCCGTTGGACCGATCGTTGAAATTGTTGATGATGACTGGCATGTGGAGGTCCGCCCCCAGCCCAACCAGGGAGTCCGTTCCGGTGTACGTTTCTTCCAGTGCGGCAGCCGTACGTCGCGCCATGTCCTGCGCGCCGGTCTGGTAAATGAGGTCGAAGTGGTCGCTCTCCCATACCTGATACTCCACATCCGGTCGGTACGTGACCCCGTAGGCCCGCGGTTGCTGCGCTTGGACCGGGGCCAGAGTACCGATCCAAAGAAGGAGCCCCCCACACATCAACATCCCCCGCACGCATCGCCCCCTCGTGACAGCGAGCCACTCAACCAGATTACGGAAAACGTACATGCGTAGAAAAGATCGGTCCGTACAGCCTGTTTTGCGCCATCTCCCTCTTCATCTTGATGGTCGACCTTTTCGACCCTTCCCCCTTGAAGCGAGGAAAGTAAAGCCGTCCCCTCGAATGGATTCTAGTGATCTATCGCGTCCTCCGCCCGTCCGCCTGCGCGTGAATTCGTCCCTCCCTCTTAGGATTCATTTTTCGATAGGTGAATGGCATATGTGACCGTTTCTAGCGTGTGGTGCCGGACACACATGCTACCTACCGTTCCAAGAGCGACGCTGATAGCCAGAAATGGGTTCGAGGCACGCCCATCTTACCCTCATTCCGGGGATCAGTATCCTCATCGCCAGGGGCTCCAAGTCGATTTCGAGTGCCCACCTCCTCCGGTGGAGCCCCCGCATCGGAGTGGGGAAGGACGCCGTCCTCAACGAAGGCGCATTCCTTACGAAATGGAGCTCGGAAGTGTCCAATCATTTTCGATAGACGATATTAGGCTGCACGATCGCACTTTTCTAGACGAGTCCATAATACCAGTTCGTATGCGGTTCTCCAAACGACGTACGGCGTTGTATTGAATGTTGTCCGGATGTGTGATCGAAGACGATGTCCTGCCATTGTCCGCTGCCCCACGAATCAGCAGCACGAATGAGAAACCGCGTATTTCTCCCCAGGCGGAACCCAGAACTCACATCGGTTCGTTGAGAGGAACGAATCCCCTTTTTCAGCGCCCCTCGCTCGACCGTGTCCTCCAATTCCGATTCCGCTCCTGCCGCCGACGGGACGCCTTCCAACCCGGCCCCCATCCCCTCGCCTTCCGAATCAACGGCCTCAGCGGGCGCCACCTTCCCTCCCTCCGTCGAACAGCGCGACGTCCCCCCTCGGGCTGCGCTCGATCATCCACACCTCTATTTCAACCGTGAACTCAGCACCCTTGACTTTAACTGGCGGGTGCTACACCAGGCCCTCGACGACCGAACGCCGCTTCTAGAGCGCGTCTTTTTCGTCGCCATCACGGCAGGAAATCTCGACGAGTTTTTTCGGAAGCGCGTGGGGGGACTTATGCGACAGGCTGCCGCGGGCGTAACGAAGCCCTCGCCCGACGGGCGCACCCCGAAAGAGCAGTTGCGCCTCATTCGGGACGCCGTCGTTCCGCTGTATGATCGGCTCACCTCGTTCTGGGGCGAGACGCTCGTTCCCCGATTGCACGAGAAGGCCGGCATCCACATTCTCGACTACGATGCCCTATCTCCCTCCCAGCAGGCAGTGGCCGACGAATATTTTCAGGAGAATATTTTTCCGGTGCTCACTCCGCTTGCGGTCGACCCCGGCCACCCGTTCCCCTTCCTCTCCAATCTGAGCCTGTCGCTCGCCGTTACGCTCCACAATCCCAGACGCGACAAGGACCAGTTTGCTCGCGTGAAGGTGCCCTCCAACCGAAATCGGTGGGTGCCCCTGTCACAGCCGCACCACTACGTCCCGCTGGAGCAAGTCATCGCCCACAACCTGGCCGATCTCTTTCGCGGGATGGAGATTACCGGCGCCTACGCCTTTCGGGTGACCCGCAATGCCGACATGCGGCGCGAGGAAGAAGAGGCCGATGACCTGCTGAAGATGATCTCCGAAGAGCTTCGGGAACGCCGGTTTGCCCCCGTCGTCCGTCTCGAAGTGGAGCCGGGCATGCCGACGGACGTGCGGCAGTTGCTGACGGACGAGCTCAGCATTGCCGCCCGGGACGTGTACGAGACCAAAAGCCTCCTCGGTCACGTCGACTGCATGCCCCTCTCGGACCTCGACGTTCCCGAGCATAAATACACGCCGTGGGAGCCGATCGTCCCGCCTCGCCTCCGCCGGGAGGGCGACCCAACAGCGCTCATTCGAAAGGGCAAAACGGCCGACTACCCCAACATCTTCGCCGCCATCCGCGAATCCGACATTTTGGTGCACCACCCGTACGACTCCTTTCAGGAAAGCGTGCAGCGGTTTGTAGAAGAGGCCGCCGACGATCCGCAGGTGCTCGCCATCAAACAAACGCTCTACCGCACCTCCGAAAACTCGCCCATCGTGGCCGCCCTCGTCGACGCCGCAGAGCAGGGCAAACAAGTGGCCGTGCTCGTGGAGGTGAAGGCCCGATTCGACGAGGCCAACAACATCGAGTGGGGGCGGATGCTGGAGGAGTCGGGTGTGCACGTGGCGTACGGCCTCGTCGGGCTCAAGACGCACGCGAAGGTTACGCTCGTCATCCGGCAGGAGGACGGGGAACCACGGACCTACTGCCACATCGGCACCGGCAATTACAATCCGAAGACGGCCCGACAGTATACCGACGTGGGTCTTTTCACCCGCAACGAGGATGTCGGCTACGACATCACGAACCTCTTTCACTACCTCACCGGCTATGCCCCGGAACAGCACTACCGCGAGCTTCTGGTGGCCCCCCAAAACATGCGGCGTCGCTTCGAAGAATTGATTCAACGTGAGATTGACCACGCGACCGCAGGACGAGAGGGCCGGATCATCGCGAAGATGAATCAACTGAACGATGAGGGAATGATCCAGCACCTGTACCGGGCCTCCCAGGCCGGCGTGCAGATCGACCTCATCGTACGTGGCCACTGCCTCTTACGTCCCCGTCTGGAAAACTACAGCGAAAATATTCGCGTGACGAGCATTCTGGGCCGTTTTCTGGAACATACTCGCATCTACTACTTCGGCAACGATGGAGAGGAGGAGGTGTACATTGGCAGTGCCGACTGGATGAGTCGAAATCTGAATGATCGCGTGGAGGCCATCGTGGAGGTCAAAGCGCCGCAACACAAGGAACGCCTGCTGGACCTCCTCGACGCTGCTCTTACCGATCGGCGTTCGGCCTGGGACCTGAAGGCCAGCGGTCGGTACGTGCAGCGCGTTCCCACCACCCCCGACGAGGCCATGGGCTTTCAGGAGCAGTTGATGGCCCATGCTCAACACCGAACTCTGTAGCCCTCCCTCACGCTCTCACCGACTGTACGCTCCATGGACGATACACTCGAAGTACGCTGGTTCGTTGACGGTGCGCCCCCCGACGCCGTCGTCGACTGGATCCACTCGCTGGGTGCCGAGGCCGAATCGGCCCGCACCGACCTCTACCTTGTCTCCAACGACCCAGGGATGAACGTGAAGCTCCGCGAGGGCAAGGTGCAAACCAAACACCGCATGGGCGACCGCACGCCCATCACGTTTGCGGACAACGTAAAAGGCGTGCAGGAACGTTGGGTAAAGTGGAGTTTCCCCACCGTCGAACAGCATCACGACCTCTTCGAAGACGACCCCACCGGCCTCTGGGTGCCGGTCCACAAGCAGCGCCTCCGGCTCGAAATCGCGCCCGACGAACAGGCCGCCCGCCTCGACCACATGATTGAATCGGACCCGGCCGAGGCCAAGATTGAGCTGACGGAGGTTCGTTCGGACGGGCATCAGGCATGGTCCATCTGCATGGAGGCGGAAGGACGCCCGGAGGCATTGCCCGGTACGTTGCAGCAGATGGGGAATCATCTCTTCGGCCAGGGCGATCCTCCTTCCCTCTCGCCGGACGACTCGTACGGATACGCCCGCTGGATTCAGACGCTGACGGCATCGTCGGACGAACCCTCCCCCGCGTCTGTAACGTAGCCCCCTGCCTGCTCCCCCTGTCCGCTCCGGCGACAAACCGCCGAAAATGCGGCTTTACGCCTCCCGGCGAATGGCTTTTGATCACAGAAAGGAATCGACCGCATCCAAGACGTGTCGCAGGTCGGATGCGTTGTTGTAGTACGTGGGCGCAAACCGAACCTTCTGGTTCCGCACAGCCGCGGTGATGTCGTGAGCCGCGAGGTGCTCAAACAGTGCATCGGGCTCCTCCGGAGCGATGGTGACGATGCCGCTCGCATGCTGGGGATCGGACGTTCCGTATCGCCGCAGTCCGCGCTCTGCCAACTCCGTTGCGAGGGTCGTAGAAAGATCCACCACCTGTTCTTCGCACCAGGCCGGCCCAGCGTTGAGGTGAAGGCCGAGAGCTGCATGCAACGCTGCCACCCCGACGCTGTTGAGCGTACCGGTGCGAAACCGACGCGCATCGTCGTGAAACGTCAACTCATACCGATCGAGGTGCTCCCAGTCAACCGGCCCATGCAACCAGCCGGTAGGCGGCCGGAGCCGATCCTGCAGCGCCGCGTCGCAATAAAGCAGGCCAATCCCCTGCGTCGCCATCAGCCACTTGTGCCCCCCCGCCGCAAGAAAATCAATTCCCGCTGCCTCCACGTCGATTTGGAGGGCCCCGAGCCCCTGAATCGCGTCGACGCAGAACAGGACATCGTGGGCGTCGCACAGCTCGCCGATCGCCTCTAGGTCGGCCCGAAACCCGGAGAGGAAGTGTACCCACGAGACCGAAAGAAGCCGCGTTTCGGGGCGTAGGGTCTGCTCAATGTCGTCGAGCGTATAGGCACCTTCATCGGTCGGTACAAAATCCACGTCGACTCCCTCTTCCTCCAGATTCAAGAAGGGATACACGTTGGTTGGGAACGCCCCATCCGGGAGTGCAATGCGGTCGCCTGCCGTCCAGTCGAGTCCCTGAGCCAGCACGTTGAGGCCGGTTGAGGTATTGGGAATGAACTCGATTTGCTCCGGTGCGGTCCCCAGCACCCGTGACGCCCGCTCTTTGCCCTCTACCATGAGCGGCTGAAAAGCCTCAAAGTTGGCAATGGGCGCATTTGGATCCGCCCCGTGCCGCTCGGCCACATACTCGTCGATGGCTGCTTTTACGGGGCGGCTCATGGGACTCACCGCCGCGTGATTAACGTATGTCCGGTGGTCGGTATGGGGAAAGTGAGCACGCAGCTCATCGACGGTCATCGGGGGACACCATTATTTGAAGACAATGGACTCTTTTCACGGGCACCTGCGCCCAGCGTTCGTTCCTCCGTCCGGGTCGTCCCGCTTCTTACGATGCTTGTCGATCTCATATCGGGCCTGCGCTTCATCGGAGGCCTCCCAACGTGTCCCCCCGACGGTCAACTGCAGCCGCAGAAAATCAAAGAGCCGAATGGCCAGTGATCATGACGAAAAAGCGGAAGACTCGTGCCCACGAAAAAACCGGCTTTCCTACACAAAATGGCCATGCCCCGCTCTTCATCATGGCTTGTGCCCCTTCTCCGCAAGCTGATTAGGCGCGTCGAAATTGTTTGCCCGCCAGTTGCCGCACAAGCCCTTTAAACTCCAACTCTAGCAGGGACACGAGTGCTGTCGACGGGTCGAGCCCCGTTTCCTCACAGAGCGCATCCACGTGCATCGGCGTATCGGAGAGGGCGTCGTAGAGCACCTGCTCGGGTCCTTCCAACTCTTCGGCAGGGTCCGGCCTCGTACCGGAAGCCACCATGTCTGCATCCACGTCTTCCGCCGTCTCCACCGTCAGATCCGGCAATTCTTCCAACAGATCCTCGATCTCCATCACCAGCTTTGCGTGTCCCTGTTGGATGAGCCGATTCGTTCCGAGACTGGAGTCTTTCGTGACATTTCCGGGGAGGGCAAAAACCTCCCGGTTCTGCTCCAACGCCAGCCGCGCCGTGATGAGAGCCCCACCCTCTGCATACGACTCGACGACAAGCGTACCGAGGGCGAGTCCGCTCAGAATCCGATTGCGTTCCGGAAAATTCGGGGCGTCGGGCTCCGCGTCGATAGCATACTCCGACAGCACAGCCCCGCTCTCCGCAATCCGTTTGGCAAGCGACGTGTGCTTGGGAGGATAAATACATCCCACGCCAGAGCCAAGCACAGCCAGGGTCCGCCCCCCGGCGTCGAGGGCCCCCTTATGGGCGGCAGCGTCAATGCCGTAGGCCAATCCGCTCACAACCGTGAAGCCGCGGCGGGCCAGCGCTCCCGCAAGATGATGCGCCTGTGCCCGGCCGTAGTCGGTGCAGCGGCGCGTGCCCACGACCGTCACCATTGGCGCCGCTTCCTCCGGCAGCGTGCCTCGCATCCAGAGAAAGGCCGGCGGATCGTAGATCTCACGGAGTCGGTCGGGGAACCGATCGTCCCACGGCGAGATGAGTGTGGCCTCAAGGTCGTCGGCCCGACCCATCTCCTGCTCCACCGCTGCGCGGTCCTCGAACGTGAGAATGGCCTCGGCGGTCTGCGGACCCACCCCGTCCACCCGTTCGAGGGCAGAGCGCGACGCCCGAAAGACCGCACTCGGGGCCTCAAAGTGAGCAAGAAGCGCCCGCAGGCGCGTCGCCCCCACACCGGGGACGAGGGAGAGCCCGATCAGGGCGCGCTGTTCTTGGGAAGTGTCGAGATCAGGAGAGGGGTCGTCGGAATCGAGGGGCAGTCTCATGCCTCAGTTGGGGTCGGCGAAGTGTGCGACCGTACGGATTTGACCTGCTCGAAGAGGGTATACTTGAGTTGATCGAGGCCAATGTCGGCCGCGGCGCTAATGGGAAGAAGAGGAACGTCGTCGGGAAAAGCATCCGCCACTACATCGGGCAAAAGCTCGCGCTCGTCGGGCGCGAGAATGTCGACCTTGGAGAGAGCAATCACATGGGGCTTGTCCATCAGGTCGGCCTCGTACGATTCGAGTTCGTGCACAAGCTGCTCGTATTCGTCGTGAAGGTCTTTGGACGTGATGGGAATGACGAAGAGAAGAACGGACGTGCGCTCAATATGGCGCAAAAACTGGAGGCCAAGTCCCTTTCCCTCATGGGCATCCTCGATAATGCCGGGAATGTCCGCCATCACGAAGGTTTCGAAGTCGCTCACGTAAATCATCCCCAGCTGGGGCGTGAGGGTGGTGAACGGGTAGTCCGCCACCTTGGGCTCCGCCGCAGAGATGGCCGAGACGAGCGTGCTCTTGCCGGCATTCGGGAAGCCGACGAGCCCCACGTCTGCCATCAGCTTGAGCTCGAAGGTGAGGTGGCGTTCCTCCCCCTTCTCCCCCGGCTGGGCGTGACGAGGCGCCTGGTTCGTGCTCGATTTGAAGAAAGCGTTGCCGCGTCCGCCCTGCCCGCCCTTTGCCACGCAAATCCGCTGTCCGTCCTCAATCACCTCGCCCAAAACCATCCCCGAGTCGGTCTCTTTGACAACCGTCCCCGGCGGCACGCGAATCACCTTATCCTCGCCCGACGCCCCGGTCTGCTCCCGGCGCCCCCCCGGCTCCCCATCCCCAGCGAAGACGTTCTTGTTGTGGCTCAGGTCCATCAGGGTATAGAGGTTCTCGTCGGCCTCCACGTATACGGATCCACCATCCCCTCCGTCCCCGCCCGACGGCCCGCCCTTCGGCACATACTTCTCCGTTCGCCACGTGACGACGCCCTTCCCCCCGTCGCCACTTTTCACTTTGAGGTCGACCTCATCCAAAAACTGCATTCGTCACTCCGCTCTATCCAAAAGTCAACAACATATGTCGTACGCCGGGCGCCTCCACAAAGTTTTTCCACACCTGCGTCCCTCGCCCTACACGTTTTCACGACGGCTTTCCGGACAAACGGTGGACGCCCCTCGCCCCACCCCGTAGATTGCGCGTGCCGATGCTGGGAATCCCAGATCCCCACGGCCTGATGCTCCGCCACATGCGACAGCCCAACCCAATGAGCGTGCCCCTCGTGGATCATAGCGTGATCCGTGGTTCGTGAACCGTGGTCGTTCGACGATCAGATACCTACGCGTCACGTATCACGCCTTACGCGACGTCATTCATACGAGAACGTCCCCTACTCAACGACTCCTCCCCCTGCACAATGTCCAAGAAGAACGTGACCATCTACACCGACGGCGCCTGCAGCGGCAATCCCGGCCCGGGCGGCTGGGCCGCCATCGTCATTGCCGGCGAGGACGCCGAGCGCCTGACCGGTGGCGAGCCGCACACCACCAACAATCGCATGGAGCTGACCGCTGCGCTCGAAGCCCTGAAGGCCCTTGACGAGCCCACCTCCGTCACGCTTCACACTGACAGTGCCTACCTTTCGAATGCCTTCAATCAGGGCTGGCTCGACAGTTGGCAGGAAAACAACTGGCAGACCTCCTCCAACGACGACGTGAAAAACAAAGGACTGTGGAAGGCTTTGCTGAAGCAGGCCGACCGGCACGACGTGGAATGGGTGTGGGTCAAAGGCCACGCCGATAATGAACTCAACAACATGGCCGACGAGCTGGCCGTGGCCGCGATGGAGCAGTATAAGTGAATGGGCGAGAGGACGCGCGGGAGCGTACTCGCTCACGCTTCGCTCTCATGCTCTCCGACGCTTAAAATTTCGCCCCGGTCAGACAGTCCATTCCGAAACGCCTCGACGAACGCCTCCACCTCCGAGGCCCGCACGCCGACGGTTAACTCGGTCACGTCCGTGTAGTCACTGTCTGTCACCTCTGCATCGAAGTGCTGAAGCACTTGACGCGCCGGGGCCGTATCGTCGTAAGTAAAGCGGAGCCGCACCGGGGTCCGTACTACCTTCTCAACGATCGTCGCCCGTTCGAGCGCCGCATCGGCCGCATCCGCGTAGGCCCGCATGAGACCGCCCGTCCCCAGCTTCGTCCCGCCGAAGTAGCGCGTGACAATAATGAGCGTATTCGTGAGGTCCCGTCCGTCGATCTGGCGAAGAATCGGCTGCCCGGCCGTCCCGCTCGGCTCACCATCGTCATCGTAACGAAAGTCGTCGCCGTCTCTCCCCAGTCGATAGGCAAAACAGTGGTGGGACGCCTTGCGCTCCCGCTCCCGCACGACCTCGAGGTGGGCCTCTACGTCTTCTCGCGTCTCCACCGGATATATCTCTGCCACAAAGCGCGAGCCCTCTACTTTGAGCTCTGCCTGCCCCTCGCCGTTGATGGTTCGATACGTATCGTCCACAACCACTCTGTCTCGAAATAAAAACCGCCTTACCTCTCGCCGTTCCCCACTCGTCCTTCCTTGCCCTCACCCAAATGCTGCCCGCAGTTGCTCGCAGGCCTGCCGGAGCACCGGCAGTTCCTTGGCAAAGCAGAACCGGAGCTGGTACTTCCCATCAGCCGGGTTCTGGTAGAACGACCGCCCCGTGACACTCGCAATTTTCGCCTCCTGGACGAGCGTCTCGCACGCCGCCTCGTCGTCCGCAAATCCGGACCGCTCCTCGGCAAGATCCCCAAAATCCGCCAGCGCGTAGTACGCCCCCTCGGGCCAGGGCACATCGAACCCAATGTCCTCCAGCGTCTCGCACATCAATCGGCGCCGCTCGGCGTAGTCCGATTGCAGCTCGGCCACGTAGTCGTCGCCCATCTCGTCGAAGGCCGCGAGGGCTGCGTGCTGGAGGGGCCGAGGGGCGCATATGTAAAGCAAATCGTTCATGAGCCCCATCTTCTCAGCGATGGGATCCGGGGCCACCCCGTAGCCCAGCCGCCAGCCCGTCACGTTGTACGTCTTGGAGAAGCCCGAGAGGGTGATGGTGCGCTCGTAGGCGTCGGGCAGGCTCGCCAGGGATACGTGCTCCGCCCCATCGTAGAGCATGTACTCGTAGATCTCATCGGTGATGGCCACGAGATCCTCTTTCTGCATCAGGTCCAAAAGGGAACCAAGCTCCTCACGCGTCCACACCTTGCCGCTTGGATTGGCCGGCGTGTTCACAACAACAGCCTTCGTCTTTGGCGTGAGCACATCCTCAACCCGTTTTCGGTCGAACGTAGACGCAGGCCCTCCAAGGGGCACGTACCGAATCGTCGCCCCCGTGAGCTCCAGGATATTTCGGTGGTATCCGTAGAACGGCTCGAAGAGAACGACCTCATCCCCCTCCTCCAGCAGAGTGAACGCCGCCGCGACGAAGCAGCCGGTGGACCCAACGCCAACCATTACCTCCTCTGGCGAACTGGCGGGCAGGTCGTTTTCGTCCTGCACCTTCTCCAAGATGGCCCGGCGGAGCGGCTCGATGCCGGCATAATGCGAATAGATGGAGTGGTCGTCGGCGATGGCCTGTTGCGCGCGGGCCTTGATGGGCTGGGGGGTGGGCAAGTCGCAAATGCCCTGCCCGAGATTGATGCCCCCGGCTCGCTCTACGCGCTGAGTAACGGACCGAATATCGCTCTGCTCCAACGGGCGGGCGCGCTCAGCAATCGAGACGGAAAAGCTCATACGGTTGAGAGAACAACGAAGAGCTAGTGTGCCTCTAAGAAAAGAGCGCCAGTTCCGGGGTGCAAACAGAACCGCCTGTGCCGTAGATCCCCTCCCGAAGAAGCGACCCCCAACGTTCATTTCGCAGTTGTGGTCACCACCTTTGGAGTGTAGGATTGCAAAATTATCCGCCGGACGAGGGAGATGTCCCCGTTGTAGCGTCGCTGAACTCCAACGACGCTACACAGAGGATATTGACCGTTCAGGAAACGAAAAACCCAGTGCCACGGTGTGTCGCCCCTGCGGTTAAACTCGTAACGTCACAGTCCACCGGCGCTTCTGGAGCCCTCCTTGACAGTGCCGACGACACGAGAGGGGTTTGCGTATTGCTCCGCCGTACCTTCTTCCACCGGAGGTCTGCAGTAGGGATTCGGTATCCCCTTCACTCTCGTACACCAGACAGACGCATGCGGATGGGACTGAACCAGCACGGGGTCGTCCTCCACACGTAGACTATACCCTCCATCATTCCCCAGGACACCCGAAGCATCTAATCTTGATCTGGGCCCTCAGATTCCCAGCGCACGCTCATATCTGCCATCGGACCTGCAGACGAAGCTCTCGTACACGGGGACCGTCGGTGGCGTTCAGTCCTGAGCCGATTGTTCGACGATGTGGATACCAGGTCACGCCGTATTTTGCCTCAAAGGTCAGGGAGGATGTGGGCTCGTACTGCACGAGCAGATACGACCGCTGCCCCTGCCCAAACAGCACTGGCACCGAGAAGCTGTAGAGCAGATCGTGTTCGTAGGCGTAAAGACGAGCCGCAAAGCCGTCGGTATTGAAAAATGCGACCCGGGCATCAAAGTGTAAAGCTGGCAACGGTTGGAAACGAAGTCCCTGGTAGAGAAGCACTCCGTACGAGGGCGCAGCCGACGTGGAGGCACGCGTCCCCTGGAGACGCGTCCGAAGCGTAAGGGCATCGCTGAACGTGTACTCTGTGTGCCAACGCACCGACTGCCGTTCTTCGGGCTGGACTGCCGACAGAAGACGCCCATTTGGCCCTCGTCGCTCCGTCCCCTTTTCTTCCTGCTCGGCCCGCACCTGAACAGAGGTGGAAAGCCAAGGGCGCGGGTCGTACTCCACCACGACTCGCGTGTCGATCCCGCTCGACGGTCGGGGTACGCTAAAGCGGAGCCAGGGATGGCGATACTGATCTACGTAAGCGGACACACTCCAACGCTCGGACACCCGCAAGCGGAGGCCGGTGTAGATCCCGACCTCGTTTTGGGTGGACCCGCTCTCGCCAATCGCGGAATTGTAGAGCCCATGAAACGCTTTCGGGAACCGACGGGCCAGCAGGAG
Organism: Salinibacter sp. 10B; assembly: GCF_002954405.1. Taxonomy (NCBI): domain Bacteria; kingdom Pseudomonadati; phylum Rhodothermota; class Rhodothermia; order Rhodothermales; family Salinibacteraceae; genus Salinibacter; species Salinibacter sp. 10B. The sequence continues at coordinate 3,555,467 of NZ_MQWC01000004.1, read as the reverse complement.
CGCCTGGACACCGGCCTCATGGTCCAGAGATCCTCCCGCAAGGACGCCGTAGCGCCCAGACGGGGCGCGGGCGACCTCGCCGAAGAGCGTGTAATTCCCCACAAAGGTTGTTGCAAAGGCGCTTACCATGGACGTTTGCGTACCGGACACGTCGTACCGCTGATCGGGCTGGGGCGGCGGGCGAAGTGGGCGGTCGAACCGACTCTGGTATCCAACCAGACCGAGGTGAAGATTGGGGGTCTGGTATTCGAACGCACTGCCGACGGTCGTGAGCCCAAACGCATCCTTTCCCGCCAGTTCCCCGGGTGTGCGATGTTGTCCCCCTACCGAAAGGGTCCGTGCTGGAGGAGGTCCCGTTGCTTCTTCCGTTGATACCCGACTCGAATCGAGTGTGGCGTCGCGGTGGTGACGAGAACCGAACGCAGTCACGGAAAGAGAGGGCGTGAGAGCAACGGTGGCCCCCACGCCCCGGAAGAATCGGTTTTCGGCGGTGGACTGGTACGGAACGAGGCCCCGTCCGCTGCGAATGAGGGGCGATACTGGATCTCGCCCCTTGCCGAAGCTGAGCCCGCGCCACAGTGCTACCCCCTGTCCGAATTGAGCCGAAAAGTCGCCGACCACCAAGGTTTCCAACCGCCCAATGTCTTGCAAGGCGAAATTTCCAGTGATGTGATCAAAGCCGTAGGTGGCCGTCTGCGGCTGCCAGCGGAGTGCCTCTCCCGGATCCTTGTCAAGCGTAAGCGCAAACTGTACGCGTCGCTGGTAGCCGACTCGGACACGGGTAGTCAGACGGACCGGTGATCCCTGAAATGTCGTGTGGGCGGAGTCACTCTGAAATCCACGTCCGGGGTCAAGCTCCCGAGTCATTCGCTGCAGAAGGTCGAGCTCGAGATTGGAGACGATCGTATTCAGAGGAGGGGGCGACGGATAGGGGCCGACTGAGTCAGCATTGGTGGAGGCAACAGTGAGGTAGGAACGGACGGCGCGGAGCAATGAACGGTTCAGTCCCGGAATCTCGGCAAGCGCATCAAGCGAGGCGAAAGACCCGTGCTCAACACGATACCGAACGATCCGACGGGCAAGGGCCGGGGAAAGATGGGGAAGGGCACTGAGCTCCGAAGCAGACGCCCGATTTACGTCCAGGGGATTGCGGGTAAGGCGTGTGAGAGCCTCGACCGCTCGGCTCGTCGTTTCAGTGTCCAAGCGCTGCTCGTCGAGAACACGCTGAAGGCCATCGTACACGCCCGCCGAGTCGGCGCGGAGATCCGATTGTAGAGTGTCGGCGGTCGGTTGTGCGTGAATGACTACGGGCAGAAAACATCCGAGGCTGAATACGAGGACACGAAGCATGGGAGCAAAAAAAGCGGCGGATACACGAAACGAGCGTCCGTTACCACTGAACCCGCAAGGAAGCAGAGGGCGACCACCCCAGCTCCCGGTGCTGTTCGGCGGCGATGTCGGCATGGAGCGGCCCCAGCCGAAGGCCGGCGCCTCCCATGAAGCGAACGGGGACTGTGGTAACGCCCACCCGCAGTACGAGGGGAGAAACGGGAGAGACCTCAATTCCCCCACGCACCGATAGCGGGAAGCGATCTTCTTTAAACACGTCGGCGAGCACTGCCACATGGTCAAGCGCCCGATAGTGAATCCCCACGGCCAGTGTGCGGGGCAGAGTCATATTCGCCGCGTGGGCCCCGTTTACGTTTGTCGCATGGGCCCCGAAATGGAGCGACCGGAGCAGCGCAACGAGAAGTCCAACATTGAGCCCCACGGCCCCGGCACTTCCGTACCCCGCGATCGAGGTGTGATGATATCGCACTGTAGCTCCGGCATGAAGAGAACGGGTGGTCCCCAAGGACACGCTGCGTGCATATCCGGCGCTCAGGTGCACTTCGCGGTACTCCTCGAACCCGAACGTACTGATACCAGCCGACGGCGCCCCCCAACTGAAGGGGCGAACGACGTGTGCGGCCCCGTAGCGGAGCGCCGCCAGGCCAAAGCCCTCCCGGGCATAAAAACTCGCCACGGACCGGTCCCGAGTGGCTGCAGCAGCCGGATTGGCATGCACCCCAAGAGCCGACGGGGCGGCCGTCGTACTGTACCCGAGCGCATCCGCCCGGGCACTCCCGTAGAGATCATACGACGACTGACCGAAACTCAACACCGGAACGGTGCTTATTGCTACCCCGATCAGAAGAAGCCGAAGGGATAAAGGCATTGGCGAAAACAATCGAGCCGAAAAGAGCGGCGGCAGAACGATTGTGCATCCCTCCCCTACCGTGTACACACGCCCCCGAATGGAGGCCCTCGCCCGACCCGTCGTGATCAACGCTGCACATTCACGTCCGGCCATGTCGCCTCCAGCCCACCCTGAGCCGCCGTGTCCCCTGGCGCGCGTCCGTGCAACAAGAGCGAGCAGAGTTGGAAGTCGCCCGCTGAAACTTGTCGAGGATCGACCATTGTCGGCCTCCCCAAAAGAGAAAAGAATGAGGTAACCCTGTATTTAAACCTTAGAAAAGGTGATCCGAATGTCAAGGTGAGAAACCTGAGGAGAACCGCAAGGTAGCATCGGTCCTCTGTTTCGCCAGCGCTTTTCTTGTTTCCACCAGGGGGTACGATCCGTGCTGACGCAAATCCGATGGTTTGGCCTTGCAGTGCTTCTCTTTGGGGGAGTGGTAGCGTTCCAACCGGTCGCTGCGCAAGAGTTGTCCTGCCAGGTACAGCTCGATCGGTCCCAATTGAGTGGCTCCGAATTTTCCTTTCTCGATGACCTGGAGCGGCGCATCGAGGAGTACATGAACACCCAAACCTGGACGGACGAGGAATTTCTGGCACACGAACAGATCGTGTGCTCGATGCAAATTATCATCCTGGAGTCGATTAGTCTATCGGAGTTTCGGTCTCGCCTCGTCGTCACCACCCGACGTCCCATCTACGGCACCTCGCAGTCAACCACTGTCATTCGGGTGAACGACCCGGAGTGGCGCTTCGAATACGGACGCGGTACCTCACTGAGTTTTGACCTGGAGCAGTACAACGCCCTTACGTCTGTTCTCGACTTTTACGCGTACCTCATTCTTGGCTACGACTACGATACCTTCAGTGAACTCGGGGGCACGCCGTACTTCGAGACTGCTCGGCGGATTGCCAACCGAGCCGAAGGAAGTGGGGACCCCGGCTGGTCGTCCGTCAGCAATCAGCGCAATCGTCGTCAACTCATCAACGACCTGCTGGCCCAACGCCATCAGCCCCTCCGTCGGGCGTACTACCGCTACCACCTTCAGGGCCTGGACCGCTTCGTACAAGAACCTGAAAAGGCGAGGGGTGTGGTGCTGGAGGTGGTAGAATCGCTTCAGGATTTGAATCAGACCCTAACCGGGTCTTATCCCCTCGACCTCTTCTTTGCAACGAAGTATCAGGAACTCACCGCGATTTTTGCGGACGGCGACCTACAAAATCGAGCGTATAATCTTCTGACGCAGGTGGACCCCTCTCATTCCACCGAGTACAATAAGTTGATTCAGTAACGGATTTCTCTGCGTCTCTCTTCTCCTTTCCCAAGACGAACCTACTGTTCTTTGGCCTCTCTTCTGTGATGGGGATTTGCCACGGAATGGACGGAGGTGCAGAAATGAAATTTTGCCCCTCTTTTGGGAACGAAAGCGGGATCGTACGCTTCCCCCTTGCGTTCTCTCTCAAGAGATCCAAATGGGAAAACAATCGGTTGCGTCTATCCCGTCTGAGCGCGACGCCTCCCTTCTCCTCTCCCGTCCCAGGTCTCTCCGTCGCCGACAGCGTGCATGCACGCTGTATCCACACAGCGAGAGGAACCCGTTCGACGGCCAATACCTTTCCCTCACCGTTTCCCACCGACCATGTACAACACTGAAGGCGTTGATTCCATTGCTACCATTACCGAGCTTCGAGCCGAAACGGCGAATCTGATTACCCATGTTCGGGAGACGAAGCGCGGGGTGCTCATTCAGAAGAACAACGAGCCACACGCCGTTCTCATCGACTGGGAGACGTACCGGAAAATTAAGAAGAAGCTCGGGGTTAGCGCCCTTTCTGAAATCGAAGACCTTTAGCAACCGGAAACGCCCCGGGGAATCACGTGTGCATTATATGTGTAACACAAACGACCGGTTATTGCCCCGGTCCGCTCGTCTCTCGTGACTGGACGTTAGAATCGAGGGTCAGCGTGTGTCTTAGAAGTCCACACCGTACCCGGCCGGAGCGGTCGTCCGGTTCCGTATGCCCTTCGCACTTAGACGTACGACTCGGATATGTCAGACGAAAACGGGGAAGCCAAAGAGAAAGCACTCGACCTTGCCGTCAAGCAAATTCAGCGGGAGCACGGTAAGGGATCCATCATGCGGCTGAGTGACGACCCGAACCGGCAGGTGGAAGCAATTCCCACGGGATCTCTCGCCCTCGATTCGGCACTGGGCGTCGGAGGAGTTCCCCGGGGCCGCATCATCGAGATCTTCGGCCCGGAGTCGTCGGGAAAGACGACGCTTGCAACCCACATCATTGCCGAGGCTCAAAAGTTGGGAGGCGCCTGTGCCTTTATCGACGCGGAGCACGCGTTCGATCCTAATTATGCTGAGCAGTTGGGCGTAAACATCGACGAGTTGCTCATTTCCCAGCCCGATACTGGCGAGCAGGCGCTCAATATTGCCGATACGCTGGTGCGGAGCGGAGCGCTCGACGTGATCGCCATCGACTCGGTGTCGGCCCTCGTGCCCCAGGCGGAACTCGAAGGAGACATGGGAGACACGCACGTCGGCCTGCAGGCTCGCCTCATGAGCCAGGCGCTGCGCAAGCTGGCCGGAACCATCAACCGCACGAAGACGGCGTTGATCTTCATCAATCAGATCCGCATGAAGATCGGGGTCATGTTTGGCAATCCGGAGACCACTTCTGGAGGGCGCGCGCTCAAGTTTTACTCGTCGGTCCGCATGGACATCCGCCGTATCGGTGCGGTAAAAGACGGGCAGGATGTGATTGGCAACAAGACGCGGGTGAAGATCAAAAAGAACAAGGTGGCCCCTCCTTTCAAAGAAGCCGAGTTCGATATTATTTACGGAGAGGGCATCTCCTCACTCGGGGAGCTCATCGACCTGGGAACCGAGCACGACATCCTGGAGAAGCGCGGGTCCTGGTACTCGTACGGGGAAGAGACCATCGCGCAGGGACGGGAGGCCACGAAGGAGTGGCTGGAAGAGCATCCGGAGGAGCGACAGGAAATCAAGCTGGCAATCCGGAAGGAGCTCGGCATGATCTCCGAGGAGGAGATGGAAGAGCTGGAAGAGGCGGAAGACGAGGAGACCGAAGCGGCGGAGGCGGACGAGGACTCCTAAACTCGGGACTGGTTTCCCTCCCCCCGGTATCGCCCTCCCTCCCATTGCGTACCATACCCGGATCGATGTCGAACATGGCTCGCGGGGCCGCCCTGTTGCTTGTGTTTTTCTGCGCGAGTGCAGAGAACGGACAGGCCCAACCGGCAAAGGCCCCGGTCCCGTTCTGCGAGGAGAGGGCACGCCAAACGAGAACGCTCGACACGAAAGGGCTCGCGGCAGTGTACTGCACATCTCACCCGGGGGTCGTCCGGCCTCTCCGGTGGGCGCATGCCTCTGCGTATCCCGTGTTCTACGGGGCCGTACCGCTGGCGTGGGGAGCAGCCCTCCTACGAGCGGGCGACGATGTTTCTGATGCATACCGCCTCACGCTCACGCAGGGCGCAACCTTCGGGCTCGTCTATGGGCTCAAGCGGGCGGTGGGGCGCCCCCGTCCGTACGTGCACCGTGCGCTCACGGCTCGCTCCGCTCATCATCCAGCGGCCGGAGACCGGTTCACCTCTTTTCCGTCCGGTCACGCCGCATTGTCGGCCGCACTGGCCACGTCGTGGAGTCTTTCCCACCCCCGGTGGTACGTGATTGGGCCAGGGATCGTGTGGGCCACGGCCGTGTCTCTGAGTCGCATGCATCTCGGCGTACACTACCCGAGTGACGTACTCGTGGGCGCGGCCCTGGGAACGGGGCTTGCAGTGCTCATTCATCAATTCCGGAATGCCCTCACGCCGGATCGCGTCCAAGCGAATCCGATGGGAACATCTTCGGCCCCTGCTCCAATTTCCGTCCAGATTCAATTCTGAGCACCCGTCTGGCGGTCGTTCTCCTACAACACTCGCGTGAGCCCATTTGCCCCTCCCTCTGGACGTTCCGTCCCCTCCCTCAATCCGCTTTTGCCGAAGGCACTCACAGGGAATCCGCAGGGAGCGTGCGAATAAGGGTATATCCGGTGACGCGAACCGTATCGAAGGAGGCAATGTCTGCTTGCACCGACATTCCTTCGTCTGTGAGAAGCCGCCGGTTGTTCTTGTAGGTTACCCCCAGCGATTCCAACGGCCGTCGGGTCGGATTCTCAAAGGTGAGTTGCTCCTCTTCGAAAATGTAGAACGCACTGGCCTGATCGCGGGAGGTGTCGGCGTTGAGGTTGCGCCACCGGCCGTGCAGGTAATCCCGAAGGACCGCGGCGGAATCCGGATTGTGAAGATCGAAATACCCCTGTACGGAGTCCGTGGTCTCTACACGAGACAGCATTCCGGTATGCCGATAGGTGCGGCGTTCGAGAACCGAGTCGCCCCGCCGAATCGCCACTTCTTTCGGAACCCCGTTGGTATGATAGGAAAGGGTATCTTTTTGAACGGCGGGGGCCCGGGCCGTATCCTGGGGCTCAGGACTGCACGCAACAAAGAGAAGGCCAGCAAGGCAAAAGAGAGAAAAACGCACGGGAAAACACGTTGGAGAAAGGAGCAGTGTGGCGCGTTCTAAGACTGTTTTGATTTCACACGATCGCATTTCAGGCTGAGCGTAACGACCGCAGGTCGTCGAAATCTCTCTGTGTTAGGGGCTTCCGAACCATGAACGGTCCCCTCAGGTCGGCGAAACACCTCTGCGATTTTCAATCCGGCCAAAAATCAAAACAGTCTCTTAATGCATGGACGTGGATCGCCACTCCGACCGAAGCGGAAAGGGGAAGATCTGACAGTACTGCTGTTTCAGTTGATTCGACTGCAGCTTCTTCCACACCTGCAAGTACGCAGAGCGATACGTTCCGGCCGGCGAACGGATTACTTGTTGGGGGTATTCTATTGAGGCAATCTGCGGGCGTTTGCCGACGCGTGCAGGGAGAAGTCCCTCTACGTCAATCGTGGTCGTCGTATCAACGTGCGCTCGGGCCCGGAGGCGAAAGAAGGTCGGATCAACGGCCAGCACCTGTGTCCCAGGCAACGAGAGCGAGTCGGGAACGAACCAGTACGTATGGGCAGGCGGATTACTCAGGTTTTCTGCAATCACCGTGTCGGTCACGACCGAGTCGGCATCCGGCGCCACCGTAAGTTGCAGCGAGTCGATGGGAATGGAGTCGACTCCAGGAGTCATCCGCGCACTTCGATCCGGCGGGAGGAACGGATTCCGCTGCGCGATGCTTCCAGTAGAGTCGTACTCCGAGAGCGTGTCCGGAGACATAATGCGGAAGAGCGAGTCGGCCACAGGAGCGCTCAGGATCACGGAGTCGCGCCGGACAGAGTCAGGCTCCGTCTCCAGTCCTCGCTGGACCTCGGTTGTGGACGGCACCGGAATGCGGAGGAACGCGTCGCGGAGAGTTTCCGACAGGGCAAGCAGCGAGTCAGCCGTCATATCCCGGTCGGGAAGTCCTCCGGCCAGGGACTGTGCGAGATCATCGTTGGTCAGCAGCGAGTCGAGACGCAATCGGTCGGTACGATCCACAATGTGGAGGCCGTACCGAGCGGTGGCGGGCCCCACAGCGGTGGTATCAATGTCGGGAACCGTCGTGTCGGCCGCAGCACGAGCTTCGAGGGAGTCGCGTCGAGCGCGGGTCTTCACCGAATCAGGCACGTAGAGCATATTTCGGGCCGCCTGCGCCGTTGAAGCCGCATTTGAGTCTCGAAGCGTTGAGAAAAGCGTGTAGCCGCTTCGGGTTACGGTTGTATCGATGCCGACAACGCGCATGCGGGTGGTGTCTCGCTGGATGACGAGACTGTCCGGCACGCGCACCCGACCGTCGGTGCGGAGGGTGTCGAAGACGGGCACTTGGAGCGAGTCCAGGTTGAGCTCCGGGAATGTTGTCGCGGAGGTGGCCTGCAAGGTGTCCTCGGTAGAGAAGGTATAGCGCAGTCGGGCGTAGATCGTCCGTCCATCCTCAATACTATCTCCGACGACGAGGGTCGTGGGATCGAGGCGTTCAGTGCCCTTCGGGACGACGGGAAGAATATCCCCCTTCGAATAGATGCGATGACCGCTCTGATCGGGCGGGGCATTTTTGTAGTGGAACGGAATTCGATTGCTGTTCCCATCATACAGCTGCACGTCGTAATGCCCGAGTGCCCCGAAGTTGTTCGGGAGAAAGAGCGTCGTGGTGGGCATGTCGTTAACCACCACCGGCTGCACCTGCACCTCCCCGTCGTCCGCAAATACCTCAATCAGTTGAATGCGAACCTGCGTGGAGTCCTTTTTGTATTCCTCCGTCAGATAGTCCCAGTTGTACGGCCGGCTTCCCTCACAATTAATGCTCAGAAGCTGCGGCAACAGCGTAGTCGTGGCGGTAGCGTTGGTATCCTCGGGCTCTACCAAGACCGACACGTGCCGCTGCGAATGGTACCCATACCCACTCACGTCGAAGACATAGAGCGCAGGCTCAATGTCTCGCATCACAAACATCCCTGCCGAGTCGGTCCGAAGGGTGTCGCCGAGGGTCCGATTCACCGCCCGGGCACTATCGAGGGGCGTCCCTGAGGTACTATCAAGAGCCGTGAGGCGAAGGGTACGGGTCGATTGCGTCTTCTGGGTCGACTTCGAGATCCCACATGCGTTCACGAGCAGGACCCCACCCAGCAGACAGATGCTCCACATGAGGGGGCGAACGAACGGAGAAGCACGAAAACGAGCAGCCATAGGCGGGAAAGAAAACGGAGGCAGTCCGATGGTCTGTAGTTGAACCTAAGGAACGAGTGCGACGCTGTAAAAGCAAAAGCCTCAGATTCGCGAGACGATTGCATTCCTGTAGCATCGTGCAGGTGACCGTGAGGGAGGGGTGGGGAGCTTTCTTCCTAACGATCCGTTAACAGAGTCCAGATTCACCTCACAGATGTGCGGACCCTCCCATGACCGATTCCGCCTCGTCCGACTCTTCGCGCCTGCGTCGATTCCTTCCCGCCCCCGATCGCGTACGGGAACAGGCCCGCAGCGTAGTACCGAAAGTCAAAGCACGTGCCCGCCTCCTGCGACGGAAGCTGCGGGACGTGGAATTGTCGGATGAGACCGATGCACTCGATGCTCTCGATACGGAGTTCGTCGAAGACGGAGCACGCACTGTGACGGACACCGACGTGGAAACCGTAGTTGAGGAGGCCGATGCAATCGAGGAACGGTTTCGGAACAACGGCCCGCTCCGCCGCCTGCTAGACGACGGACAGCTGCTGCTCGATCTGGTGCGCGACGTGCGACGGGGTGCCTATCAGCGCGTGCCCCTATGGACCCTGAGCGCTGCGGTCTTCGCACTTCTCTACGTATTGAACCCGCTTGATCTTATCCCGGATACACTTCCGATCGTAGGGGTGCTCGACGATGCAGCGGTCGTGTCGGCGTGCCTGGCCCTGCTGGAACAAGACCTCTATGACTATCGGGCGTGGCGGCAGGAAGCAGCCTCGGCTTCGACGGAGGCGAAGGAATCCCCCTCCTGATTGCCCGACTGCCTTTATCCGGGGAGAACCCGTCTCTGCGCCCCTGGACCATACGGGAACGGACGCCCCGCTACAGCAGTGCCCATGCTGCAACGACGAGCCCCCCTCCCAACAGGGTGCTCCCGATCGCCTTCCAACGCGCCCCTCGGACGCGTTCGCCTGACGCGTCCCTCCGATCCGCACTCTCGGAAGCCGGGACAGTGTGTATTTCCCCCTCCCATCCGCACCGGGGCAAAAAGTCGATGGCCACGTGTAGAAAGAGGCCCGTTGCGCACCCGAACACTAGGGCGTGAAGTCCATCCGCGGCTGGCGGATCGACGATCCCCACGATGAGAGCTGCAATACACACCGCGGATGCGGGCACCATCAACACCCACGCCGAATGTCCCTGCCGCACAAGTCGCCGGGCGGCCGCGTAGCCTGCAGGGGCCTTGTGCGACACGATGGCCACCCCCAGCGTCGGGCCCAGCGCCGGCATGGCGGCGTACACGGCGCCGATGACGAGTCCGGCCCCGAACGAGTGCAACGATAGCTCCCAGACCACGGGCAGCACGGACCCGGCCGGCTGCTCCGTGCTAACGTGCATCGCGTGAATCGCAAACCCAAGGACGATGCCGATCGCGATGCCCAGCCCCCCGAGCGACGCCTGATGAGACATCGCGGTGGGGACGAGGAACAGCGTGGTGCTCGTAATCATCGCTCCGCTGGAGAGCCCGTAGGCCCAGATCAATCGACGGCTCTGTCCCTTCGTCGCTCCCGCAGATCGACGCTCCGACTGAATGCCCATCCACGTCCCGCCGCCCATCGCCGCAAACGCAACCCATCCGATGCCCAGCAGTTTCCCGAGCGAGGCCCAAATCCCCACGATTGTCAGCAGAAGCATCCCTCCGCCGGCCAGAAGGGCGATTATCGGTCCTACCGAATCGCCGCGATCTGTCAACTGAGCGAGCAAAGACGTCATGGTTCGAATCTGCGTCTGGGGTCCTACTTGTCTGTCTGAGCGCACGATGGGAGAACGCCGTTCCTGCTTCTATTGAGCGGCCGGTTCAACCTGCCAGTCCGGAAAGGGACCGGGACGGGTATCACTCATAAAGCAAAGGGCAGAGACGCATTCGAAACGTGCATGTGATCCCGCAAGGGAACGGGCGACGAGAACCGGACGCTCGGGCTCCCGTCGCCCAACGGCCACTCACGTGTACGTGCCTTCCCTCAACGGCTAGAACGTCGTGGAGAGGCTAAACTGCACGTCGCGCCCCGGCGAGAGGGCGTATCCCTTGTAGGTGTCCAGAAAGTCGCGGTACGTCTCGTCGAGCAGGTTGTCGACCCCGACCGAGACCGTCAGCGGCGCGCCGAGGCCCAGGTCCAGCGTGGTGCGCGCCTCAAGGTTCACTACGCTGTAGGCCCGCGTCGACGCCGTACCGAACGGCGGCCCAAACTCTCCATCGAATTGGGAGAACGGTTCAAAGCGGCCGGCGGCGTCTTTTTGGAAGGCGTGCTTCACGGAGAACTCCACCTGCGAGTTGCTGAGGGGACCGGTGTCGGCAGGAATCCAGCGCGCGAAGCCGCTCACAGTATTGGAGGGCAGGAGCGGGAGTTGGCCGTCGCTGCCCTGCGCGCCCAGCCCGTCGCCCGTGCCGTCGAGCACAGCGGTGCTGGTGCCCACCTGCAGCCACGGCAGGGGACGGGCCTCCACCGTCGCCTCGATGCCCGGGATCATGGCGTCCGTCTGGTCCGCCGCAAAGACCGGCAGACCGGACCCCGTGTTGGTCTCGCCGGTGTTCTCCAGGTAGACGTAGTTTTGAATGGCGTTGACGTAGCCCGTCACCTCGGCGGTCACCCGATCGCGTCGAACACGGAACGAGAAGTCGGCGCTGTAGGAGCGCTCCGGCCCCAGGTCCGGATTCCCGACCTGGAAGGCCGCCACACCGCCGTGCACCCCGCTCGCGTAGAGCTCAAACACGCTCGGCGCGCGGAAGCCGGAGCTCAGATTCGTCGCGATTGCGTACCCGTCGCCGAAGGCGTAGCTGGCGCCCACAGACCCCGAGAGCGTGGTGTAGGTATTTTCCAACTCATCGGCGTCGGTCGTGCGCTCATTCGGCACCGCCTCCACCGTGCGCACGTCCACGCGGCTTCCGAAAGAGATCGTGATCGGATCGAGATCCAGGTCTTCGAACAGGAAGAGACCCGTATTCCACGTTTTTGCCGACGGCTGCAGCTCCGCCGGACCACGCGTATCGGCGTTCTGGTGCTGCACCTCGGCCCCGATCGTACCGCTGAGGGCACCGATCGTCGGGTGGGCCACCTCCAGCCGTCCGGTGTAGATGTCGGTCTTGAGGTCGAGCGGGTAGTCGAACCCACCCAGTCCGCCATTGTCGCGGATGTCGCCGAGCGCGGTGCCCGGTGCGCCCGACTGCCGGAGGGACCGCTGCCAGCTCAGCCGCGGCTTGAACACGAATCCGTCGGACACCAGATTGCCTTTCAACACCACGTTGCTGTGCTCCAGATTCTGGCCGAGTCCGTTGGGTGGCGGCGAGTTCGGATTATTGTCGTTCGGTCCCCCCGTGGGCAGCAGGAAATTGTGGGCGTTCGACCAGTAATCGCCGTACAGTTGCAGGGTCCCGAACGCCCCCTGAAGGCCCACCTGCCCGTAGGTACTCCACTGCTCAAAATTGGTGAACGGCACCTCACCGGTGTATTTGGGATCGCCGTAGGTGCCGCCTTTTTGCGTTTCGAAAAAGGTCGAGGCATCGGGCGTGTGATAGTCGTCGGCTACGCGACGCTCGGCTCCCACGCGCCACCCGACGTTCCCCTGCGCCGCACTCAGGTCGAGAGAAACGGATCGCTCGTTGTTGTTGGTGAAGTACTGAGTCGATGCAGCCCCGCCCACCTCAAACTCGTCGACACCAGTGGTGGGCGCCGGCTTGCTAATGACGTTGATGGCCCCGCCCAGAGCGTCGGACCCGTAGAGGATGCTGCTGGCGCCGCGCACCACCTCCACGCGCTCAGCCTCACTCGCGTTGGTGGTAGGAAAGTGGCGCACGCCAAACTGATAGTACTCCTGCGCGATGCCGTCCTTCAGCAACACGACCCGGTTGCCGCTCAGGCCGCGGAGTACTGGTTTACCCGCCTGCGAGCCGGTCTGCACGGACGACACACCGTCCACGTTTTCCTGCAGGAGCTTGCCGAGAGAGGCGCTGTTGCGGCCCTGAAAATCCTCCGTGCTCATCACATCCACGTCCTGTGGGGCACGGAGCGTGCTTCGGGCCCGAGCCGTGCCGGTCACGGTCACTCCGTCGGTCTGCAACACCCGCGTCTTAAGGGAGACGTCCAATTGCAGCGTCTCGCCGGCGTCGAGCGTCACCTCACGAACGGCGGTCTGGTAGCCGACGAAGCGAAATTCGAGGGTGTGATCGCCGGTGGGAAGGTTGTCGAGGCGATACTGCCCGTCGGCCCCGGTGGTGGTGCCACGCTGCAGGGCCGGATCGACGACCTGTACGCCCGGCAACGGGGCGCCATTGGGGCCCGTGACCGTGCCGGTCACGGCACCGCGCGTGGACTGGGCCTGAACGGGCGATGCGGTAAGAACAATGAGAAAAAGAATACTCGAAAGAACCGTACGAAGGGTCATCGGAAATAGGGAGGGTGTGGTACGACGACGCGGAGAGGCCCCCACCGTAGACGGACGGGGGAACGTAGAGAGATGGGGCCTCAATCCGCGCAGCCCTCGCACGCCCTGCCGACCGTCCCGCGACTGCGTTCCCGTCCCCAAACACCGGGGACGGGCCGTTGCTTCTGCACGACATGCTCACCTGCTGCATCCGACGGCAGACGGCACTACGGCGGCTACGCCAGACGGGCCCCAGAGACGAACGGGGGGCCGCGGATCGTCCGGTCGGTGGCGACGTAAACCGACGCAAGGTGGGTCCGCAGCACAACTTGTGCGGTGCCCTCCATGGTCGGGCCCGACGTGGGCGACACGTCGGGCAGTACCACGAGCAACCGCGTCGCACACAGATTACACTCCGGCGCCGTGACCTCCGAAGCCGCGTCGGCCACAACGGGCACGTCGGCGTGGTGAAAAGCCGACGAGTGGCAGGACGAATCGGACGCGATCTCTGCACTCTCCGCCGCATGCTGAAGGTGGTGTACCACCGGTCCCCCGACTCCGCCCGCTACGACTGCTGCGAGCAGAAACCAGACCGCAATGTGACGGAGTCGGTGCATGAGGACAAAAGAGAGATTACGACTGAGACATGATCACAAAGCCCTCTCCTTGTCCCGGGTTCCTCGTCTGCACGAAACCACACATGTACATTTGCTCATCCTTGGATCTCTTTCGTGCATTCTCATTCGTGAGGTGCCCACTCTCGCCCCCCTGGGCGCGCCTCGTGATGCGTGACGAGTGACGCGTGACTGCCCCCAGCAACAGGGGGTGTTCTATTTATGACTCACGATTCACGCACGTCCTTCCCCCTCCAAAGCAGTATCCCCCATTGCTCAACTCCGTCCCCCATCCGTCGGCCGGAACCGGATCGACACTCTCCGCCTCATCCGCTATGTTAGCAATCCAATGATTCTCCGTCACTCCGTTCGCTTCCAATGTCTAAGACCAGCATTCGCGTCGTCGACGTGTACCCGTACCGCGAGACCTCCGTCAACCCCGAGTTTCTGCTGCTGCGTCGCGCCCCGGACACCAAGTACGCCGGGCAGTGGCGCATGGTGGGAGGCAAAATCAGGACCGACGAGGCAGCGTGGGAGACCGGACTGCGGGAGGTGAAAGAGGAAACCGGCCAAGCCCCTACGCACTTCTGGTCGCTGCCCTCGGTGAACGCATTTTACGAGTGGCAAGAAGATCGCATCAACCTGTCCCCGGCGTTCGGGGCCGCTCTTTCGGACGATCCGACCCTCGACGACGAGCACGATGCCTTCGGCTGGTGGCCCGCGCGCGAGGCGGCCCAGCGCCTTGATTGGCCCGAGCAAAAGCGCCTTCTCCGCCTGGCCGACCGCATGCTCCGCGACGGGATCCCTCCCAGTCTTGTGATTGCTACGTAACCCGGGCACTGCCGCTAACGGAACGCCTTCTCCCCTCCTGAAAGAAGGACCGGCGGTTCTGGAGGCCGATCCTTTTCGTCCTCGCCTTCGACAGCCTGATTTCTTGACCGATCAAACGACCTAATGGGGCTTCTCGCTGGTCGCAAACTCCATGTCGATCTTTCGAGGATCAGACGCCTCCGATATGACAAAGGGCTGGTCAGAAGATCTCGCAGTCCGAGAGTATTTCTTTGACTCGTACATGGCCGCATCGGCCTCGGACAGCGCCTCCTCAACCGATCCAAACCGAGAAAGCCTCGTAACCCCTCCAATACTCGGAGGCACGTACACCTCTTGTCCTCCCACCTCAAAGGCCGTGCTGAGCACCTCGTAGATTCGCTTCGCGATTCTTCCAGCGGTCTCCGTATCGGTTGGTCCCGAAAGACAAACGGCGAACTCGTCCCCCCCGAGCCGCGCCACCAGATCGGCGTCTCGTACTACTCCTTCAAGCCGATCCGCCACGCAGCTCAACACCTGATCTCCCACATCGTGGCCGAAGCGGTCGTTCACCTGCTTAAAGTGGTCCAAATCAAGATACAACAAAGCGCCTCGACGTTTCTGCTCAACCAACCCCTCCAATTCTTCGTGCAAAGCGGCCCGGTTCGGGAGCCCAGTGAGCGCATCGTGCGTTGCCTCGTGTCGAAGTTTCTGCTCTCGCCGCTTCTGTTCAGCCACATCCCGGAAGACCCAAAGCCGCCCAAAGTGCGATCCGTCCTCGCCAGAGATTGGAGCGCTGTATCGGTCGACCCACCGCCCATCCGTGAGTTGAATGAGGTCGCGACTGCGTTCATCGGGATGATCGTAGAGATATTCGACCTTCTCTCGAAATTCCTCGGGACGGGAAAGCAGCTCAGTGACGGCTTCGAGAAGAATCCGATCGAGGGGAATCTCGGTCGAAGACCGATTCACGATCTCTTTCGGGATGTTCCAGATTTCAAGGAAGCGCTCGTTGTAAAAGGAAATATCTCGTTCGTTATCAACGACGAGTAGACCGTCGATCGTGGCCTCGGCCTGTGCCTCAAGCAGGGCCTTCCGACGGGCCAATTCTCGCTCTCTGCGTTTGCGCTGGGTGATATCCGTCACGACGCCATCGTAAAACCGAACCGTGCCGTCTTCGTCCCAGACGACCGCTCCTCGAAGACGTCCTGTAAACGTCGACCCGTCTTTCCGCTGAAGCTCAACCTCCACAGGTCCAAGTTTTCCCTCCTCCTGCGCTTGCGCCCGCACAGCCTCGCGAGCGGCTGGGTCATCGTATAGCGCCCCTGGGCGAACCGTAAGAATTTCCTCTACACTCTCGTAGCCAAACATCTCGGTAAAGGCCTGATTGGCATAAATGAGCCCCTCGCCCGGGGCCGACCGATAAATACCATCCGAAATGTTTTCGGTAATCGTCTGAAGTTGCTCCTCCTGCTGCCGAATGGTCTCTTGAAAAGAGAGCCACCAAAAGAGCGTGAGGATCTCGATGAGGGTTACGGTTGTTATGCCCGCGAAAAGGAGCAACGGGCTCACCTCCGGAGGGGCACCCAAGACAAGCCCCGCTCCAACCCCGAAAATCCCAACCCCTGCGAACCATAAAACCGGCCCAATCTTCCGTGTCTGGAAGCCAATGACGGAGCCTCCCACCATAAACACGATCAGAAAACCGACCGTGTAGTCACTGGCGAATTGGTTCAGCGCAGCCAGAAGGGCCGACCACACGACAATCCCGTAGAGGAGGACCTGTATCCACGTCCCGTAGTTCTCTCGTACGCGCCTCCAGACGTAGGAAGCAATCAGCAGGCCCACAATGATTCCCGAGATCGAGAGACGAGCCCAAAGCGGATCGGTCTCCTCCGGGGTAAGGAATGTACGGATGAGACCGAAGACGGGTAGAAGCACCGCCCCAAGAAGGCTCAGGAGACGATAGAGCTGAATCTGAGATGCTTTTCGCGGAGGCAGCTCGTCCTCCTCGGGCCGGAAATAAGAAAATGCTTCAACGTATGGTAACATATCCCCCCTTTCCTGTGGAGAAACGACCCGACCTCGACCCTAGCTGAGTTTCTTTTTTTTTTCGGTCGTCTTCGGGATTTTACGTACCTAATTGTACTAATCTCCACTTGTGTCTCCCATACGTAAATAGTCGTAAATCCTCCAGGTACGGGGAATACCCAGCAGTCCGCATGTTGGAGGCCCCACCGTTTGTTCTACGGGACCGGGATCACCTTTTCCCTGTCTCCTCGTGGAGGCCGGACGGGGAGAAGCAACCGCAGGCATCCTCCTTCCTGCCAGATCCCTACTCACACCATATAGTCGTCCGTCGGGACATCCAGAAAGTCCATGAGCCAGTCAAGCGCCCAGGTCTGGTTGTCCTCCCCACTCCACTCGTAGCCCTCTTGCACCTCGTCGGCCACCTGCGGCCAGTCGACCGTCCAGTCTTTGTAGACGTGAAAAGAAAACTGGCTGACGTCGGTCTCAAAGTAGACGCATCCCTCGTCGGGATCGTAGATGGAGGTGGCGGTGTCGTCCTCACGGGCTTGCTCGGCAGCCAGCACCACGAGGGGCACCTTGAAGCGGTAGTCCATCTCGTGTACCCGCTTCGCCTCGCTGTTAAGAAAGTTGGCAAGCACAACGCAGCCGTCGCCGTGCTCCATAGCAGCCTCAGCCGCGTCTCGTGTCGACGGGTCGGCGTCAATCGTGTCGAGCGCCGCCTCGACTAGGGGCCAGACGGCCACCTCTTCAGGATCATCGGCAGCTTCTTCCTCGCGGGGAATAATGACGGTACGGTCTTCGATGTCCACAGTGCGTATCGGGACTTATCAGTCAGAAGAGTCGTGAGATTGGTCCTCCATACCGATCATCCGGCACGTGGATTCGTGGTTCATGGGGGATAGATGGCAAGCACTGGAGCTGGAACGGCAGAGATACCCTTTTTACGTCTCTGTCCATTCCGCAATCGTGTCGATCTGATCTTGCGCGCGGGCCAGAAGCATCGGCACGCAGCGACGCCGAACCTCTTCTCTGTGATCGAGGTACACGGTGAGTTCGTCGTCAGTGAGGTGACCAACCACCATGCCGAGAAGCGTCTGCTTCAATCGCCCGTCCTCCTTGAGAAGGTTGCGGAGGCGGTCCCGCTGGTCCGTCCGGTCCATGTTGGCAAAGCCGACGCCGTACCGGACAAGTCGGGCCGCAACGAGGCGCAGGATCGTAGGATTCAGCAACTTCAGAACGGGCCGCAGCGTCTCGTTCTGAAACTGCTCGACGGGGGACGACTCCGACGTGCGCAAGTCGAGGGACGGACGTGCCTGCCGGAGCCGATCGCCACGTGTTGCGGTCCCCCAGAGGGTGGGTGTGGCAAGCTCCACACTATTGCCGGCAGGATCGCGGACGTACATCGACCGCTTCCCGTCTCCCCACCGTTCGGTGTGCTCCACCGCGATGTCGTGAGCGGAAAAGTGCCGACGCCACGCCATCAGTTGGTCAGTCTCCACCGCAAAGGCCACGTGCCCCTCTCCCTCCGTGCCGTGCGCCGGAAGTGTCTCCCCCACACGGGTAGTCTTCGGGTTGAATACGAGCACGGTACCGATCCCGCATCGGAAGAAAACGTGACGCCCCTCTTCTCGAAACAACACGTCCAACCCCAGCACATCGCCGTAGAACGTCTCGGCGGCGTCCAAGTCCAAGGCGTAAAGCCCGGTTTCCAGTACAAATTCCGGCGGGGCAGGCATGGTTAGAGGCAACCGTCCATCTTTATGGTTGTACCCATGTCCCTCGTATGAGAGTGTGGGCGTATGTGCGTATGTGAGTGCAATCTTGCACGAACGCGCGCACTCACATACGCGCTGGCTCAGAGCTACCGCGTCGCCTTCGCTACCTCCTCCAGTTGAAGGTTCTCGTACGTAACGGTCGTCGCCTCAAAAAGCGAATCTCCATACTTCTGGCGCCAGTCGCGGTGAGTGGCCACCTCGAACTCCTGGGGCGGATTCACGGAGAACGTCACCGTGTACGGATCGTCCGGCGCACCCGGCAGGGCCACGTTGCGGGCATAATGCGCATTGTCAGAAAGATTGATGTGCGGCACCAGGCTGATCTTTTGCGTCTGGCCGGTTTCCTCATTCGTCACGCGAGCAAAGAGGTGTAGATAGGGCACGAATCCTCCGGCGGGCGCCCCAACCGTTTCCGCGGCATCCTCCGTCCAGCCCGCAAGCACCTCCAAGTGGATGTCCGTTGCGTTCTCGGACAGGTGCTTAGCACCGGGTTGCACAGCATCTTTCGGGGCGGCGATGAACGTAAATTTGATGCCTGGTTCAACGACCTCTTCCCCAAAGACGGCCTCCTGAGCGTGGGCCGCGGGCCCCTGGACGACAAACGAGAGAACGACGATCAGAAGGGTCATGCGCAAATACGTCATTGGACAAAGAAATTATCAGAGAAGTACGGCTCGGGCGCGCGCCAGCCTGACGTCGGCAGCACGCTATTTAAATCGGTTCTAAATTAGGGTATACGATAGCGTACGCGTTCTCTCAGATCAAGGGGAACAGCCCTTTCCTTCCGGGAAGATCAAACGAAAGTCGCAAAACGCATGACGGCGCGGAGACGTGGACGCAGTTAGTGCCTCGCTGCGGACGGTGCCCCCAAACAGCAAAAGCCCAAGACACTCAAAGATACTATCGGTCCCGGGAGGATGGCGAATCTGCCTCCTCTGTGCGTGAATGTGGAAACGGGATGGTAGCGGTGGTGCGTAGAAAGGAGAGCAGGACCTCGCGGGGCACGTCGGTATCAGAAAGGTCGAGCCAGATTGCAGTCTCTTGTCGTCGATGCTCGACCTCCGTCATAACCGGAGGAACTGGTCGCAGTGCACGAGCAGACGCCCTGTCAACGACCATCTGTACCGTCCACCCCTCTTCACGAAGATGCACAGCGGACACGTCGGCCCAGTCAATTCGAAATGTCGTCTGTCCATCGGCACGCATGAGCACCCGGTCCTGCGTAAAGCGGACCATCACGTCGGTGGCTTCATCCGGGAACTGCCATGCGACGAGAACGGCGATGATGCCGGCAATCCCCGACGCGATGCCTACCCCCAGTGTGAGCGTCCACAGATTATCGGTGGCCCACACATCCATGACTTCGAGGATGAGAAAAACCCCAAAAGCGAGCATCCCGGCCAGCACCCGCCACAGATATCCTCCACACCCGGCCGGTGCCTGCTGGTTGATCGTGAGCCCGTTGGGGACCCGGCGACGGGCGGCCCGCGTGTCGTCGTAGTGGGTGCGCCGTTCCGGATCGCGCAGCACCTGGTACGCCTTTTTCACCTTCTGAAAGCGTTCGGCTGCCTGGGGATCGTCCGGGTTGCGATCGGGGTGCGTCTCGCGCGCCTTCTTACGGTAGGCGTCGCGGATTTCGCTCGCCGAAGCGGAGGGACGGACGCCAAGCCGCGCGTAGTAGTTCGGTGGCGATGCGTTGGAGCGATCATCCATACTGAGGCGGAGAGACGTACCAAACTCGTCCTGCCGTTGCCAATCAGTTCAGCCATTATGCGTATGGGAGTGTGTGGGCATGGGCGTGGCCCCAGTCTGCTCCCCTTTCGGAGTTATACCGCGTTCCGAAGATCATGGTGCATCTACCAGACGCGTTCGCACGACGAAATTTCCTCCCTTTGATTCCGATCCATTCCTCGATATCGGGATCTCTCGGCAGAAGAAGCAACTCAGTCAGACATAGAGCGGATCACAAAGTGCATATTGTTCCTGTGCAGCGGGTATTCGCCTCATTCTCGCACGTACATGAACCAACAGCACATCAGGCCACGGTGTCGGCAGGCGTTCGGACGTCGAACGCTTCTGGATCGGGCACCACCGTGTCGAGGACGCGAGCCGACGAAAGCACCCCCGGCATGCCTGCCCCCGGGTGCGTGCCGGCTCCGGCAAAGTACAGGTGCTCCACATCCTCGCTCCGATTGTGGGGCCGGAACCACGCACTCTGCGTGAGCTTCGGCTCCACGCTGAACGCCGCGCCCTTCAGCGACTTGTAGTCGTCCAGAAACTCTTGCGGCGTCAGCATGCGGCTGGTGACGAGGTGGTCGCCCAGGTCGGGCAGCACCGTCTCGGCCAGCCGGTCCTCCACAGCCTGTCGGTACGGCTCGGCCTGCTGCCGCCAGTCCACTCCACTCTCCAGGTGCGGCACCGGCGAAAGCACGTAGAAGGCATCATGCCCGTCGGGCGCCATTGACGGATCGGTCTTCGTGGGCCGATGCAGATAGAGGCTGCAGTCGTCGGCGAGCTCTTTGTTCTCGAAGATGTCATCGAGTAGCCCTTTGTAGCGGGGGCCGAGGACGATCGTGTGGTGCTCCACGTCCTCGTACTGCCGATCGGTGCCAAAGTACCAGACGAAGAGGCTCATCGAATAGTCCATGTTCTCGACCTTGCGGTCCGTCCAGGTCGTCCGATGCTTCGAGTCGATGAGATGCCGGTAGGTCCAGCCCACGTCGGCGTTGGAGACCACGAGGTCCGCCGGCACCGTCTCTCCGGTGTCCAGCTGTACGCCCGACGCCCGCCCGTTCTCGACCATAATCTCCTCGACCTCCACGCCGTAGCGCTGCGTGCCGCCGAGGTCGTCGATGAGGTCGGAGAGGCCCTCTACGAGCGCCCCGGTGCCCCCCATTGCATACCATACGCCCCACTTTCGCTCCAGGTAGGCGATGAGGGTATAGATGGACGTGGTGCTAAAGGGGTTGCCGCCGACGAGCAGGGGATGGAAGGAGAGCACCTTCCGGATCTTCGGATGCTGGATGTACTTCGACACCAGGCCGTGCACCGTGCGGTGGCTCTCCAGCTTCATCATGGCCGGCACGATGCGAAGCATGTCGGAGAGATTGTCGAAGGGAACGTGCCCGAGCTCTTCGAAGCCGATCTCAAAAATCTCCTCGCTCTTCTCCAGAAAGCGTCGATAGCCGTCTACGTCCGCTTCCGAGAAGCGGGCAATCTCCTGCTCCATCCGTTCCCGATCGCCGGTGTAGTGGAAGGCCGTGCCGTCGTCGAAGCGGATGAGGTAGAAGGGGTCGACAGGCACCAGTTCCACATCATCGGATCGCTCCCGTCCGCAGAGTTGCCAGAGCTCGTCGAAGAGGAACGGGGCAGTGACAACCGTCGGCCCGGCGTCGAACGTGAAGCCGTCCTGCTCGAAGACGCGGGCGCGTCCGCCGGGCTGATTCAGACGCTCGACGAGCGTCACCCGAAAGCCGCGGGCGCCCAGGCGAATGGCGGAGGCCAGCCCGCCGAACCCGGCCCCAATAACGACAGCGTGCGGGGCATCGGGAGTAGCAGGAACGGGTTCGGTGCGCGTGTTCAGTGTGGCGTCAGCGCGGTGAACGAGACGATTGGTCCAGCTCATTGGACGTGAGAACGAAGAGAGAAAGGGATAGAGATGGTACCCAAACGGACCAGAGGAAGTAGGCGTTCGGGCGACTTCGCCACGGTTTGGTTACGTGTGCCACGATCAGTTTCGGAGCACTCCCCAGACCCGTTCATTCTTCATTTTGCGATTGCTTCCCGTCAGTTCTCTGCTACCAACATGACGTCCTCTCAACCAGCCGACACGCAGGAAAGCGTGGCGCCGTCCTCCGATGACGCGACGCCGACCTTGAGCAACCGAAAATACGGCATGTTCGGCGGCGTTTTCACTCCCACGCTGCTCACCATTTTGGGCGTGATCATGTATCTGCGAACCGGGTGGGTTGTTGGCAATGCGGGCCTCGTGGGGGGACTGCTCATCATTGGGCTCTCCTTCGTCATCACGGCGGCGACGGCGCTTTCCATGTCATCGATTACGACGAACATCCGCATTGGGGCGGGCGGCGCCTACTCCATCATTTCGCAGTCCCTCGGGATTGAGGTCGGGGGAAGCGTCGGGATTCCTCTCTACCTGTCCCAGGCCCTGGCCGTCACGATGTACATCTTCGGGTTTCGGGAAGGGTGGCTCTGGATGTTCCCAAACCATCCGGCGCTGCTGGTCGACCTTACGGCGTTCATCATCATCTTCGGCATCGCCTACGCGAGTGCCGGATTGGCCTTTCGGGTCCAGTACGGCATCCTGGCGATCATCATTGCATCGCTGATCTCCGTCGCCGTGGCCGCCTACACCGGCTCGATGCAGTACTCGATCGAGGAGGTGCAGCTCTGGGGCGACTTTTTGGGCTCTCCGGAGGACGGCTTTTCCGGGACCTCGTTCTGGGTCGTCTTCGCGGTGTTCTTTCCCGCGGCGACCGGCATCATGGCCGGCGCCAACATGTCGGGCGAACTCGAGGATCCCCGCAGTAGCATTCCCGCCGGCACCCTCGGGGCCATTGCGGTCAGCTTCGTCGTCTACGTCCTGATCGCCATCTGGCTGGCCCGCACCGCATCCCCGCAGGACCTGATGAGCAACTATACGATCATGATCGACCGGGCGTACTGGGGCCCGGCGGTGGTCGCGGGCCTGCTGGGCGCCACCTTCTCGTCGGCCCTGGCCTCCACCGTGGGTGCTCCCCGCATCCTTCAAGCGCTGGGAAATCACGACGTCCTGCCCAATGGCGACTGGATCGCGGCCCGCACCGACCGGGGCGAACCGCGCAACGCCATCCTCATTACGGGCGGCATCGTCCTGGCGACCCTTATGCTGCGCGACCTGAACGCCATTGCCCCGCTCATAACGATGTTCTTTCTCATCACCTACACCATGATCAATTTCGTGGTGTTCACCGAACAGACACTGGGCCTCGTAAGCTTCCGACCGCTGCTCCAAATTCCGCGAACGGTTTCACTTCTCGGGGTCGTCGGGTGCCTGTTCGCCATGTTCATCGTAAACCCCACCTTTAGCCTCATTGCTCTGTCCGTCGTCGTCCTCTTCTACGGCCTGCTGCTGCGCCGGTCGCTCGCCACCGATGTCGCCGACGTCCGGAGTGGCCTCTTCGTTTCTCTTGCCGAGTGGGCCGCCAAGCAAGTCTCCGAGCTGTCAACCAGCCAAGAGCGGGCCTGGAAGCCCAATCTGTTGATCCCTGTGGAGAGTGCCGAGACGCTGCGGGGCACCTTTTCGCTTCTCGAACAGATCGCGGCCCCGAAAGGCTCAGTCCGACTCTTGGGCCTTGCCTCCGACCACGCCTCGGAGAACCTGTCGGACCAGATTAACGACCTGACCGGAGCCTTCCGGAAGCGCGGCGTCTTCGCCTCGTCCACCGTCATCAAGGCGGATGCCTTCGCCGATGGACTTACCGCCGGCATCCAGGCACTGCGGGGGGCCTTCTTCCGGCCCAACATGCTCTTTCTGACCTGTCCCGACTCCGACATCCGCGAGCAGGACTATCGGACCATCCTCAATGACCTTTCGGACATGCCGATCGGGATTCTCATCTATGCCGCCCACCCACATGCCGGGCTCGGCCAACGCGAGCAGATCAATATCTGGATTCACGACCGAAGCCCCGACTGGAGCATCTCCATGGACATCGGCAACCTGGACCTTCCCCTTCTCACGGCCTACAAGCTTGTCCAGAACTGGAACGCGCAAATGCGCCTGCTCACGGTCGTGGACGACCCGTCCGAACGCGAAAACGCCCAGGCGTTTATGGAAACGGTGACCAACCTGGCGCGGATGCCCGGAGCCGACGCCCTGGTGATGGAGGGGGCGTTCAGAGAGGCCGTGCCCAATGCCCCGCAGGCCGACCTCAACATCTTTGGTTTGCCTCCGGGACCGGACTTCAACTTCATGCGGTCGATGGTGGACCAAACCCGCTCCAGTTGCCTCTTCGTGGCAGACTCCGGGCAGGAAAGTGCACTCGCGTGAGCGCCGAGAGCAGATGTGTCTCTTCGCAGCCCCGTGGGGGCGGCCTACTGCGCCGGGGCTTCATCCGGAGCATGCAGCGCCTCGTGAAGGGCTGCCTGCAGCTTCTCGGCGGTAAACGGCTTGGCAAGAAAGGCCTGCGCGCCAGCGTTAAGGGCTTCGTCGGTACGACCATCCGCGACCCCGCTCGCCGCAATGATGGGCAGATTGGGGTACTGGGCGCGGAGGGTGCGGATGAGATCGAAGCCATCCATGTTCGGCATGCGCAGGTCGGTGACAACCACATCAACCTCGTCCTCGCCTACCGTTTGCAGTGCGTCTTCGGCCCCCGACGCCGTAACAACCCGGTACCCGGCGTCCAGAAGCGCTTCTCGCGTGGTCTCGAGAATGAACTCTTCGTCGTCGACCACCAATACCCGTTCCCCTCTTCCGGCAGCGACCCCATCCCCGGTTTCCGGAATTGCGCGACGTTCGTCGGCATCCTCACTCACAGGCAGGTAGACCCAGAACGTGGTGCCGTGTCCCTTCTCGCTGTCCACATCGATGAAGCCATCGTGGCTCTGTACGATACTGTAGGCCGTAGAGAGGCCGAGGCCCGTGCCCTCTCCTTCTTCTTTTGTCGAAAAGAACGGCTCAAAGATCTTGTCCATTACGTCTTCGGGCATTCCCTCCCCGGTGTCTTCTACCCGCACGCACACGTACGAGCCGGGCTCGGCGTCGATGGTCCGCTCTGCCTCTTCCTCCGTAAGCTCAACCGCCTGCGCCTCGATGGAAAGCGTCCCGCCGTCGGGCATCGCGTCGCGGGCATTCACGCACAGGTTCATGAGCACCTGCTGAATCTGAGTGGCATCCCCAACAACCTGCGGCAGATCGTCGGACAAGGCGGTACGCACCGTGATCGACTCCGGAAAGGTTTCGTCCGTGATGCCCTCAATCTCTTCGACGATGCTGCCGAGCTGCAGGGCCACCCGCTCTCCCTCTACGCCTCTCGCAAACGCCAACACTTGCTCCACCATGTTGCCCCCACGCTCGGCGCTCTTCTGAATCATGGTGAGCACCTGGTCGATCTTGTCGTCCGTCTGCTGGAGGCGGCGGCGCAGTACCTTTACGCCCAACGTGATGGGCATCAGGAGATTGCCGAGATCGTGCGCGATCCCTCCCACCAGCCGCCCAATGCTCTCCATACGCTGCGACCGCAGGAATTGCGACTCCAGCCGTTTGCGCTCCGTAATGTCGGTGTTGATGACGAGCACCTGATCGGGGGCGCCATTCGAGTCCCGGACGAGTGTCCATCGGCTTTCTACAACCAGTTCATCGCCCTCCTTCGTGCGCATGTGGAGCTCGCCGGTCCACTCCCCCTCCTCCATCATCGTCTCGTGGCAACGCCGCAGCTTGTCTTCTTCGTCGGGGTCATACAAACACGTATGCGCTCGCTCCCCCAGCACCTCCTCCCTTGACCACCCGGTCAGGCGCTCGGCCCCCTTATTCCAGTACACGATGTCCCCATCCATATTGTGGGCCAGGATGGCATCGCGGGCCTTGTCCAACAGCTGGGCCTGCTCGCGGATGCGCTGCTCGGCCTCCTTGCGCTCTACCGCATAACGAATGGACCGCTCCAGCAACGGGGCATCAATGTTGTCTTTCGACAGATAATCCGCCGCACCGGCCTCCATCGCGTGCAGATCGACCTCCAGATCCCCCTGACCGGTCAGAAAGATGATGGGCGCCCGTACGCCTCCGTGCTCATTCACCTCCTCGAGCAGATCAAGTCCGCTTTTCGCGCCGAGCCGGTAGTCCACCAGACAGGCGTCGTACTGATCTGTGAGGATGGCGTCCCGCCCGTCCTCATAGGTCGACGCCCAATCGAGCGTGTGCTCAATGGTCTGCGCACGATCGAGCAGGGCCTTGGTGATGAGGTAGTCGCCCTCATCATCCTCAATGATTAAAATGTCGAGTTGAGTGGGAGCCGTAGTCATTCGTCTGCGTCATGCTCGGGAGGGAGCTTGGCGAGGTTGAACCAGAACTCGCCGAGGGAGCGCATCGCCCCGGCAAGAGCGTCGAACATCACAGGTTTCGTGACGAAGGCATTCACCCCCAAATCATAGCTTTGGAGTACGTCCTGCTCGGCCTCGGAGGTCGTGAGCACCACGACCGGGATGCGCCGGAGTTCCTCGTCGGACTTAATTTCGCGAAGGGCTTCTCGCCCATCCATTCGGGGCATGTTGAGGTCGAGCAGAATGAGATTGGGGCGCGGTGCCGGATCGGGGGCCCCATATTCGTCCTCTCGGCGTAGGTACCGCATGAGCTCTTCTCCATTCTCCACCGCCGCAAACGTCGTGGCGACGCGGCTCTCCACCACTGCCCGGCGCGTCAACAATCGGTCGTCCGGATCGTCCTCGGCCAGCAGAATGTGAATCGGTTCGTCGCGGTCCATCGCATACTACGCGCTCGTCGCAGGATCGGTCGACCGGGCCCCCTCCGAAGCGGAATCGCCCTCCCCTCGGGCCACAGGCAACAGCACGGTGAAGGTCGTCCCGTCCCCCGGACGACTCTCCACCGAAATGTCGCCACCGTGCCGCTCTACGATACGGCGACAGATGGCAAGGCCCATCCCGGTTCCTTCGTATTCATCGCGGCCATGGAGCCGCTTGAAGGGTGAAAATATACGATCTGTGTAACTTTCTTCAAAACCGATCCCATTATCCCTCACCGTAAGCCGGCACATTTCCGAGCACGACGCCGCAAGTCGTCCGTTTTGCTGGAGAGATTCCGAGGCCGGCTCCACCGTGGCGTCCACCTCTACGCGCGGCGGCTCATCGGGCTTGTGAAACTTGAGAGCGTTGCCAATCAAGTTCTGAAACACCTGTCGAATCTGTGTAGGATCGGCCTCGATGGTCGGCAGCGCTCCAATCTCGACCGTGCCGTCCAGCTCAGCAATTCGAAGGTCGAGGTCATTGCGAACGTTCTTCGCGATCCGGTTGAGGTCCACCTTCTCAAACGGCTGTGCCTGCGTGGTGATGCGGGAGTAGACGAGCAAGTCGTTGATGAGTTGCGACATACGCTCAGCCGCATCCTGCATCCGAGCCAGGTAGTCCTGTCCCGTCTCGTCCACCGCATCGCCGTAATCCTCCAAAACGAGATTCGAAAACGCGCGGATCTTGCGAAGCGGTTCTTGCAGGTCGTGCGAGGCAATGTAGGCAAAGTCGCGCAGCGCGCGGTTGCGGCGCTCCAGCTTCGCATTGGCCGCAGCCATGGCTTGAGCCGCTTCCTTTCGTTCGGTAATGTTGCGAAAGGTGACCGCTACGCCGTCGTCCACACTAACCGCCATGACCTGAAACCAGGCCATTCCCTCCTCGGTCTCGTACTGCACCTCGGTCTCCATCGGCTCTCCCGTCTCCACCACTTCACAGTAGGCGTCGTACAACCCGTTCTCTTCTTGCTCCGGCATAATCCGGCGGAGGCGGTGGCCCACGAGGGAATCGGCGGTATGGCCGATGAGCTTTTCGGCCTGCGGGTTCACTAACTCGCACTCAAAGTCGACGATGCGACCGGTCTCGCCACGCACGGTCGAGAGGACCGTAATGGCATCCAGCGAGCTGCTGAGAACGCTCGACAACAGGTCCCGCGAGGTTTGGAGCGCCTCCTCCTTCAACTTCTCGTCGGTGATGTCGTCGAAGCAAATGAGAACAGCATACGGATCGTCCTGCCCCTCGTGGAAAAGCGGCTGGGAGTTGACGCGAATCCAGCGCGGCGGAGCGTCGGGCGGGTAAATGCCCATGACCTCGTCGGGCACCGTCTCGCGCTCCACGTAGGCTCGCCAGAACGGAAACTCGACGTTGGGCAACGGAGTGCCGTCTTCCCGGAGTCCGTTCCAGGTGTCGTCATTGAAGCGGGATCCTACGATTTCATCGGTGGGTCGGCCCAAAATGTCCTGGGCGGCGTCGTTGCAGTCGCGAAAGATGCCGCGGTCGTCCATCAGGAGCACGCCCTCACTGATCGTGCCGATGAGCGCATCGAAGCGCTGCTCCACCTGCCGACGCGTCACCTCCGCCCGATGTTGACCGGTGCGATCGCTGAGGTACACGAGCACGCCACCAATCTCCGCCTTCGGCGAACCGGTACGCCAGGGCCGCACCTCCCAGTCCACCCAGTAGCTCGTGCCGTCGGTTCGCGTAAGGGGACGAACATATCCCCGGCGCGTTTCTCCGTCCGCCAAACAGTCGGCGAAGGTGTCAGCCCACACCTCGTCCGGATCGACGAAGACATCGAAAAAGGAGCGCGCCTCCGTTCCGTCGGTCTCCTCACTCTCGGAGGAAGGAGCAAACAAGTCCTCCCACCGATCACTGCATGCCACAACCGTTCCCTCGGCGTCGAGCATGACGATGAGGGACGGCATGGCCGCCACGAACTGCTTCAGAGCGTCGGGATCCTCTACATACGGGGGCTGGGCCGTGTCGGTGTGCGGTGCAGAGTCGTTGCCCATACAGTTTGTCGATGCGGAGAGTCGTCTCAGTATATGATCCGCTGAGGCTCGATATACGGCGGGTCTTGCCAAACGGGACCTAGAGGGGCAGGTTTATCACGTTCCGTTTACGTTTCGGATGTGCACGCTGCTACCCCGACGGGCCGTGGGCAAAAGGGACGGCCCTCCGTTCGTCCCTCCTGCAGTGCGGAGGCGAGAATGCGCGCTCTGTCTGCCCTTGCCCCCATCTCCGGTTGCCTCCACCGATCCGACTACGCCTCCCGGTCCGCCTCAACGTGACGACGAATGGCGGGAATGGAGTCCCCTCCATACTTCCGAAGGAACGCGTTGGCCACAGTGTAGGCCACGGTTGCCTCCGCAACGGTAGAGGCCGCGGGGACACTCGTCACGTCACTCCGCTCATACCGGGTGGGCTGCGCCTCGCCCGTGGCGGTGTCGACCGAGTCGAGCGGCTTGATGAGCGTCGGAATCGGCTTCATGTAGCCGCGCACCACGAGTGGCATGCCGGTGGACGTGCCGCCCTCCGTCCCTCCCGCGTGGTTGGTGCGCCGGGGATACTCTCCATCCTCGCGCTCAATGGGGTCGTGCACTTCCGAGCCGCGCCGTCGAGCGTTAAAAAACCCATCGCCCACCTCGGCGGCCTTTTGCGCCTGAATGGAGCAGATGGCCTGCACGAGCTGACCGTCGAGTCGGCGGTCCCAGTGGACGTATGAGCCGAGTCCCGGCGGCACCCCCGTCACCACCACCTCGTACACGCCCCCCAGCGAGTCGCGCTCCTTCTTCGTCTGGTCGATATGCTCCACGCAGCGCTCCGTCATCTCGTCGTCGAGCATGCGCGTGGCGCTCTCATCGGCAGCCTCGTACAGGGCCTGCGCCCCGTTGCCGTCCTCGATAAGTGCGTTGCGGCGATCCACCCACTCCTCCGGCTCCTCGAAGCCGACGTCGCCGATGCTTACGACGTGACTGCCAACCTCGATGCCGAATTCATTGAGCAACTGCCGCGCCACGGAGCAGCAGGCCACCCGCATGGCGGTCTCACGAGCACTGGAACGATCGATGACGGGCCGGATGTCGTCGAGCTCATACTTCTGAAGCCCCGCCAGATCCGCGTGACCGGGACGGGGAAGGGTCACTTTTTCCAGATCGTCGGGCGGCGGGCCCTCAATGGCCATCTTTTCCGGCCAGCCCGCCTTGTCCTTCTCGTAGGCCCCATTGTCGATGCGGAAGGAAATCGGGCTTCCGAGGGTCTCAGAAAACCGAACGCCGGAGTAGATGTGCACCTTATCGTTCTCGATCTTCGAACGACCGCCCCGCCCGTAGCCGAGCCAGCGCCGGGCCAAATGCTCATTGATGTCGTCAGGAGAGAGGGGCAGCTGGGCGGGCACGCCCTCAATAATGCCGATGATGGCCTCGCCGTGCGATTCGCCGGCGGTGAGATAACGGAGCATGGATGTATTTGTGCGTTTGTGCGTTATGCGTTTAGGAGCGTGGCACTGACTCTACAAGTAGACGCCCTCATTGAGAGCAATGCCGCCAGTCTCTGTCGTCGTGGAGTCATGAGCCCCGAAAATGATTGGCAGATCCGGACCGACAGGCTCGTCCGGTCAGCAATCACGCAATACGAAATACGCAATCACGGGCAATCCGTCCAGCCCCCCACACAGTCGGGCAACAGTTCAGAAATGCACTCGCCGCTACTGAATTTCGTAAAAGGCCTGCGTGCCGTCCGTCCGCTGGACCTGTACGAGAATCGGGGGCTCGGCGTCCTCCAGGTAGTCCTGCACGTCTTCGGGCGTCTCGACGGGGGCGTCATCGAGGGCCGTTATGATCACGTCGCGGGGCAGGCCGGCGTCCGCCGCGGCACCGCCCTGCTCAACGTATGCGACGTAGGCCCCAGCGTCGAGATTGAAGCGGGACTGCACCGGATCTTCGACGGCCCGCAGTCCTACGCCCCACCCGTCGAGCGTGACCACCGGTGCCTCGGACGATTCCGGATCGGGATCCGACTGCGGACGCTCGTCGTCGGGAACGGGCCCCGGCCGTCGACGCGACTGAGACCGGAGGTCGCTGAGCCAGTTCTGGTAGACGGACGTGTCGTTGCCCATTAGGCGTGCATCAATCGTCTCAACCGTCCCCTCTCGCCACACACGCAATGCGATGACGTCGCCGGGGCGCTGCATGGCAACCACGCTCTGGAGCTCGTTCGGCGCGTCGACGCGCTCCCCCGCCACCGCTTCCACGATGTCGCCCCGACGGAGGCCCGCCCGGTCGGCGGCACTTCCGCTGCGCACATCCGCCACGTAGACGCCGTGGATCTCGTCGAGCCCCACCTCCTCGGCCACCTCCGCGTTCACCTCTTGGATGCTCACGCCGAGATAGCCGCGCCGGACCTCTCCGTACTCAATCAGATCCGTAATTATCCGCTCCACGAGCATAGAGGGAATTGCAAAGCCGTATCCGGCGTACGCTCCCGTTTTGCTGGCAATAGCGGTATTGATGCCGATAAGTTCTCCTTCCAGATTCACAAGCGCCCCCCCTGAGTTGCCTGGATTGATGGCCGCGTCGGTCTGAATGAAGTTCTCGATGCCGAACTGGCTATCGATAATGCGGAGTTGGCGCCCGAGCGCACTCACGATCCCAGCCGTGACGGTCGAGGTCAGCCGAAACGGATTCCCGACGGCCACCACCCAGTCGCCTACCTGCACACGGTCAGAATTGCCGATGGGCAAGACGGGAAGGTCGCCCGGACTGTCGATCTTGACGACGGCCAGGTCGGTGGACGGATCCATCCCTACTACGCGTCCCTCAAATTGCCGCTTGTCCGTGAGACGCACCTGAATGGCTCCGGCCTCTTCCACCACATGGTGATTCGTGACCACGTACCCGTCCGGACTGATGAGTACCCCACTTCCTAGATTCTGCCGGCGCGGCGGATTGTTGAAGAACTCTTCCTCAGGAACGTTCTCTCCCCCCTCCGACTGGACCCGGATCGAGACCACAGCCGCCCGAACCTCTTCCGCTACAGAGCGAAATTTCTGGCTGAGGGTGGTTGGGTTTACTTCTCGGGCGCGTAGGCCGGAATCGGCGGGCGCTCCAGCCCGACCGTCCCCCGTCTGTCCACTATTCACCTGCTTGACGATCCGGGGGGCGGGCGTAGGCGCCGGCTCTTCCTCCACGACGAGCATGACCAGGATTCCCGACAACAGGCCGACCAACACCAGGCCGATGCCAACGAGCAGCCGAACGAGACGCCGGGAAGCGGACATGAGGGATGCACGTAAAGACGAAAGAAAAGGCGGGGATGAATCTCCACCCTACACGGGGAGAATTGTTTCGGTGTTGCCCACGTGACAACGAGCACGTCACACGAATCGTCTGGGATTCCCTTCTCGCTCGGGCACTGCTGAACATTCTAATCCGCAATTATCCCACAGCTGGGAAGACGCTTAGACGGGCGAAGACAGAATCGCCTTATGTCGTAATTCGGGATCATCCTGCCCCAAACCACTCTTTTGTTTATGATATAATTAATTAACCTACCCACCTTTACATTTAAGAAAAATTAATTTAGTCGTTTTTACGCATTGTGCCTGCGACCATATCTCTATCGCTGAGGCTTTCTGTTGCTGAAGATCCCTCTTCTATCCAATGTCATCCAAATGTGCTGTCGACAAACGTGCCCTTTACTCTTCGAACGATTGGACCTGGCTTCTGGCCGTGGCCCTCGCCTTTAGCCTCGGGGCCTGCGATCTCACCAGCAGCGACCGGGCGACCAAAAGCAAAGAGCCGGTGGTCGATCCAGACAGTGCGGCGCTCTCCTACTCACACATGCCGACTGGCACCTCGCTGCCGGATCCTGGTGAGATTCCCCTGGAGCAGAAAATCATAGGGCCGGGCGAAGACCGGACGCCCGGACCGAAGAAATCTTCTCGGTCCGAGCCCTCGCCGTACGGGTGCTACCTGGCATCTCGGCCGTATACGGACACTGTTCGGTTCCGGAGCATCTACCTGCGGTTTCCGAAGGCGATTGTCAAAAGCGCGGAGACAGCGACCCAGCGGGTCGTCTACCGGGTCCTTCGGACGGAGGGGAGGACGCGCGAGGGGGAAGGCGTCCGGTTTGCGCACTGCACGATTCCAGAGACGGAGGCAGCCTACAGCCTTGCGCTACAGCAGGTCCTTCGAGTCGACGGGGGAAGTGCTCATGGGAGACAGGCAGAGGCAAAGAGAAGCGCGGAGACGAAAAGCAAGGAGTGTCATCTGAGAGAAGCGATAGTTTGTGTGCGCGGAGATTGCGAGGTCAAAGATCGGTGGTGGGACTGTAGTGGATCGACCGGAGGAGAATCGGAGCTGTATCCCGGAGATGACGAAGGTGGTGGTGGAGACGGAGGAGAAGACGAGGGAGGAAGTGGCGGTGTGGATTGTACCGAGAAGCTCCCAGCGCCAGGGTCGGACTGCGTGCCGGAGGAGTCGAATCCTGAGGTCAATGAGACGAGACTCTGTCGGTCGGATCCGCTCAAAGACATGGACATTCGACCCACCTGTTCTGGTGTCGAAGGGGGGACGGTTCGGAGAGAATGCGAGAGGTCAAGGAAACCCGCACTACGGAATAGATCTTCTGGCTGACATCGGAACAGAAGTCCACTCGATGAGGGAAGGAATCGTGTGGGCTCGAAATGAAAGCGAGGATTTTGGAAAATATATCATCATCCAAACCGACGGCGGTAACCTCATTATATATGCTCACCTTAGTAAACGTACTGTCGAGGGAGGAGAATCCTTATCCACGGGAGAACTCATAGGAAAGACTGGTGTCTCCGGTAATGCGTGCGAAACTGACTGCAGTTGTGGCCCAGCCCACCTACACCTTGGAGTAAAGGAAGGAAACTCTTGGGCTGGAGGTACTCCGAAGGACCCAGAAAACTATATCGGTGCGGAGTTTGACTCTGATGGTGAGGCCATTTCGGACAACTGTAGTCCAGTCTTTAAGGGAGGATGACCACCTGTAAATACAATTTTTAATTTAATTGATACAAAACTATGTATAGACTGCTCTCTAGTATTTTCCTACTCGTTACACTCGGAGTCGCCCTCCCAGAAATGGGTTTAGCTCAGACCAAAAAAACGTTCGATAAGAAGGAAAAGGGGCGTACTGTCCAAACGCCATACATCAGTCAATCCGAATACCACTCGATTTCCGTCCGTGACTCTTTGACATCATCGAAATCTACGTCTAGGAATAGTGTGATCTTCCAGGACCTGCTGTCCGTTTCATCTCTAGACGAGGTCGCCCGTCTCCTCGGCCAGCCAGAAGATATTGATCGAAACGTATTTCCCGACGGCAAACGCTTCATCGCAACTCTCCACTATGAGGGAATGATGCTGAAGTACATTCAACGAAAAGAGGGACGAGTACGGCTCAATACGATGGAGCTTCGCTCCCCAAGATGGTCTATCAGCGTAGGAGGAACGGTACTGCGTTCCGGAATGGGCGTTGAACAGTTAAGCCCCCAGGTTCAAGCCTCTATTGACAGCGACACATTCCTCGGAGAAAAAAGCGTTGATGGCGTGGGTACGATCCGAATCGCCTCCCCCGAAAAAACCTCAAAGAAAGGGCAACAGACGACAAAGGACCGTGCACAACTCACCATTCACGTGAATCGGGAAACGAGCACGGTTAAAGTCGTCCGATTTCACCGGATTGTGTAGAACGATATTGCCTCGCACATACGACTACTCTCTCAGAGCGTGGATGGAAACTCTGCATTTACCGTATACGCTCACCTAGGCAGTGTTGATGTACAAAGAGGAGATTCTGTACCTGCGAGCGGTGAAATCGGCGAAGTGGGCGTGAGTGGAAATGCGACAAGAAATCCCTGCAGAGGAGGTCCTCCTCATGTACATATTGAAATGAAACCAGTAAATGTTGACGAAGAAAACTACAATGATGACCCCCCTCATCAATCCTGAAGAGCACATTGGAACTAAATTTAACAAACACTGTGACCCATCTTCAGACAAATGTAGCCCAGTCTTCAAGTACATATAAAAATTAAAATATTACCCTCAATATTACAAACCTCCTAAATTAAAAAATAAAACAATGAAAAAAGTTACGTTTATTATTACTATAATAGCCACAATATTCACTTTTATACCATACATAGTCAAAGGACAAACTAAAAAAACATTTGAAAATAACACTAGAGGACATACAGTTGACACACCCTATATTTCTTATGAAGAGTTTAACAACATCTCAATTGATGGTAGAGGGTATATGAAGACCCTCTTGACAGTTCGCTCTATCGAACAGGCGATCCGTATATTAGGAAACCCGAAAGAGAGAAATATTACCGAGATTAATTCTGGCGGATACAAAAAGAGCACGGAACTAGTATACGACGGGTTGCGGATCTCTTATCTCGAAACGGCGGCGAACGGCATACAACTGGAAGTCGTCGAGGTGACTTCCGATAATCACTTTTTGGGAATAGGGGGCAAGAAGGTCCACCCCGGAATGCCAAATAACAAATTAGATCAACCCTTGCGGAAGGAGCTAAACCGCTCCAAAGCAAAAAGACCAGACGATGATCCACACGCGACGATTTTCATCGAACGGAAGAATGGAACAAAGAATAAGAGGGGCGAAACTATCTTGGAACATACGGAGATACGAATTGAGCAATATCCCGGAAGTAGTGAGGTCAAATCAGTGACTCTCTCGAGGATTATATGAGACGTTTTTCTTGAAAAGTTGGGACCAATAAACACTTAAGTCGGACCCGTTCTGAAAATGGACTGGCCTAACCAAAATTATTTACAAACTGGCAAGGGTCTCACTTGTACTTTCTCACAGAAGTCTTCGGAGGCCCGTTACCATATTGAACGTCGTGCATCCACGAAGTCAGAACGGACCTGATTCAAGATGGAAAGGCACAAGTTGCGGTCCACCTGAATGCAGAAAACAGCGAGGTGAAAATTGTGAGGGTCGCTCGTCTCGGACCTTGGGGGTGAGTGAAACCATTCGAGAACTGACGAATCGAATGTCCCTCTCCGATCTCGTGGATTTCCCCACCCGGTCTATGCGCACCACACGCCTTGTCTCCTGCCTCCTGCTAGTAGGCCTCCTGGGCATCACTGCCCATCCGGCCTCCGCTCAGATTACCATTCCTCCACAGTCCTTCGAAGAGGTCATCGCGACAGCACAGGAGGAACAAACGCCCATTCTGGTCGAGATCTATGCGTCCTGGTGCCCCTACTGCCAGCGCATGCAAAACACGGTGTACTCCCATTCCACCGTGCAGCAGTATCTGGACGACAACTTTACCTACGTCCGTCTGAATAGCGATACAACGGGGGGAAACCACACCTACGCCAACCGGACGCTCACCACGAGCCAGCTCGCCTCGGTCCTCGGAGCACGGGGCGTGCCCACCACCGTGTTCATGAAGCCCGACGGCACCCCCATCGCCCGGCAGCCCGGCTTCATCAAGCGCCCCACCTTTCTTACGATGATCCGATTCGTCGGGTCAGGGGCCTACGAGGACCAAAGCTACAAGGAGTTCGCGCGCCAGCAGTCAAAATAGTATTCGCGTCGGGCGTTTTGCGGGGAACGTTTTTCGTCTCTTTGATTGCCCCAGAGAACACTCAGCACTAAACGCAGAACGCCGAACGCACCGCCGTATGCGCGTCAGCTACAGCGACGGGTACTACGTGCCGCTTCCAGACGGCCACCCATTTCCGATGGCCAAGTTTCCGGCCCTGCACCGTCGCCTGCTCGATGAGGGGCTGATCGTGCCGTCCGACGTCGTGGCCCCCCGGCAGGCCGACTGGGCCGACCTCCAGCGGGTACACACGTCGGACTACCTGAAACGACTGGCCCAGGGCGCCCTGTCCGATCACGCCGAGCGCCGGATGGGCCTTCCCTGGTCGGAACGGCTCGTCTACCGCTCGCGGCTGGCCGTGCAGGGCACCATCAACGCCGCGTTCATGGCCCTTACCGATGGCCGTGCGGCCAACCTGGCTGGAGGCACGCACCACGCGTTTCCGGACTGGGGCGAGGGCTTTTGTGTGCTGAATGATGTGGCCGTCGCCGTGCGGGTCCTGCAGTCGTCCTGCTGGGCACAGCGCATTCTGATCGTCGACCTCGACGTCCACCAGGGCAACGGCAACGCAGCCTTTTTTGCGGAGGACGACTCGGTGTTCACCTTTTCGATGCACGGCGCCAAGAACTACCCTTTTGAGAAACCGCCGTCCTCGCTCGACGTGCCCCTCGACGACGCGACCGGCGATGAGACGTATCTGGAGACACTGAAGACGCACCTCCCCCGCACGCTCGACGCCGTCAATCCCGACCTCGTCTTCTACCTCGGCGGCATCGACGTGGCGGCCGACGACCGCTTTGGACGCATCAACCTTAGCCGCGAGGGCCTGCATGCCCGCGACGGCTACGTGCTGGAGCAGATCCACGATCGCAATCTGCCGGTCGTCCTCCTTCTCTCGGGCGGCTACGCCGAAACGCCGGAACTTACGGCCGACCTACACGCAATTATGCACCGAGAGGCCGCTCGCGTTTTTTCTCCCTCTCCCCACTCCGCAGCATAACGAGCGGGCCTCCATTCTCCCCTTCTCCCCCCTGCGGTCATACGCGTGCGGTTCGTCGTCCCTGTCTGATCGTCGGCGACGAGGATCGGCCCGTCCACCGGTCGTTCCCCGTTGTCTCTGCCGATGCACTTCTCCCGTAGGGCGTCCCGTTCGGGATGGCGTCGGTCCCCACCGTCGACCCGGACAGATGGGTCGGCCGCGTATCAATGAATATGGTTGTCGGGGAGTACATGCGAGATTTCGGCCCCGTAGCAGCCGCCGCCATGCATCGACACTGCCTTGGGCGTGTCCGAGCGCTGGAAATATCGATAATGACCTTGTGTGACTGAAGAGCACTGACGCGTAGGACAAAGCTCCCGACCTTGAACATTTCTTGACATTTGGGAGGGCGCAAAGCTACGCTCAGCTAACACCTGGATCCCTCGGCGCCATACGGGTGCCGAGAAACGGCCTCCTTTCCCGTGCGCGGTGTCCTTCTCCTCCTCGCGGGTGGAGGCCGTCCGCCTCGATCACCGGCAGAGGCATGCTGAGATCCGGCATTCTCCGCTCCTCTCTCAACAAGCCCGTCCAAGTCATGAGATACGCACAGGGTGCCCTTCTCGCTTTTGCTACAATGGCCATGCTGTTCGTCGGATGTGACACCTCTGCTCCCGACGCAGAGGAAGACCCGGTTCCTCCCGAAGCCCACGTCGAAGCCCGCGGGGCTATGATGCAGGGGGTGCCTCCCCCGAACAATCCAACGGGGCCGTCGGGGGGGACCGTGCTCTCCGGCCCGGTGTTTGACCTGGCGACTGCCCCCAATGGGAGTATCCTCGCCGTCGAAACGGTGTCCCCCGGAACCGACATTCCCCCTGAGGGAACCAACACGTCGGTCGTCAAGGAAATCAGCCGACAGGGCGTGCAGGAGGTGACGGAAATTGCGACGGTGACGGGCTCGCCGATCAACGGAATCGAAACGATTGGCCGCGGCAACTTCTTCGCGACCAGCGGGGGACTCGACCAGGCCGTCGGCGCGGGCGTGTGGCACGTGACGCGCGGCACCGCCCGAAAGGTCGGCAACGTGGAGGCCTTCGAGCAGGCCGTTGACCCGGACGCGAACGAGGGACTGAAGTGGAAAGACCCACGCTGTGAGATCAATCCATCGCAGGGGTTCACCGCGGGGCCGCAGTCCAAC
This sequence comes from Salinibacter sp. 10B, assembly GCF_002954405.1. Taxonomy (NCBI): domain Bacteria; kingdom Pseudomonadati; phylum Rhodothermota; class Rhodothermia; order Rhodothermales; family Salinibacteraceae; genus Salinibacter; species Salinibacter sp. 10B. Next base: position 3,516,557 of record NZ_MQWC01000004.1, on the reverse strand, counting down.
CCGTACCACCTCGCCCATCGTTCCGGAAGTGAGGTGCTGGTGGCCGACGCGGCGGGAAATACGCTGCTATCGGCCCGTACGAACGGGACGGTCGAGTGGGTGTCCATCCTCACGCCCCCGACGACTGGCCCGCCGGCGGCTTCCACCGACCCCACCGACTGGCGAGTGCTGTTCCCCCTCTCTCAGGACACAAACTGCTACGTACAACCCGTGCCGACTGCGGTTGACGTGGGACCGAGCGGGGATTACTACGTTGGGGAGCTGACCGGCGTGACGCCCGAAAACCTCGAAGGCAATCCCTCTACGGACCTCTCCCGCGTGTGGCGCGTCGAGGAAAGGGCACAGAACGTCACCTGCCCGTCTGACCACTGCGAGGTTGCCCTCTCCGGGCTTACGTCGGTGATTGACGTCGAATTCGGACCCAACGGCGACTTGTACGTCGTCGAGTACGACGAGAACGGCTGGTTTGCCGCCACCGCACTGGGAAACCCGGCGGGAGGCACCATCAACCGCTGCGATGTTGAAACGGGACAGTGCACCGCAGTAACGGACGACCTCACGCTCCCGGGAGCAATCGCCTTCGACAAGGAGGGGACGCTGTGGCTTCTGGAAAACAACATCGGAACGCCGACGGTCCGCCCCGTGCCCTCCGCTGCTCCGTAGTGGCCCTCGCTTCCCGTTCCACGGGCGTGGTTCGTCATGCACCTGTGAGGGGGGCGTTTCTTGCCCCCCTCCCTACGTCCATATTGGTTGATCTCCCCTCAGAGACGTGAGCGGTTCCGCTGCCTGCATCGGAGGCGCAGCGGGACCGCCGTCTGCCCGCGGAAAGTGGCTCGCAACTGGAGCGAAGAACGAGGAGGAGAGCAGCTAGAGCGGCTCGTATGAGATGCGGTAGATGGTGCCGGTCTGGTCGTCGGAGACCAGCAGTGCTCCCTCGGGCGTCTGCAGTACGTCCACCGGCCGTCCCCAGTTGTCGCCGTTCCGAAGCCAGCCCGTCGCGAAGGGCTCGTAGCCGACCGCCGTCCCCTCGTCGTTCAGCCGCACGAGGGTGACGCGGTAGCCGATCTTGGTACTCCGATTCCAGGAGCCGTGCTCGGCGATGAAGACCTGTTCCCGGTACGCCTCCGGAAACTGCTGTCCCGTGTAAAACGTCATGCCCAGTGCCGCAACGTGCGGTCCCAACTCTTGCACGGGGGCTGTATACTCGGCCGGGTCGTGCCCCTCTCCGTATTCCGGATCGAGCAAGCTGTCGCCATGCACGTAGGGATAGCCGAAGTGCTGTGGGGGATCTGTGAGACGGTTCAGTTCGTCGGGCGGGCGGTCGTCGCCGAGCCAATCGCGGCCATTATCGGTAAACCAGAGGTCGCCCGTCTCTGGATGCCAGTCGAATCCCACGGTGTTGCGCACGCCCCGCGCCACGATGGTGTGCCCACTGCCATCCGGCGCGATGCGATGAATGGACGCATACGGATCGCCTTCGTCGCAGATGTTGCATGGCGCTCCCACAGGCACGTAGAGACTGTCGCTTGGGCCGAAGTCGATATACTTCCATCCGTGATGCGTATCACTCGGGAAGGCATCGGACACAACGGTGGGTGTCGGCGGGTCGTCCAACCGGGCATCGATATTCTCGTAGCGCAAAATGCGCGAAATCTCAGCCACGTAGAGGTCCCCCTGGCGCACCGCCACTCCATTCGGCGTGTTGAGTCCCGTGGCAATGGTATAGACCGAATCGGCCCGATGGTCGTCGTCCACATCTCGCAGCGCATAGACCTCGCCCCCGTCCCGGGACCCTACGAAGAGCGTTCCAGACCGGGAGAGCGCCATTGACCGCGCCTCCGGCAGCTGATCGGAAAAGATCTCGACGCGAAAGCCATCGGGAACCGTAATTCGGTCAGGCGAGAGTGCGTCTCCGCCCCAATCCGGAATCGAAATGCCGCAGGCCGGCAGAAACAGTGCGAGCACGAGCAGAACGGACCGTCGCATGGTGAGACTCCGTCGGTTGGCGGAAGAGAACAAGGACTGAGGGTACGGCGCGGCCTCTCCCATTGCTCCTCATCGTCCCTCCCCGACACCTGAGTGCCCCTACTCGTCTCCCCGATCGGGAGAGCATTCAATGAGCCCGGCCTCCTCCATATCCACCAGGATAGCACGCACGTCCGATTCGAGCGTGCTCCGGTCCACGTCATATTCTTCTTGGAGCGCATCACAGATCTCGCGGGGCGTGTCGGCGGTCTCCATCAGGGCCCAGATACGCGCCCCGACCTCGTTCAAGCCGTAGTACACGCCATCCATGAGGTTTAAAATCACTTCTTCCCCGGCGAGATTGGACGACAAGTTGTCGTCGGTGCGCGCTACGGAGCTGTCAAGCGAAAGCTGCTGGGAAGTTGAGTCCATTGTCGTCAATTCGTCTATGAGGAGAAAAGAAATGAGCTGGAGCAGGTCTCCCTAAAGGGGGTCCTCTGCTCGTCCGGAAAGCAGGCTGTAAACCCGAGGCGATGCGCCCCCTCCAATTAGGACGTTCCCGTCTCGCTCGAGCCAGGCATGGGCCCGAATTTGATTGTCGTCGGCCCGAGCCACGCCGATGCGCAACTGTGCGGGTCGCCCCTTCCTCCACCGAAGGAGGACCTGCGCGGCAAGGGCCTGCGTGAGGCACGGACGAGCCGGGAACAGCCGCCGGCTTATCGCTGCGACGGCCCACAGTAGTCGCTGCTCGTCGTCTTCGCTCAGCCGCACGGAGCACTCCGATCGAGACGCCGCCCCCGAAAGCAGGCGCTGGACGCGTCGAAACGAAACCAGACGTAGGAGCAGGGCGACGGCCATCACCGTGCCCCCCGCAAGGCCGAGCGCTTTCCATTCGGCCCAGGTGATCCGGCGCAGCGTTTGTGCTCCCCGCCTTCCGCGAGAAAGCAGCCGTCTGGTGACATTATTGCGCATGGTGTGACGTTGGTTTGGCCGTTCCGTCCACAAGACGAGCAAGGGCGCGGCCCCCATCTCGAAGGAGGCGAAACGGACGAATGAGGTAGTACAATCCCCAGAGGGATGGAGGAAGCGATAGAAACGCATAATCGTGCTCGGTCGGCGTTACGGCCAGGGCCGCGTAGTGCCCGAGAAGGGCCAGATTGTCGCGCAGGCGCTGGCGCGTGCGGAAGGCGAACCAGAACGTGGACCATTCGACGGGCCGAAAGAGGCCTTTCTGCGTACCAAACCACTTCGTCTCCACCTCTTGCACCAGCCGTTCGACCGTTTCGTCTGACGCAATTCGGCGATGCACCTCCGGCGGCACTTCCACGTCCAGCCACCGCCCCGCAAGGATCACCCCTAGAAGCAAGGTGCGCAGGCTCCCGATCGAACGGGCTCGCTTCATCAGCCGTCCCCAGTCGCGATCGGGATCTGCCCGCAGCACCTGCGCCACGTCGCTCACCCACAGCAGACGGCTCCAGTGATGCTTGGTCCCGTGCGCACACAGGTACAGCAGTAAATCATCCGGATCGAGCACCTGCACCGAACTGGTGCCGAACTGGTGCGTCGTGGATCGCGCCCATACGTCATCGGACGAGAGGCGGAATGTGAGTGCACGGTTGAGCAGTGCCCAATGCAGCTCGACGAGCACGTCCCGTTCTTCGTGGTGCAACTCATAGCCGAGCTGTGCCTCATGCCTCATGTGCTCTTGTTCGTCCGATAGCGACCGAACAGTGGCGTATCCTTCCCCGAGCAGAAGAGCTTTCGCCTGGCCCAGATTGTCCCGATGAACGAGAAGGTCTACGTCCCCGAAACGCCGAAAGGCCAGATTTCCGTAGTAGCGAGAGGCCAGAGCAGCCCCTTTGTAGGTGAGAAGCGGAATCCCCTCGGCCCGAAACAGTGCCGCGATTCGTACCAGCTCTGTCATGACCCGCATGTTGTAAAACTGCGTAGCTTGCGCACGGCGTTGGAGACACGACAACGCATCGGCGGGAACGCTGGCAGCGTGACGGGCAAGGTGGTGGTAGAGCATTCCCGAAACGCCGTGAAGCGCGGCCGCCGTGAGCACAGCGGCCCAATCGAGTGGCTCTGCGAGGAGGGCCCGAAGGCGATCCTCCCGCTCCCCCTCCACCTCAGACCGCGCACACAGACACAGAAGCTGCGTCTCCGGTGCGAAGGGCGGAGCCGAACGAAGGAAGGGGGGCGCTGAAGCGGAAACAAAGGCAAAAGACATCGAGAACTCCTCAAAACTAATGAGAACCGGGTGAGAGTGACGAGCGTCCATTTTTTGCAGAAGGGACGCCGTGCTCCGGCGCAGCGGACGCTCCACGGTCGTCTCCAAGCTCCCGCACCGTCGTCTGGGCCTGCCAGGAGTCCGCATACATGCCCTCTTGTGTCACGAGATCTTCGTGGGACCCCGTCTCCACCACTTGTCCGTCCACCATGACGAAAATGAGGTCTGCCTGCATGGCTGTGGTAAAACGGTGGGTGACGAGAATCGCGGTGCGAGTAGACACGAGCGTGCGGAACCGTTCCAGCCATTGCATCTCGGCCCAGGAGTCCATGAAACTAGTGGGCTCGTCGAGGATGACGATGGGCGCCTTTCGATAAAAGGCGCGCGCAAGTGTAATGCGCTGCCACTGTCCTCCACTTAGCTCCACGCCTCCTTCGAACTGTTTGCCCAAAAGCGTATCATAGCCGTCCGGTAGCCGCTCGATAATGCGGTGTGCCCCCCCGGCGCGGGCCGCCTGCTTCACGCGCTCACGGGTGCCCTCCGCCCGGCGGTCGCCCATCTGGATGTTGCCGGCCGCGGTAGCGATGTACTGCATCGGATACTGGAACATAACCGTGATGTCGTCCCGAAGAGCCTCGAGATCACAGTCTCGAAGGTCCACGCCATCTACCAGAATGCGCCCCTCCTGGGGATCGTAGAAGCGACAGAGGAGCTTCGTGAGCGTGCTTTTTCCTGCTCCATTGGGCCCAACAACGGCTACCGTTTTGCCCGCAGGGATGGTGAGAGAAAAATTGCGCAGGGCCCACTCGTCGCTATCGGGATACCGGAACCCAACCTCTTCAAACCGGATCTCACGGGCCTGTGCGGAAGGCAGTGCAACGGGCTCCGCCGGGCTCGTGACCTGGGGCGTAAGCTCCAAAAACGTGAAGAGATGTTCGAGGTAGAGGGCATCGCTGTAGGCACTTCCCGCCCCATTCAAGAGCGTCCGCATAAGGTCTTTGCCTTCGGTAAAGGCACGGTAGAACAGGGCGAGGTCGCCGAGCGTTGCCCGACCGCCCAGTGCTCGCATGCCCATCCATGCCATCACCCCAACCGTGACGAGGAGCCCGATGCTTGCGGCCCCGAGCCGCGCCCAGTTCTGCTGCCCGGTGAGCCGAATAAGACCATTTCGGAGCTCCTCTCGAAGGGTTCGGTACTGCTCTTGGAAGTGGGATCCGAGCCCGAAGAGTCGCACTTCGGCCGCCGAAAAGGGAAGCGTAAGCACTCGGTTGAAGTAGTTTGTCCACCGGCGGTCGGGCGCCGTGTCTTCCCACCAGGCGTGGTGACGCCGGCGGTGCACCAGCACTACCCAAAGAGCTGGCGCTGTGCTTACCAGCAAGGCAAGAGGCAGCCACCATGCATACGGCAAAAGCAAGAGCGCCACGCCCATAAGCGTGATGCTGCTCTGGATCATCTGCCCAAGGCTCTGCAATAACGACAGCGTCCGCCCTTCGGCCTCGTCGGTCGCCATGGCCATGTGGTCGTAATAGGCCGGGCTTTCATAAAATGCCAAATCGACCCGAACGGCCTTCTCATGGATCTGCCCCTTGATGTGGTCACGCAGATATTCGGACTGGGCCGTCTGCACCCACCCCATCAGGCCTCCAAATACCTCCGCCAATAGCATGAGTCCTCCCACCAGCATTGCGGGAATGAGCACAGGAACCGCAACCTCCCAGGTAAGCCCTCCCCCAAGCCCCTCAGCCACCGCATCCACGAGCCATTTCGTGAGGTAGACGGTTGCGGTCGGGATCGTGCCCTGCACGACCAGAAAGAGCACCCACAGAAGGGTCCACCGACGAGCGGCCTCCCACACAAGGTGCAGAGCCCGGAGCAGATCTCCGAGTCGCCGTCGGGCGTCGTGTACAGTGGCCGTAAACGTGGAGTGCATATGCAATATCGACTAGACGCGGACCGTGGCAGAAATGGATGCGTTCGTCCCCGATCGGTCCTCCCTCGTCCTGGACTCGATGAGCTGTGCAATATCGGAGAGGGCGTGCAAATCCTCTTGCCGCTGGAGCGACCAGAGTGGGACGTGAGTTGCGAGGTCGGCGTATCGACGGAAGAGCGCCGGAAGTCCCGGATCGTCGACCGCTCGGAGTTGCGAAACATTGTAGGAGTACCGGAGCAGCTCCACGAACGCCTGCTGCACCGGGATTTCTGTTGCGGCAAGTTGAGGTCCTTTCCCCAACACGTAAATGGCCGAGAGAGGCACGCCTGTGGCTGCCTGAAATCCATCTCGGGCTGTTCGAGCTCGCTTCGAGACGCGATCGGCCAGCTCAGGCAGAGCAGACGGGTCATCCCCGAGGGCCGCCTGTGCCGAGGCAGGGTGAAGTTTCAGTTGAGGAAACCCAGCTGCTACCTCCGGCGCCCCGGCTCCGGGGGCCACGGCGAGAATGTCGTCAGTAATCATGGCATGTCCTCGTGCATAAAGGGCAGCAGCCGTCGTCGACTTTCCCCATCCCTTGTGTCCAACGAACGCGACCCCTTGTCCCTCGATGGCCACCGCACTGGCGTGCAAGACCAAAAACCCGCGCTGATGAAGAAGTGCGGCCATTACGGTTCCGAGGAGCGGCAAGCGCACAAGGCGTGCGTCTACATTCGGATCCAACTCCGCATGGATCTCAGTACCATCGACGACGCGAAATCGTCCGATGTCCGACCATTCGTACATCGCCACCCCAGGACCGTATTCATGATGCGTGTGCAGCACGGCCGACGCGGGCAGAATTCGACGATGAATTCGAACGTCCGGAGTGGCCCGATCGGACCTCTCCAGTTCCGGAAGTACAATATCGGAGTGAATGTGAAGCCCGTAGGCAATGTATGCGTTCATCGACTGGCAATTTCTCCCCGACCGGAATGTCCGGAACGGTGAAGGTGAAAGTGTACATCCGATTGTTCTGAACGACGCCTCCCTTCAACCCCTGCGGTCGTCCACTTATTTCTATTCGACACGGAGAAGACGGCCCCTTTCGAGGCCGCCCTCGTTCCGTCTTTGATATTTTATTAGTGAAGCGGTCCGGAAAAAGTGAGGTCTCCGTAAGGGGTCCCCGTTCCAAACGGCTGGTCCAGATACTCACGGGCTTCGCTGTTCTGACCCGTAATGGCGTCGACGCTTCCGTGCTCGACCAGAATCGGAGATGAATAGGTTTTCTTCTGCTTGTTCATATCGAGAAGGTGATGTAATCGGAAAAAAGGAAGAGGGGCCTAGGGTCCGCTACTCGCATACCCCGAGGGCCGACTGTCATTCGCCCCGACGGATTGCTTCTGTCGGAACCAGTGCAGAAATACCGCCGCGGTCCAAACTGAAAACACGTCGCGCGGCTGCACAGCAGCCCCTTCGGACTCGAAGAGTCTGCACCAAATCTCCCGCAACTCTGTCTCCTCTACATACTCTTTTGCTCCCCTTAGGGGGGAGAATAGGAGCGAATGCACCCGCTTCTTTTCCCGAATCATGTCTTTACGCAGAAACGGCAGGAAGTCGGCCTTCGTCGGACGAAGACGCACCGACGCGGGAAGTCGTCCCTGCATGGCCGATCGCAGAACGAAGCGCCCCAATCCATTTCGCAGTTTTTGGTCGGCGGGAAGGGCCAGACAAAATTCGACCAGCCGCCGGTCCCAGAACGGGTACCGCGTCTCCACCTGACGGGACGCCCCGAGCGGATCGAGCACCTCAAATCCCTGCACCTGCACGGGATGAGTCAAGAGGCGGGCGTGCCGCTCGGCCTCGCTGGCAGGCCGGCCCCTCGCCTTGAGATGGGTATGGTAGCGCTCCTCAACCGCGGTACGCCCTCGAACGGAAGGAGTGAGGAGGTCTAGCTCCTCCCTTTCCGGGGGAAGAGCCTCTCCCCCCGCCCCATTCGGCATAACGGTTTTCAATCGTTGCGCCGTATTCCAGGCAGCCTGAGCGCGCGGATGGGATTGGAGCCATGGGCCAATGCCCACGCCCCAAACGTACCGCCAGAAGAGCGCCCACGCAGACGACACTCGTCCGGTTCGGCGAAGTCCATACAATTCGCGGGCGAGCCCCCCCCAATGCCCTGCCTTGGCCAGCTCGAAGAGCCGCCCCTCTCCATGAGACACCACCTCATCGCCCCCATGTCCGTCCAACAACACGCGACAGCCTTCCGCCCGGGCCTTCGTGTATTGCAGCCACGACAGAGCAAGGGTCGGAGCCCCAAACGGCTGGTCCTGCGACGCCCCAAGCGTGTCGAGAAGGCGCACCGGCGACACCTCATCGCCCGACGTGACGTGGGAGATCGCCCCTCCCTTCTCCGTAACCGCCTCGATATACCGCCGCTCATCACACGACGGGTGCTCGTCGAACACGGTCGAAAAGGTGTGTAGCGTCGCCGAGTCGCGCCCCTTCTCACGGGCCGTCGCTACGATCGAGGACGAATCGAGTCCCCCGCTCAGCAAGGCTCCGACGCGTCCCCCTGGACTCCGCATCCGGCACCGGACGGCTTCGTCGAAGTGAGCTCGAAATGCCGCTGCGTACTCCGCATCGGTGGAATAGTAAATGCGACGGTCCGGGTCGGGCGCCCAGTAGCGCTCGAGGCGGAGTCCTGTGCGTGTCACTAGCGCCGTGTGAGCCGGGGGCAGCCGCAGAATGTCTTTGTAGACGGTAGCGGTTGCATCGGACACGATCCCGACCAAAAAATCGGCCATGTGCTCCTCATTCAATGCTGCCCCGTCGTCCTCACATTCAAGGAGCGCCTTGATTTCCGAAGCAAATGCGAAGCGTCGCTCCTCATCGTAACGGTAGAAAAACGGACGCACGCCGAACACGTCACGGGCACAGAACAGGTGCCGACGCTCCTCATCCCAGAGGGCAAATGCAAAATCCCCAATGAGATGCCTCGCACACTCGCCCCCCCAGTGCTCGTACGCCGCCAGGATTAAATCGGCGTCCGTCACGACCGCTTCGGATGAACGAGACAGCGACAGCTTGGAGCAAAGCTCTTCGCGATTGTCGATCCGAGCATCGGCCACCAGTACACGAGTACCATCCGGGGAACGGAGCGGCCAGCGCTCGTGTGCCGCTTCCGGGGTCGTGTTGAGCGCTGCATGTCCCAGGCCAAGGCCCTCGCCATACCAGACCTCGTGTCCGTCCGGGCCGCGGTGCGCAATTGCCTGAAGCATGTCCGCGAGTCCCGGGTGCGAAATGGGATCGCCCTGGAGATGATAAACGCCGACTATGCCGCTCATATGTATCTTCGGAATAGGAAATCAGGACCCACTCAAGATGACATTCAGTGGTCCCGACCTCTCCCTCTCCCTGCGCAACCAGTTGTAACTTCAGGAGAGGACCCCCTGCGCTTTTAGCGCACCTTCTCCCGTGCTGCCCTGAACAAAAGGACGACACACAGCCCCTCTCCCCAGGGCAGCAAGAATTCGTGGCTGGCCCTCTGAACGTACAGTTCGCTACGATGCCGGCCGCGTGCCCGTTCGATCAAGATGGTCGAGAAGGGCCTGATTCACCCTCTCCGGAGCGTCGTGCTGTATCCAGTGCGTCGCGTCGTCCAGAACCATGAGCCGTCCATCGAGACAGCGAGCCGCACTGGGAGCTGCCATCCGGCGGCTGAGGGCGATGTCCCGCGCGCCCCAAAGCACGAGCGTAGGCACCGGCACCTGACGGTCCTTTACGCGCGTTCGGAGTGCCCGGCGCGCCGCTGCCCGATACCAGTGCAGCATCCCGGTCAGCCGACCCGGGCGTCGCCACGCCCGCCGGTAGGCCTGCATATCGTTCGTCGTGAACGTGTCGGAACGGCTGCTCCACCGTAACAGGAGGGCAAGGCCTTGCCCGTCCTTTCGCCCCAGGACCCACTCTGGCAGGTGCGGGATCTGAAAAAAGAGGGCGTACGTGCTGCGAAGAAGCTGGCACGGATCGGCCCGGAGGGTCTGGGAAAAGACGTAGGGATGCGGCACGTTCAAAATGCCGAGGCGATGAATTCGCTCTGGGGATGTGATCGCCAGTTGCCAGGCCACCATTGCGCCCCAATCGTGTCCGATCACGTGCGCTCGGTCGCGACCCTCCGCGTCAATGATCTGCCGCACATCCGCCGTGAGCCGATCAAGATCATAGGCCGAAATGTCGTCGGGAGCATCGCTGCGGTTGTAGCCACGCTGATCGGGAATGAGGACGCGGTAGCCAGCATGGGCGAGGGCTGGGATCTGATGGCGCCAGCCGTACCAGAACTCTGGAAAGCCGTGAAGAAGGACGACGAGCGGCCCATCGGATGGCCCTGCCGCCCGTATATGAAGAGATACCCCGTCCGTGCTCGTCCCCCAATGCCGTTCCATCGGTACCGAAATTCGCTCCTCCCCGAAGTCAATGACCATTCCACTGTTCTCTCGGTCTCCGGTGTGCGTCCAGTTCTGTTACAAACGGCCGTGGAGACTGCTATGCCTCTGCCCGCGAAGGGGTGACCTGCTCCTCAGTGAGCCGTGCCCACATCCGCTCAGCAAAGTCGTAGAACGGCTCTTTTTGGTGTAGCCAGCCAAAGTGGAGGACGTACGGGGTAAACGTCACGTACTCCCCCATTCGGGGCATGCGCTCGGCCGCCCCGAGCAGCGTGTTCAGCAGCGTATCATTGGGAATCCCGCGGAGCTCGTACACGAACGGGGAGGTGTAGTAGCGATACGTTACGTCCTCGAACGCCGGGTCGTGATCGACGAGGGCACCGATGTAGTCGAGTTGTGGACTGTTCTGTCCCTGCAGCCACGGAAACACGTGAAGTTCAAGCTCGCGCATCGCCATCGCCAGACTCCACTCACAGGTTTCTTCCGACCGGCCCTCCTTCAGGCGACTCCGGAAGTGCGTGCGATCCGACTGCGCCAAAAACTCGGCGGCGTGCTCGCCCACCGCACGGGTGACGGCCTCATCCTGCGCGTAGATCATTCCGGCCTGTACGCGCGGAAGCGAGGTGAGCCCAAACCGGTGCAGCGTCCGCTGCCGGCGCCGGAACAGCATATCTACAAGCACACCAATGCCCTTGGGCCCGCCAAAGAAGTGATCGGCATTCTGGAGTCCCGTCGCCGTAAACGGAAAAGCGGCAAACTGCTGCCAGAGCGGATCCGGATCGCGACACCAGATCATGTCGGCGTCCACAAAGAGCGACCGTTCAAACGGCTTGAATTCATGAAGGTGGTGCTTAAACCCCACGATGGACCGATGCGCGTCCGGCAGGGTGCCGATCACGTCGAACGTATCGGCCAGTTTTGTCCGCTCCAGAAGCTCTTGGTGCGACGGCGGGCAGTAGAGGGCCACCGGGCGGTCGGGATCGTGGCGCCGGAGGGTCTGAACCGACACCACGGCATGTTGTGCGTACCGAACGGGCCCGTAGCTGTGAAAGACGTAGCCTTCGCGCGCGGCCATCGGGGAAGAACAGATCTACCGAACAAATGGTGGAGTCACTGTTCACGCCTGCAGCCTTGGAATTGGTCCCCCAATTAAGAAATGTGGGCCCTACTCACTCCCGAGCGGGCAAGAGCATGATGTCGTCAATGTCCACCTTCGACTCGTCGCCGGTCGAGTCGGAATCTCCAGAGATTGTAATGGACACGGGCCGATTGGGCGGCGCATCCCCAAAGATTTGCTTGTAATCGTCAATGACGTTCCGGGTCTCCGTCTTCCACGTGCCCATGCCGGGCTCGCGACCTGAATTGACGACAATAACGTTCAGAGGCCCAAAGGACACGACAGTTCCAACGGGCAGGGTTGAACTGTACGTGTACTTGATGCTCTTGGGACGCCCCAGCCAGTCGGAGCCAAACGTGACGTAGACGGCTCCGCCGGTGTCGTTTTCCCCTTTTTCGCTTGCCCCCTTCGGTAGGGTAAGAGCGCGCCAGCGCCACTGCAACCGCGGATGATCACGCAAATCCCAATCAAACTCTTTCCCATTTCGCTGGCTAAAGCGAATGTACTGGTTGTTCGTGTAGAGACGCACGAACTGGTTTCCTTCCTCCTCTAGTACATCAAACCGTTCGCCGGGCTCCAGGGCCTGGGCTGCAGGCCGCACGTCATCCCGAGAGTCGACGCGGACCCACTGCGACGGCGGCTGTCCCAGATCATATTGCTCGAAGTTGTCAACCACCTGAGGAGTCTCCTGAGCAACAGCCCCTCGCGCAATTCCCGCAACCAGCAAAAGCCCTGCAATCCCCCCAATGAACCATCGGAGAGCATTCAGACCGGAAAACGAAGCAAAGTGGATCATAGATAAAGTACTGAATAGAAACAGAACGCGCCACCATTCCCCGCCGGTATAGCCGTCATTGGCCCGACCGAGGTAACACCTTTTGCTCCGCCCTCGGGAAACGTCACTGCTTTTGGACGTGTATCTACCGCGGTTGCTCTGGACCTACCTTCTGCTTCAATGCCCCTTCCCGACTTTCTCATCATTGGTGCCCAAAAGGCCGGTACCACCTGGCTCCGTGAGATGCTTCGGCGCCATCCGGACGTGTACATGCCCGACCGTGAACTTCACTTTTTCAACAAAGACCGGACCTACCAACGGGGACTCGACTGGTATTCTCGGCAGTTTCGCGGTGCGAAAAACGGGTGCCTCATTGGTGAGAAAACCCCCAACTACCTGTGGACTAATGTTCCTGCCTCCGGCAGTGACGCCTCCGACACCCACCGGCGCATCGCAGAGTCTCTGCCCGACGTCAAACTGTTGGCCATTCTCCGAAATCCCGTCGACCGGGCTGTATCCGCCTACAACCACCATCTTTGTCGGGGGCGCTTCCCTCCTCACGTTCCCATGAAGCAGGTCCTCTTCGGCGAGTACCAGCACCTGTGTCGGCGACACGGCGTTCTCTCGATGGGCGCGTACGCCGAGCCCCTGCACGACTACATGGAGCTGTTCCGGCGCGATCAGTTGCAAATCCTTATCTTCGAGGAAGATGTGGTCAACAATCCCGATCAAGGAATCCAGAAAACCTGTGACTTCCTGAATCTAAATCCAGATCGTCTCGAAGCGGCCTCCGACGAGGCCCGTCACGTCCACTCGTTCAGCAAGGCACGTACGTACTTGAATTACTGGCTCCCGGTTCCAATCGCCCTCACCCGCCCCGTGGACTTTTTCTCGTCCCCCTGGAAGCGAACGCCGGACCCGGAGACCCGAACCCAACTTCAAGAATATTATGCTCCACACCAGGAGGCGCTGTATGACCTTTTGGGACGCCGCATTGAGGCATGGTCGTAGCCCCTACCCGGTGTCCCGCCCGTGAGATGCTCCTCCGGGAATCAATCGTCTCTTTGGAACCTCGGTCGACCGCCTCCGTGGGGTGCGTATCCCGCTACTCCCCCAACTGTCGAGCCCTATCTGCATGTCGGCGTCCGACGACCGCCCCCTCATCAGTTGCCTCATGGTGACGGCCGACCGTCCCCGCCTCATGCGCCGCTCTGTGCGGTGCTATCGGCGACAGACCTATCCGAATCGTGAACTCGTGGTTGTGGACGATGGGGAGACTGACCTTGCCCCAATTCTTTCGGATCTTTCGGACGAGGAAGTCACGTACGTGACGCTCGACCCAACCATCGATCACGTCCTCGGGGCGCTCCGCAATGTGGCCCTTGACGAGGCCTCTGGCGCTTACCTCACTCAGTGGGACGATGATGACTGGTACCACAAAACCCGCCTGGAAACGCAGGCAGCGGTGCTCGACGAAGGGGCAGATGCCTGCGCACTGCATGGCACCCTCATGCACCTCGACGCCCCGGAGTATTTCTACCACCCGTACATCGGCCTGCTTGACGACGGGGTGCCGGGCAGCATCATGCACCGCCGGGACCAGAACGCGCGCTACCCGGAGATGCCCCGTGCCGAGGATACAGTCTACCTCGATCATTGGCTCGAACGGGACTACCAGATCCTCCCAACCGACCAGTCGCACCTGTTCATCCGATGCTTCCACGGCGACAATACCTGGGAGCAGAAGCACTTCTTAACGCGAATGCGCAACACCCCCCGCGACGCCATTGCGTATGTGTGGCACCGGTACGTGCGGGGTGATCTCTTCCGCCACCGGCGCTTCCAGCTTTCCGATGTCGCCTGGGACGCCTTTGAAACCTACCTGCAAGACTCTGCCGACCTCGATCTGTTTCGGCACGCCCCGGATGCCGCCCCGGCCGCCGCTCTTGCTCAGCAATAATGTCTTTTATGCCGGGCTCTCTCTCCTCGCTGTACCATCGTCTGACGGGATGGGTCACCCATTTGAAGGAGCGTGTCGAGACGTGGGCGGGCACAACCGCCGGTGAATGGACGCTGTCGATCCTCCGGCACGGCGTAACCGCTGCTGTCATCGCGTACCTGGCCTACCAGATGACCCACATCGGATGGGGACGCATCTGGGCCGCCCTGCCGACCACGCCCTGGTTCTATGTCCTCTTTCTCGCCCTCTACTTCCTGCTCCCGATCTTCCAATCGATCGGCTATAGCATCATCTGGCAGCGGCCCTTCCGAACGCTCTTCCCTCCTCTCCTCAAGTCGGGTGTCTACAACAAAGAAGTGTTAAACTACTCGGGCGAGATGTATCTCTTTTCCTGGGCTCGCGCTCACCTGAACCTGACGGACGGTGAAATTGCCCACCACATCAAGGACAACACCATCGTCTCGTCGGTCGCGTCAACCTCCAACGCCGTTGTCCTCCTGGGCATTTTTCTCACCACGGGTATGGTGACGTTTCCGATGCTCTCCGACCGGACGTGGATCTACATGGTCGCCGGCGTTGTGGGCATCATCGCTATCCTCGCGGTGGGCATCCGATTCTGGCGCTCCGTCTTCAAGCTGTCCGGGGCGCTCATTCTGGGCCTCTTCGGCCTCTACTTTGGTCGACTGCTGCTTCTGCAGGGCCTTCAAGTCACCCAGTGGGCCGTGGCTCTACCCGAGGTCGCCGTCCAAACGTGGCTCACGTTTCTCGCTGTGCAAATCATTACGAAGCGGATCCCGCTCATGCCCAGCCAGGACTTGTTCTTCATGGCCGTGGGACTGGAAATGGCCGGTGCAGTACAGGTCCCGGAGGCGGGGCTCGCCGGCGTTCTCGCCGTCCACAGCGTGCTCGATAAAGGATTAGGCTTGCTTCTTTTCGCGCTGGTATCGTGGTACGATCGGAACGCGTCTCTTTCCACGTCGCCACCGGATGACACGGACGCCCCTGCGCCTCCCGAAGACGCAGCAGAGTCAGCAGATCTCTCCACGCAAGACGCGGTTTCCCCCTCCGAGGTGTCTCCTTCAGCCTCCTGAGTCTGCCGGTCCTTTCCCCTCCACGCTGCCGCCTTCATTCATTCGCATCTCCGCTATGCGACTGCAGAGTACGGCACTGTGTATCCTGGCGCTTGCGCTTGCTCTCTTGGGCGATCTGGGGACTGCGGTACGGGCTCAACCCCTGAACTACCATGCCTTCTCAACCCTGCGCGGAAGCCCAGACGGGACCCTTCCATTCTGGCATTATGCGAATACGCGTGGCCAATTTCGAAGGGGCTCCACCACCAACTGGCTTTCCGGCGCGGGACTGACGCTGCCGTTTCAACGCGTTGGACAGTTTCAGGTGAGCGCGGGCGCCGAGGTCATCGGACGTCTCTCCGACGCCTCGAACAGCCTGCATCTCCATACGCTGTACGGAAAAGCACAACACCGCGGCATTCGGCTCAGTGTCGGCCGCTTTTCCGATACCATTGGACTCGGCTGGAACGATCTTTCGATGGGCTCGATGATGGTGAGCCGTAATGCCCCACCGGTACCGATGATGAAGCTGTTCACGCCCGACTTCCTGGATGTGCCGTGGACCCATGGGCACGTGCAGATCCGCGGACGGTGGTCGGACGGCCAATTGGGAACAGAACGCGTCGTCGAGTCAGCCCTGCTCCACCAGAAGACCCTCTACCTGAAGTTCAACGTCGCGGACGTGTCGGCGATCGGCGGGCTGGTCCAAAATACGGTGTGGGGAGGAACGGGACGCCCGACCGGGTGGAACGACTACGTGCGTGTGGTCTCTGGATCGTTGGAGGGAACGAAGGTGGACCAAAACCGGACGGGCAACACCATTGCGGCGTACGACTTTGCCCTGCAGTACGACCTCACGGACTGGCGCCTACAGGCCACCCGGCTCTTCTACCTGGAGGACACCGTCTCGATGCAGTTTCGGAGTCCATGGGACGGGGTCTGGAGCCTCGGGATTCGTCGCCAAACCGGACAGGGCTGGATCAATAGCGTTCTCTACGAGCACATGAACACCCTTCAGCAGGACGCCTTGCCCGGTGCCCCCCGGGGACGCGCCGGATACTATGGCCACTTCGTTTACGAGAGTGGCTGGACCTATCAGGGTACGGTTCTGGGCACTCCGCTCCTCGTGTTCAACCCGGAAACCAACCAAATGGAAAACAACATGGTGATTGCACACCATGTGGGCCTCAACGGCACGCCCACCAAGCGCCTTGGGTACCAGCTCCGCGTCACATACAGCCGCAATTACGGCGTTTGCGAGGACCAGATCATCACCGGGACGTGTGAGGTCCTCGCGGACCGGCCGGCTCCTCCCGACCAAACCGTGCGACCGCGAGGCGAGCTCCGCAAGGACCAGTACTCCGTACTGGGTCGGGTGCGGTATCGCCTGCCAGGAGAGCACAACCTCCAGGTGTTCGGTTCGCTTGCGATCGACATGGGGGAGTACTACGACAACCGGTTGGGCGGAAGTATCGGCCTTCGGTGGAACGGCACGCTGTCCTTCAACTAGCCGACCGGCCCCGACGGCACAGTCCGGGGGGCATTTACAAAGGGCTTCTGCGTCGTTCTAAAACACCTCGATACCAGTCCTCTAGATGGCCTGGAGCGGCGGCGATGACGGTTCTCCCCCCTCGGAAGTGTATTTTATGCTGACGCAACCGCCCCCGTTTTAACTGGAGACGAGGGCCGCCGCACGCTGTTGAAGCTGCTCGTACACCGCTTCAGCCTCGCGGAGGAGCGTGTTCGAAACGTCGGACTCGTCTACTTCATGCTCACGCGGCGAACGCACGTGATCCGCCTGTGACACAAGTCGATCGTCCGGAATTGAAAGGCAGTCGGTGAGTCGGCCGAGCACCGCCGCCGGCTCGTCCGTAAGTCGAGCATAGGAGAGAAGAACCGTCGACTCCCCGGCGTGCCGAAGAACGTGCCGGTATGCCGCAATCCAGTATTGGACCCAGAACGCAAACTCGCTCGGATCGG
This sequence comes from Salinibacter sp. 10B, assembly GCF_002954405.1. Lineage (NCBI taxonomy): Bacteria > Pseudomonadati > Rhodothermota > Rhodothermia > Rhodothermales > Salinibacteraceae > Salinibacter > Salinibacter sp. 10B. The sequence goes on along the minus strand of NZ_MQWC01000004.1, from coordinate 3,499,115 downwards.
CCGCGTCCTCCAACCAGCCATCGAAGTTCACGGGCCGTAGCCCCTCGCCGAACTCATGATGTCCGATGGCTTCCATGTACTTCCGGACAAAGTCGTCTTGCCGGTGGATGTCCAAGAAGCGGTGATGCTGACGATGCATGGAGGCGGCCTGTTGGAGCGGCGCCCGAAATGGGATCAGGATGGTGCCGCGTTGAAGGGCAGGCGCCGGATTCGCCAGACGAGCAATGTTGAGATTATTTTTCGATACGTAGCGGAGCGGCCCCTGTCCCTCCTCTTCTCGCACCGCCACCACCTTCCGCATGTGGGTGTCGAAGAAACGATTGAACGCCGGGTTTCGGTCTTCGGCCGTCCAGGGACGAATGCGATCCGGCTCGTAATGATCGGACCAGAAGTGCTTCCAAACCACCTCCTCAAAGGCCTCTGGGCTCGTCTCCGATACCTGGAGCCCATCTCCATGCGCCCGCTCGCGAGTCGTGTCCTCAGTGGAAAACGAGCGCGCAAACTGATTCCAAAACAGAGGACATAAGATAAACGGCATGTCCTGATACGTGTGGCTGGCAAAGTGCCCCGTCTTCCACAGCAACTTCAGGAGAATGGTGGTGCCCGACCGCGGAAGGGCCGTGATGAATACCGGATCCTCTACCGGGCGAAGATCCTCTCCATACATCCCTTTTTCCACGTCAGCCAGGGCGTGCTGTGCAGTCCCGGCCCGAAACGCGATGCGGTACAAGAGCCGGTCAAGCCATCCGTAGCGCTCCTCAAAGTTCATGATGTACGGAGCCGTTGAATGAAGAGATATGCCAAAGCCCCCACGAGGATCGTTCCCCCAAGGAAGTCGAGGCGCTGCAAAACGGACAGCGTCCGCTCGAACGACCCGATCCCGACTCGTCCCAAGAGCCACACGATCCCCAGTGGCGCGCCGAGCGCAAGGATGCTTCCCCCAGCCAGAATGCCAAGAAGCCCAAACAGACGTCGGGCCTGTCGCTGGAGCGCCTCCTCCTTTTCAAGGTCTGAGAGCGAATCGTCCCGCAGCACCGCCAGACTGTCACTCCCCCGCTGTGTGACGTTGCGGGCGTGGAGGGGCAGATCGAAATACTCGATCGTGGCCGCAAACCCGACCACGACGAAAACCGCTAATACGACATTCATTCGCCTGCCGGGTCTGCTTCTGCGGGCGCGGTCGCCTCGTCCTCCCGAAACTTCCGGAGGAGCCGCTTCAGAGGAAACCAGATAAACCCAAAGAGAGACGCGATGATGGCAGCGAGCGCGGCAAGTAGCGTTCCGATCCCTGAAAGCACACTGCCGGGTCCTCCATAGGCATACGCTGACTCAAACGGAATCCCAGTCACGAGCCCAAGCATTAAAGCAAACAGTAATAGTGTACGGATACGTGTAATCATGCCGTCCACACAGCCTAGTGTTGGTGAGTCGGTAACGAAATGAGTCGCATCACAACGAAAAAGTTCCCGCTACGCCGTTCCCGTATGCTCCGAGAACAGCGGGTTGTTATAAAACAACTTCGTTCCCCTCTACTGGACTCTGCAGTCAAACAACGTTCCTCATCGAATTGCATCGGGAAATCATCTTTGCTCCGTGCTGGCTGGCTCAACCGAGGAGCAGGACCAGTCCGCTATGTCCTCGCGGCTAAGATCATACCGAGTCGCTTCCGTGACGACAGGGACCTTCGAGTCGGTAAATGGACTGTGAACCCACTCCCAAACCGTACGCCCGTCCGGGGCAACCTCCACGACCCGTCCCGCACTTGCCTCAGTGAGAAGCATATTTCCGTTCTCCAAGTGCTGCCATTTCCCCCAGATGGCTGTGTAGAAGTGTTCGGTGGAAGATTTTGGAACGCGAACCTCCATTGAATCCGTGTGAGGTTGAAGCGCCACGATTCGACTTCCCCCTAGCATGGTTCCTCTTTGTGTAAAGTCCTCGTTGTTATCGAACACTCCGATCCATCCTTCTCCGATAAAGTCGGGGTCGTGCTGCTGGATAAACGGCGCGGAAGCGTGCCATTTTACCTCCTTCGATTCGGGATCCATCACAAACACGAGGTGGAGATTTCGAAGCGAGACCAGTAGATCTCCAGCCTCGAAAAGCGGATATTCTTCCGCTAGAGCGGGAGACAGAGGCTCCACATCGTTCAAATGCATCACATCATTCTTTCTCAGCCCCTCTGTTCCCGCCTCCGGCTGGCTCACCTTCGAGAGGTACCGTTCGAGGCCATTTGCATACAGTACGTCAAGCACGCTGATTTTATTCAGCAAAACCCCTTCCCCGGAAACGTTCAGGATCCACTCCAGATAGAGCGGGTCGTCCAGCCCCGGAAAGCCCTCCGGATGGCCCGGACTCGTCGCACGAAGTTTTTGGCTCGCCCCTGGAATCCAGAAGGATCCATCGGCGCCTCGAGCAACCGAATGATGATTCCCTTCCGTGAGGGTCCACTGCACGCGTCCGCAGGCATCGAGCCGGGCCGTTCCAATGTACTCAAGATTGACGATTACGTCGCCGTTTGGAAATAAATGGGACCCGTGGATGACTGCTCGGCTTGGACTTCCCCCCCGCAGCCCAAGAGCGGAATCCGGAAAGAGGCTTCCTCTGTCTATTCGCCACTTATGTAGGGCACGACCGTGCTCGTTAATAAGTCGAAGTTCGGGCTTCAATCCATCAGCCCCCTCCCATGAAGAGACCAGCAATGTCAGACCGGACTGTACGGCATCCGGCTCTACAACCTTGACGCCCTCCCGATCGTAAACACGAGGCTGAACAAGAGCAGACGCAGGTGACCAAGCGCTTGATAAGGCCGTGATCTTCTGAGAAGCCTGCTCCAGGATTTTGTTTGGAAACCATCCGTGCCACCGCGTGGCGTACCCGTATAGAAACGAGAGGATGACGAGAGAAAGAACGAACGCGGTTTTCTCGAAGGATCGGATCATCCGGTGGTCCAGTTTGCCAGGCGTCAATCCAGGGGGAATGTGCCCCAGCGGGGATTTCATCAATGCGGAAGACAAATATCTCTATCCGTTTCGCTTCGTGCATCTTGTCGCCTACACCTCACCTCCGCTCTGATGGAAAGCACAAGCAGGCGGGCGGAAGCAAAGTGCCTCAATTCGCCGAAACGGATTGTACAAACGTCCACAAACATAGCTGGATCTCGAAGACACACGGAAATGGGATGTTCCTCCCCATCTACGTGTCCCACGGCCGGCATTCTCGCGCCGAGGATACCCCCCCAAAGGCATCTTACTCGAACCATGTCCTCATTCGATTTCACTGCCGACGCGCACGCCCTCGTCCTGTTCGACGGGGTATGCAACCTGTGCAATAGTGCCGTCAACTTCATCATCGACCGCGATCCCGAAGGGTATTTTCGGTTTGCCCCCCTCCAATCAGAGGTGGCGCAGTCATACCTCACGGAGCCTGGTCGACACCAGGATCTCAGCACCATTGTGCTCGTGGAGGAGGGCGACACCTACGTCCGATCGACGGCCGCCCTTCGCATTGCCCGGAAGCTGACGGGACCGTGGCCCCTGCTGGCGGTTGCCCTCGCCGTGCCCCGTCCGCTCCGCGACTTTGTGTACGACTGGATCGCCGACCGGCGCTACGACTGGTTCGGAAAACGAGCCCAGTGCCGCGCCCCAACCCCGGCCCTCAACCGTCGATTCCTCGACTACGACCCCCCTTCTTCGTGATGCAGGTCCCCCGTCAGCCTTCGGCCGTATCCCCCGACACCTCTTTGCGCTTCTTTTCCAGCGCCCCCATGAGCGCCTTGAACCCTCGCTTCCGCATCACGGACTGAAAAGAGCGGGCGTATCCCTCCGCCGTGCTCACCTCATCGACGACGATGTCCTCAGCCTTCCACTCTCCGTCCTTGCGCTCCAGAATATACTCGACCGGCGTCTTCGAGTCTTTGTACTCAGTAATGGTCCGCACGTAGGCGCTGTCGCCCTGTACCGAAATCTGGTCGTAAGTGACCTTCGAATTGTACACGTCGAGGTCGCTCATCGACTGGGCACGCACCACGTCACGAAAGACATCGACAAACTCAGCCCGCCGGTCGGTGCTCAAGGTATCCCAGTGCGGTCCCAGGGCCGTCTGCGCCATGATCTGAAAGTCCAACACGCCGTTAATGAGCTCTTTGAGTCGCTGGCGCTGCTCCGGCGTGTAGTCGGTGCTCCCGCTCAAGATGGACTTGATCTGCTGATTTCGCTCTTCGAGCATCTGCTGGATTTCAGCCTGTGTGGCCTGCTGCGCCTGCGCGCCCTCAGGGAGCGCCACGAGACCGATGAGAAATAGACTGTAAACGCCAATAAGGAAGTGACGCAAACGACGAATCATGGGGGAAAAAGGCATAATGATCAGTATGCTGCGAAAGGGCGTGAACCTCAATTCCAACTACTCCGTCGTGGCGGTGGAGTCAACAAGCGTGCCGCGTTTTACGCGATCAGTGAGCGTCCCGGTGGCCCGGAGAAGCTTCAGAACCGCGACGTTGTACTGTTTCACGGCCTCTACGTACCGGGCCTCCGCCTCCAGACTCGCCCGCACCGCTTTGACGAGATTCTCCGTGTCTCCGAAGCCAAGATCAAAGTCGATCTGCTCCGTCCGCAGCCACTCGCCGGAAATCGTAGTGGCCCGATCGCGGGACTCGACCGCGGCCTTGGCCACGAGCAGGTTGCGGTAGGCTTCCTCGACCTCAAAGCGCACGAGCTGCTGGGCCGCCGTCTGCTGGTGTTTCACCTCGTTGAGCTCGGCCTGCGCCTGCTCCACCCGCGCCTGGGTCTGCCCAAAGTTCAGGTTGAGCTCTACACCCAGTCCGGTACGTGTGCCGGTGCCCATAAAGGAGTCGCCCACGAACGCATTGTCTGGATTCGGGCGGGGTGGAAGGGTGACGCTCTGGGACAGGCTCGCCTGAAAGGCAATCTTGGGAAAGTAGTCGGACCGGGCCACGTCCACCAGTGCCTCGCGTGCCTCGATGCCTGCGGCGGCCTGATCCACCTCCGGTCGATTCTGCATCCCCAGCTCGATGTAGTAGGCAAGCGAGTCCGGATGAACGGAAAAGTCAAGGGGCTGGAGCTCGTCGCTCGACGCCGCAACGGTCGTACGATCCGGCACAAAAAGCTGACGCCGCAACGCCGACCGGGCCGTCTTCATATTCTGGTCGATTTGAACGAGCCGACGCTTGTACTCCTCTTCCGTCAACCGCGTCTGGAAGAGGTCCGCCTGATCAACACTTTCGTCGCCTTCTTCTAGGAGCCGATTGATTTCCTTCTTCGCCCGATCAATGACGTCGCCCGTCCGGTTGGCGAGTCGGTCCAGGGCCTGTGTAAGCAGCAGGTTGTAGTAGATTTCGCCGGTGCGGGCCGCCACCTCCAGCGCCTTCTGCTCCACACGGGCCTCTTCGACCGCCACACCATGCTCAGCCGCTTCGATGTTGCCGGAGAGTTCGCCAAACGTGAACAGCGGCTGCTGTGCCACGACCTCGGCCCGTCCAAAGGGCCGGAGGGCCCCAATCGACCAGTCGTTTGTGACTCCAGGATTGAGGTACAATTCGTCGTCGGGCGTGCCGGCCGGAACGTTGTCGAGGCCAGGCGCGAAGGACGACGCCGCGCTAAAGGACAGGTCCGTGAGGAAACGACTGGCACGAGCCTGATCGCTGCGAGCCGACGCAAAACGACGCTGGGCCCGGCGCTGGTCCACTTCCGGACTCACGGAGAGCGCCTTCTCAATTGCCTCAGTGAGCGAGAGATGCATGGTATCCGGCGAGGCAGTGCCGACCGATGTCGGTTGTGCCGATACGCCTCCGGCCATGCCACAGCAAAAGAGAAGCAAAAAAAGAGGGCGTCGAAAGGCCATTCGGTTGACTGTGCTCTATCCAAAACAAACTGATTCCCCCTAGCAGGACCTCCCCATTTCCGTTCGAACACGCCGCCCTGCTCCGGAAGAAGGTAACGCAAGGACACATCTACGCCCGACGACGTATGAAGATTTGTCTACACGGCATGCTCACAGCTTTAGGTCTCGCCATGGCCGCTCAAGACAGCCCTCAACCCCTCGGCGACGTATTGAAAGAAGTGATCGATCAGCTCGGCCTTCAGGAAAAGATCGATGAAGCCCGCGTCGTGGAGACGTGGGCCACCATCGCCGGCAAAGACATCAACGGCGTCACCGAGTCGGTGTGGATGAAGGGATCGACGCTCTACGTCAAAATTACGTCGGCGGCATGGCGACAAGAGCTGCACATGAACCGCCGCCAGTGGCGCCAGCGGCTCAACGGCGCGCTTGACACCGATCCCGTCGACGAAATCGTTTTCCGCTAACTCGGTCTGGAAGACCGGGCGCGTGGAGGTGTGAACGTAAGAGATGCGCCCCTGACCTACGCGGATGCCTCCCCGACAGCAAACTCCACTTCTTCACCTCAGAATTAGCCCCCCTCAGGCAGCCGTCCGCCGTCTGCAAGACGCCAAACTCAGCCTTCGAATTTACTAAACGCGACCGACGTGTTGTGCCCGCCGAACCCGAAGGCATTGGAAATGGCGAGATTAACCGGCCGCTCCTCCGCTTCGTTGAAGGTGTAGTTGAGGTCGCAGTCCGGATCCCGCTCCTCAAAGTTGATCGTGGGCGGCACCACGTCGTGGCGGAGCGCCTGGATGCTCGCAATGGCCTCAATGGCCCCCGCCGCCCCGAGCAGGTGCCCCGTCATGCTCTTGGTGGACGATACGTTGAGCTCGTACGCGTGGTCGCCGAAGACCTTCTTCAGTGCTTTCGTCTCTGCCTCGTCCCCGAGCGGAGTGGACGTGCCGTGGGCATTGACGTAATCGATGTCCTCCGGAGAAATCTCCGCGTTTTCGAGCACCCGGTTGAGGGCCAGACAGACGCCGCCGCCCTCCGGATCGGGGGCCGTAAGATGGTGCGCATCGGCCGACATGCCAATGCCCTCGACCTCCGCATAGATGGGGGCCCCGCGCTCCTTCGCCCGCTCCAGCGACTCGATAAAGAGTGCGCCTGCGCCCTCGCCCATCACGAATCCGTCCCGGTTCGCATCAAAGGGCCGGGAGGCGTGAGCCGGATCATCGTTTCGGGTCGACAGGGCGCGCATACTGGCAAACCCAGCAATGCCGAGACGGGTCACGCAGGCGTCCGTCCCTCCGCAGAGGGCCGCATCCATGTCGCCCTCCCGGATGAGGCGGTAGGCGTCGCCGATGTTGTGATTGCCGGTGGCGCACGCCGAAATCATGGCGTGGTTCGGCCCTCGAAAGCCGTGCTGCATCGCGATCTGCCCGGCGGCAATGTCGGGAATGAGCATCGGGATAAAGAACGGCGACGTGCGGGACTCGTCGTTGTCCAGAAAGTATTCCGTCTGGTCTCGAAACACCTGCATCCCGCCGATGCCCGTGCCGAAAATAACGCCGGTGCGGTCCTTTTCCTCCTGCGGCATCGACTCAGGATCAAGTCCAGCATCGTGCACCGCCTGGTCGGCAGACACCAGGGCATACTGACAGAACGGGTCCATACGACGGGCCTGCTTGGCGTCGAGGTGGTCTTCCGCCTCAAAGCCGTCGAGTTCACAGGCAAACGTCGTGCGGAGCCCTTCCGGATCGAAGGACTCGATGGTCGCAGCGCCGCTGCGTCCCTCTACGAGCCCCTCCCAGTAGTCTTCAACCGTGAGGCCCAGGGGCGTGAGCGCCCCCATCCCGGTGACGACGACGCGACGCGATGAATCAGACATAAAAATGATACCGGTCCGTGCAAAAGGATTTGGACATGCTTCCAGGGAGAACGAAGGACCGTGCTCCTCGCAGGCAGAAGCGACTCTTGACGTCTTCCCAGATCGGATATTCGCCTTTCGAGCGGAATCCGACGAGAGCGGATGCCGCTACGAGACATGCCCGGAAAAGGGATTCTGCCGCTGCATGCCCCGTTCCTGCAATAAACAATCTCCAACGTAGCTGTAGTTCGATCGCTCGCGTGACGGTATACCTTCCCCACGCTTCTACAGCCACTCCCAGAAAAGACGGACGATAAACCCCGACGAGCCACGGCGCCAAGCGCCCCTTACTCGCCGGGATCACGTCTCGCAGGTCTCTCGCTACACCTTTTCCTCAAGGTAGTCAATCGCGTCCCCAACCGTCGCAATCTCCTCTGCTTCCTCGTCCGGGATGGTCAGGTCAAACTCCTTCTCGAACTCCATGATAAGCTCGACGGTGTCGAGCGAGTCGGCCCCCAGATCATTGGTAATGGAGGCGTCCGGCGTCACGTCCGACTCGTCGACGCCCAACTTTTCAACAATAATCGACTTTACACTTTCTTCGATGTCGTTGGCCATGGTCTATACTCTCGTTGATGAAGAATCACACGCAAAAGAAAAGGCCCACTGCGGACCTCCGTTTCAACCGCCAAAAACTACAACCGGACCTCCGGAGAAGCAACGCGCCCCCCTCGTTTGATGCAAGCTTCGCACGTCTCTCCCACATTCTTCCTTTCTCACCTTAAACATCCCTCCGTTCTTTACATAGTGTGCGTTGGGAATCAAGATCATCCCCTTTACGTTATCGCTCCTCAAGATGAACGTCCACTCGCGTGGTGCGTTCATCACTGGAATTTTCTTTGGGACTCCACTGTCCTTTTCACCGGATCGGTTTTCGTTCATGGCTTACCTTTTCACTTCCGAATCGGTCTCTGAAGGCCACCCCGACAAGATTGCCGACCAGATTTCGGATGCCATCCTGGACGCCCATCTTGCCCAGGACCCGCAGAGTCGGGTTGCCGTCGAGACACTCGTCACCTCGGGGCTCGTCGTCCTCAGCGGCGAAGTGACGTCGGATGCCGACGTTGAGCCTCGTGAGATTGCTCGGGACGTTATTCGGGACATTGGGTATACGGATCCTCGCCTCCGTTTCGATGCCGACTCCTGCGGCGTTATCAGCAGTCTCGACGAGCAAAGCGGCGACATCAATCAGGGCGTGGACGGCCAGGACGAGCAGGGCGCAGGCGATCAGGGCCTCATGTTCGGTTATGCCTGCCGCGAAACCTCGGAGCTGATGCCGATGGCCATTACCTTCTCTCATCGGCTCGTGCAGGAGCTGGCCCACATCCGGAAGGAGACGGACAAGATGCCCTACCTCCGGCCCGACTCGAAAAGCCAGGTCACGATTGAGTACGAAGATGATCGTGTAACGCCGAAGCGCATCCACACGGTGGTCCTCTCCACGCAGCACGACGACGGCGTTTCCCAGAAGCAGATTCGGGAGGATGTGCGCAATATTCTCCTGCCGCAGGCTCTTCCGCAGGACCTGCTCGACGACGATCTTATCCTTCACGTCAACCCGACAGGTCGCTTCGTCATCGGAGGGCCGCACGGCGACACCGGTCTCACTGGCCGCAAAATCATCGTGGATACCTACGGCGGAAAGGGCGCACACGGGGGGGGAGCCTTCAGCGGGAAGGATCCCTCGAAGGTAGACCGCAGTGCCACCTACGCGGCCCGACATGTGGCCAAGAACCTCGTGGCTGCTGACCTCTGCGACGAAGCCATCGTACAGCTTTCCTACGCTATTGGGATTGCGGAGCCGGTCTCGATCGACGTCAACACCAACGGCACCGGAAAGCTACACGACTCGGCCCTCGTCGATCTCGTACGAGAGCACTTCGACCTCTCGCCCGCAGCGATCATCGATCGCCTCGACCTTCTGAAACCCCGATACCAGAAAACGGCGGCCTACGGGCACTTCGGACGCTCAGACTTTCCCTGGGAGGAACTGACCCACGTCGACACGCTCAAGCGCGCCGCCTCGGAGACGGCCTAGGGGATCCTCCATACCCCCATGTCGAATGGAGTGTTGATCGACAACGATATTCTGATCAACGGTTCTCATTTGGCCCCTGACGGCCCATTCGCCGGGCGTCGCTTCTTTCTGATGGGCTCTAGGCCCTCGCCTCCAACGGCGAGGGCTTTTTTTGTTGTCGAGGCCGGTCAATCCCCCGTTCGCAAAGCAAGGCGTGGATACAGCACCCATCTCCCCGACGATCGCCACTCCCACTTCGTAGATGCCGGGGGATGCCCCTCGCCGTCATCCTCTCAGTAGATTTTCGAGGCGCAGAGACCCTGTCCGACAACACAGGATGTCCTGAGAGATCAGGCGTCCCAGCATGCGTCTACGCATCCAACACAGTCCAGTACAGGTCTACGCTCTTCTGCCGAAGCTCATTGAGTGAGCCGTCATTCACGATCACGTGGTCGGCCCGTCGGCGAAGCTCTTCCTGCGGTAGTTGATGGCCCATGCGATCTCGCACCTGATCGGGCGTCACATCGTCGCGCTCAGCCACCCGGGCAACCCGATCCGCGTCCGGCGCCACGACCGCCGCCGTCACATCCACATGCGCATCCCCTCCGGCCTCAAAAAGCAGCGCCGCTTCGTGTACGAGCAGATCAATCCCCTCATCGGCGGCCCGCTCCTCGGCCGCCGAAAACGCCTCAAAAACGCGCGGATGAACAATCGCGTTCAATCGATCCAACCGATCGGGGTGACCGAACACGCGCTCGGCCAGGTACTCCCGATCCAGCGATCCATCTTCCCGGTACGTCGTGGGCCCGAACTCGTCGACAATGGCCGACTGAACGGCCTCATCCTCCTGCATGAGTCGCTTGGCCTCGATGTCGGCATAAAAGACGCGGGCTCCCTGCTCCTCCAGAAAGCCGCAAACGGTAGTTTTCCCGCTGCCGATGCCGCCGGTAACGCCCAAAGTCTTCACGATAGTAAATTTCGAATGGCGAATTTCGAGTAAGCGGACGTGAGTGCCAACGACCAACATTCATCATTCGACACTCGCAACTCGAAGGGCATCGCTCATCCGGGCGGCCACTCCAGGCGACGTCCCCCGAGGAGGTGGAGATGGAGATGATAGACCGATTGGCCGCCGTCGTCGCCACAATTGATCACCGTGCGGTAGCCGTCGCGAAGCCCCTCCTCCTGCGCGATCTCTCGCGCCACCACGAACAGGTGCCCGACGAGCGTCTCGTCCTCCGGTTCTAGGTCGTCGAGGGACGGAATGGGCTTCCGCGGCACGATGAGAATGTGCGTAGGCGCCTGCGGATTGATGTCTCGAAACGCCACGCACCGGTCGTCCTCGTGGACGATGTCGGCATCCACCTCACGGTCGATGATCTTCTGAAACATCGTTTTCTCGGACATAACGCGATGCCGCCGTCATGAAAGAAGTACGAGAGCCCGGAACCCCCTCATTCCGAGCGGAAACACAATATATCGGTCCGGCGCCCGCAATCACAAGACGACATCGTAACGGTACCGCTGTAACGGATCTGTTTGTGAACCGAACAACATCCCTCGCCTTTGGTCAGTACAATGACTGTCTACCAAGATCTCTGTCCCAACACACATTCAGACGGCACTGCCGCCATGTCCACCGTGTACGTCACCCGAAAGGTGCACTTTAACGCCGCCCACCGACTTCATAACCCAGAGAAGTCCGACGAATGGAATGAAGAGACGTTTGGCAAGTGCAGCAACCCCAACTGGCACGGACACAACTTCGAGCTCGAAGTGACGGTGGCAGGGACCCCCGATCCGGAGACCGGCTACGTGGTGGACCTTGGAGCTTTAAAGGACATCCTGCACGAGCGCGTGGTGGACAAGGTGGACCACAAAAACCTAAACCTGGAAGTTGACTTCATGGATGGTGTCATTCCGTCAACCGAAAATTTTGCCATCGCCATCTGGAACCAGCTGGAGGACGCCTTGCCATCGGGTCGACTGCACGCCATTCGGCTCTACGAAACGCCCCGCAACTTCGTTGAATACCGCGGCGAGTAGCCGCTTGCCCCTCACTCTGTTTCACTCTTCCCCTTCCCCAAATGGCCGAGAAGAAAATTGCCTCCGACGAACTCCGCGAAAATGGCACGCCTGTAGGCGGTCCCCCCAAACTCTACGAGCGGCGGGACGTCTACGACGAGGCCACCACAGAGGCCTTGTCCGATCACGTCTCGTCGATGCTCGACATTTTGGGCGAGGATCCCTCCCGCGACGGCCTGAAGGACACGCCGGAGCGCGTGGCGCGGGCCTACCAGTTTCTGATGCATGGCTATGCCCTGAACCCCAAGGAGATTCTCCAACAGGCCCTCTTTGAAGAGGCCTACGATGAAATGATCCTGGTGAAGGACATTGAGGTGTACTCGCTCTGCGAGCACCACATGCTTCCCTTCTTCGGCAAGGCTCATGTGGCCTACATTCCGGACGGCAAAATTGTGGGGCTCAGCAAGATTCCGCGTACGGTGGACGTGTTTGCACGGCGCCTTCAGGTCCAGGAGCGTCTCACCCTTCAGATTCGCGATGCCATCGACGAGGTCCTCGATCCACTCGGCACGGCTGTCGTGATTGAAGCCAAGCACCTGTGCATGATGATGCGCGGGGCCGAAAAACAAAACTCAATGACCACCACAAGCTCCGTAAGCGGCGAATTCGACGAGCACGCCACTCGCGCTGAATTCATGCGGTTGATCCACGCCACAGAGTAGACACTGTCGAGCGTCGAGTTGTTATGCTGACTGAAAAGTACTACCCTTCTCTCCGGTAGCACACGCGTGCCATTCGAAAATCACACTCTGAAAATGGTTGTCGTAGTGACGGGCGCAAGCCAGGGCATCGGGCAGGCCATTGCCGAAGCGTTCGCCAAACGGGACGAGGCAAAGGTTGCCCTGGTAGCCCGAACGAAATCAAAGCTGGAGGCGGTCGCCACCAACTGTCGGGCGCACGGCGGGGACGCGATGGTCCTCCCCACCGACGTGACGGACGAGGACGCCGTTGCTGAAATGGCCGACATGGTGCAGGCCGAATGGGGGACGCCGAACGTGCTCATGAACAACGCCGGCCTGTTCACCTACGCCCCACTCGACGAGTTGACTCTCGACGGCTTCCGGGAGCAGCTCGACGTCAACCTGACAGGCACATTTGCTGTGACTGAGGCCTTTCTTCCTGATATGCGGTCCCGTGGCGAGGGGCATCTGTTCTACATGGGCTCGGTGGCCTCCGTACAGGCCTATCCTGGCAATGCCGGCTACTGCGCCGCGAAGCACGGCGTGCGGGGCCTGGCACGGGTCGTTCGCGAAGAAACGAAGGACGAGGGGCTGCGCGTAACGACCGTACTTCCGGGCGCGACCTACACCCCTACCTGGGACGGAGTCGACCTTCCCAAAGAGCGGTTTATGCCCCCCGAAGACGTAGCGCAGTCCGTAGTGGACGCCTACCACCTCTCCGACCGCACCGTGCTGGAGGAGTTGATCCTACGCCCTCAGGAAGGCGATGTGTAGGATTGTCCCGGGGTTCAGCGTGCGGACAATACCTCCGCTCCATCGATCACCCGTACGCCCATCATCTGTCGAAGGTAGGCATCAAAAAAGGGCTTGTGGGAGCTCCCCACAATCACAAGAACACGCCCTCCCGGGTGCTGTACTGTGACCCGGCGGATGTGCCCCACCATGTGGAGATTTCGCGTCTCCCACAATGCCAGCCACTTTCGCCCCATGGCGTTGGGCAAATCGACGTCTAGCATGGATTCCCACTGGGTGCTCGCATCGGCACGCCCCACCTCATCCCGATTCAGGTAGCGGTACATCGGAAGAAGGTTGCCCGTTTTAAGGCCTGCCTTCTCCAGCGAGTCGGCGCGACGGAGAACGGGATGGGTGTTCATCGCCTTCCGCATCGAATCGCCAATGGCTTTCATAAGCGGCCGAAAGATCGGAATCGCCAGATCTTTCTCCGCCTGATGATCGATGGGATAGAGGCGCGAGTGCCCGCGCTCGTGCGCTAGCCGCCGGGCAATCGAGTACACTTCGTTGGCGGCGTCAAGGCGCTTATTGAGGGCCGTGACCACGGTGTCGGGAATGGGCGTGGATGCTTCTCGGGCGTCCGGTGCAAGATAGGACCACTGGAGCACTGCGCTCGGAAGCCGATAGGCTGCCGTGAGGCTTTGGATGAGTGTGAGACGGGTCCGGGACGCTAGCTTGTCCTTGGATCGAGCAACGACAAGAAGCGAGTCGGCACGCTGGTGGGCCTCGCTCCACGTCCAGCCGGTCTTTTCCTGCACCCGGTGCCCGTAATAGAGAAAGGTGCCGGCAAATCGCTCGACGACGTCGTCCCAGGGGCCGCCCCACCGCTCCATTGCGGCCGCCTGCCGCCCGGAGATCTTCTCGATAGCAATAGCGTCGGGACCGAACGCATCCAACGCCGCCATCAGAGAATCAACCATCGACGGCTCAAACCGGTCGGCAACCCCACTCAAGTGAGGCGTCCCCAGCACGAAGACCTTTGTGGCTGCGCTATCGGAAACCGTTGCCGAAATGGGACTCCCCTCGCGCTCCGGCTGCTGGGCATGGGTCGGGACAGAAACCGCAGCAACCAGAAGCGCAAGGACGAGTCGTGAGCACCACAGCGTGCGTGCGAACATGGATCCGAACACCCAATGGAGAACAGTACTCAAGAGGCCTCTCCGGGCTGCCGGCCCTACGCCAGCACACCGTTGGTGAGCAGAACGGCCGAGAGCAGGGCCACAATCACCTGAATGCCGGCCAGCAGCACTGCCGGTCGGAGCTGATCGGTGTCAAAGGACGGACGGAAGGACGTGGACTCGGTCGTGTGGTCAGTCATAACTTCTAATGCGGATTGGGTTCATGGACACGAACGTGAGCGTCGAGCCGTTCTTGGGATTGGCCCGAACGCATGTGTAGCAGACAGGGGGGTTCGCGAAAAGGTTGCACCCGCCGGCAGTGCCGCCGGCGAGGGTACGCCCTGTGCTGCGTCGAGAAGAGACACGCACGTTGACTGTGTCCCGTTCGAGGGTGTACGACGAATTGGAGGATTTGCGCGACGAGTTGCCCTCCCGTCCCGTCTCGTTCCCTCTCACTGAACATCCGCGCCCACTACCGCCCGGCCAGGCTATCGATCGGAACGGGTGAGACAAAGAGCTTGGGTTCGCTGTACACGGGTTCTATGCCCCCGTCCCCGTCCGAACACAAAATCCAGGTGGCGTTTACGTTGTCGGGCATATACAAGCCGTTGGGCTCGCGCTGCGGAAGCTTGCCGTACGCATCCCCAAAGTTGCTCTGGAACTGCTTGGGATTGGTGAGCTGGGTCGAGTACGGCAGGCCATACCCAATAGACTTGCAGATGAAGTGCCGGTTGCCGTTCCGGTCCACATGGTACGTGTAGGTCGTGATGCGCTCGTCCCGCATCTCCATGATCTGCTTTGCAAACTTGTACTCCTGAAAGTTATTGATCTCAGGTGTCCCGATCTCGGAGTACAGGCGCTGAGCCAGCTGTTGCACGTCCTCACTGGCCTTCTCGGTCGCCGTTTCGCCACACCCTGAAAGCACGAAAAGCAATCCGACGGACAGAACGAGGCGGAGTACTGTATACATGGAAAACTCAACGCAAATAGATACAACAGGAAATGAAATCTATGGGGCCGGTTGGCGCCCTCGAAGACTGTCCACCCACTGGCGAAGGTTCGTGGGCATGTCCGACGAGTCCAGATCACGTGCTCGACGCAGCACCAGCTGTCGGATGGCCGACTTGTGATCAGACTCGGCAGACTGATACTTCACGCGGTAGCGCATCAGGTCCTGAACCGTTCCCTCCACGTGCTGTCGGCTTTCTTCGTACGTCTGGCGCTGTACTTCTTCGTATCGGGGTGCGGCCCACCGGTACAGGTAGTAGCCGCCCACAACCAGAATGGCCATCATGACGAGCCCCGACACGGCCGCCGTAGCCGAAAATCGGATGGACTCGGAAAACGAATCGTCGCTCATGGAAAATGGGCCTATTGACTGCAAAATGTTCGACGAAGGAGGATCCCAAAATTAAGATGAGATTTCAAGCAGGAGATCGTACGGAGGATATGAATTTGATTACGTTGCCCGGATGATGTCAGTCCGAGATGCACACCAGAGACACCTCCCCTCCGCCCCCTCTCTTTGCACTTCCCCCTGTCCTCGTCTTTCCTCTCACCACGACCGACTGCCGTCCCCCAATGCTTCGTCTTGTGCTGTACGCCATCAGCGGATTCCTCGTCCTCGCCGTGGTTGGCTACTTCACCATTGCCGCTCCCATTGCGGACGCCCGATTCAACAAGAAGCCCGATGCCCCCTCCGCGCCCGTGTCCGACCGCGCTCAGGCCGTGCACGACACAACCATGGTGGCCGACCTGCACAACGACCTTCTCCTATGGCCCCGCGATCCGCTGACCCGATACGACCGCGGACATACGGACGTGCCTCGCCTCCGTGACGGCAACGTTGGCCTCCAGGTGTTTGCTGCCGTCACGCAGGTGCCTCAGGGCCGAAGCTACGCGGGCACCGATGCCTCGTCGCTCGACCAGATCCCATTTCTCGCGGCAGCACAGCGCTGGCCACCGCGCACCTGGACGAGCCGCCTGGACCGGGCCCTCTATCAGGCCCGGAAGCTCCACCGCGCCCTGGAACGGGACGAGCAGCTCACGCTCATTCGCACGCAGGCCGACCTCAATCAAACCCTGGACCGCCGGTCCGAAACCCCGGAGGTGCTCGGGACACTGCTCGCCGTGGAGGGGCTGCATGCACTAGAAGGCGACGCCACAAACGTGGATACCCTCGTGGAGGCCGGATACTGCATGATGAGCCTCACGCACCTGTTCGACAACGCTCTCGGCGGGTCGAGTACCGGTCTAAAAACGGGCGGCCTCACCGATTTTGGCGAAGACGTACTTGGCCGGCTGAAGAATCAGAACGTGATCCTCGACCTCGCCCACGCCTCTGAGGCCCTCATTGACGACGTTCTGGTTCGAACCGAGGAGCCGGTTGTGGTCTCGCACACCGGCGTGCGCGGCACCTGTGACAGCCCGCGCAACCTGAGCGACCGCCACATCAAGGCCATTGCCAAGCAAGGCGGTCTCATTGGTATCGGCATTTGGGAGCGAGCCGTCTGTGGTGACAGCCCGGCCGCCACCGCTCGGGCCATGCGCCACGTGGCCGACCTCGTGGGCGTAGAGCACGTGGCGCTCGGCACCGACTTCGACGGCACGGTCTCGGTCCCTTTCGATGCGGCGGGTCTGCCCTATCTCACTGAGGCTCTTTTAGACGCGGGCTTCTCCCCGAACGAGATTCAGAAGATCATGAGCGGAAATGTCGTCCGCGTCCTCCGAGAAACGCTTCCGTCTGAACAATAAAGGGGACAACATCGCAGAACTGCGGGGAACGGATGTGTCGGGGCTAGTCGTTACATCCTCCTGTTCTCGGTGAGGTTGCACAACGTGATGTTGCCTCCTCGTCATGACATTCAGCGTCGTCAGAGTGCCTGTTCGTGGCTCTGTTGAATGGCTGATTGTGGGACTTCTCGGGACGCTGCTCGGCCTCGGGCCCATCCCCAGCTTCGCCCAACCGTCTCCTGTCCTCACGGGCACCGTCGTCGAGGCTGGCAGCGAACGTCCCCTTATGGGAGCGGAGGTGACCCTTCGCGCCGTCGAGTCCCCGAACGTTCTTCGGGAGACATCGACAGACCGGGACGGCACGTTCCAACTCGCCGATCCGCCCCGCGGCCAATATGTTCTGGAGGTGCAGCTGCTCGGCTATACAGAACACCGGCGCCCCGTACTGCTGGAAGCGGGCGAGTCGAAGGACGTGACGGTTACGCTGTCCCCAAGCGGCGCAAGCTACGAGTCCATCGTGCTGTCGGCGACGCGGCGGCCGGAACGAGCGTTGGAGGTGCCTGCCTCTATTTCAGTCCTCACGCCGGAGGTCATCCGACAGGAAGGTGCATCTTCCCCCATCGAGGCCCTGCGCCCGACAGCCGGGGTGCATGTTGCCCAAACAGGGATTGACCGACGCACGCTATCCCTCCGTGGCTTCGCCCCTCCCTTTTCCGGCTCTCCCCATATCCGCGTGGACGACCGTCCGGCGGAGTTTCCGCTCCTCGGCGCTCACGCGTTCGGCCCCATGTCGATCATGCCACACGACCTGAGTCGGATTGAGGTGGTGCGCGGCCCCGCCACGCCCCTCTACGGCCCGGAAGCAGGCGGCGGCCTCGTCCAGTTTTTTACTCGCGACCCGTTCCGAGCGCCGGGCACCTCGCTTTCGGTAGCCGGAGGCTCGCAGTCGTTCGTCGACGTTCAGTTCCGACAGGCCGGTGTGATCGGCGGCACGGTGGGCTACAAGTTTACGGGCCAGTTCAGCCGAGCGGACGAGTGGATGCTTGACTCCACCAACTCGAAAGATGCAGCGGAAGTGAGTCGCTACCGAAGGTACAGCCCGAACGAGCCGATTCCATCAGGTCGTCTCACGAAGGACCGCCAGCTCCGACGTGACGATCTCTACCGCACTTTTAACACAAACGGCCGGCTCACCTACCGCTTTCCGGACGACACGCAGCTCTCGCTTCGGGGCGGCTTTGCGTCCCTTACCAGTCCGCTACAGACTGGCATCGGCACTCTCCAGGCGAACGATCTCAGCTATACCTACACGCAGTTGCAGCTCGACGCCGCTGCCTTTTCTGCAAGCGTGGGATTGAACCGAAATCTTGATCTCGGCGAGGCCTACCGCCTCGATGCCGGCGAGACGGTGCTCAACGAGGGGACACGGTGGACCGGACAGGCGCAATACGACAGCGGAGAACTGGGTCTCAACACGCAACTGCTCGGCGGTGTCGACTTCGATGTAACCCGTCCGACGACCGATGCCTCTCCTTTCCCGCAGGAGACGGTTGGCCGCTACGGCACCTATCTCCAGACCACCACCGAGGTGGCTCCTCCCCTGACGCTGACGCTCGGCAGCCGCGTCGACTACAACGACCTGGCAAAGAACACCTCATTCACTCCCCGCGCGACGCTCGTCTACGACCTGGCATCGCAACACTCCCTCCGCGCCGGGTACACCCGGTCAGTGTCACATCCGGGCACCGATCCCCTCTTCGTCACCGGGCGCTTCGACGTGAATCCCGACGCATCCCTGACGACCCAGACAATCGAGTTCGGATACAAGGGCACCTTTGCCGATCGGATCCGCGTGCACCTCGACGGCTACTACGAGTGGAAGCAGAACGTACTAACGCCGTCCCGCAACGGCGAGAATCGTTCGTACGACATCGTCGAACGGATCCACTACAGCGGGCTCGACGCCTCGATCTCGGTCTCCCCGACAGAAACAGTCTCTGCCTTTGCCAACGTTTCGCTCGTCACCGACGACCGGTTTTCCGGCGCGAATGACGCCACGCCGCCCGTGGCCCTGAACGCCCCCTCTTCCTCCATCAAGGGCGGCATCGACTACGGCTGGGCGGCCGGCTTCTCGGTGGGCGTCACGGCGCAGTACGTCGACCCGTTCCCCGTGCGGTGGGGACCGTACGTCGGGAACGTCGATGCCTATTCCCTGCTGGACGTGCGGGCGAGCTATCGTCTAGCGCCTGTGCCCGGCCTCCGAATCGACGTAACCGCGAAAAACGCGCTCGACAGCGACCATCGAGAGTTTGTGGGAGCCCCTGCAGTGGGTCGTCAGATCATCGTTCGCCTCACCTACGAGTTACCGTAGCTTTTCACTTCTCTTCCCCTTCCCACGTGCCTTCTACAAAAACATCAGATCCAGCTCCCGGAGACTGTTTTGATCGATAGCCGGTCTAAGAGACTATTTTGATTTTTGAGCGGGTTTGAGAAGCGACGAGATATTTCGCAGGAATTGGAGGACCGTCCGTTGCTCAGAAGGAGCCCCTGTTGGATCCCGACGATCTGCAGTCGTCGCGCTCTGCCTGAACTGTCATCGTGGGAAATCAAAACAGTCTCTAAAAATCAGAAAGGGGTGCGCGTGCTCAAACGCTCGATTACCGTTTAAAAGAAGGCCCCACCTACGGACCGGACAATCGACGGACATTTCGCTCTTTCTGAAATGACATCGGGTTTAGACACGACCGTCCCTAATCGGTCTTCTCGTGATGAAAGTATGGTTTTCGCCGGTAGTCTTCAGAGCTGATTTTTAGCCATCTCTCGCGACGATCACCTCATTCGCCCGCTCCCTATTACTTAGCGCGACCCCCACTAAGGGGGCGTCCAAAGCGAAATGCTGCACGAGATGATTACTCTTCACTTCCCATCGTAAGGTGCCTCATTTCATCCCGTCTCTCCCATGCATCCCCCTACCCACAATATTACTCTCCTTCAGTACAACCTTAAAAGACACCATGAAAAAGAAAGAAATATTGCTCTATTTTAAGACATTTGACTATTGACATCTTATCACTCTTTTTCTAATTGTATTTATGAACAGATCCGATTCTTCCGAGTCCTAGAGAGTCAAATCGAGAGGTCACGGCTCGGGCCGTAGCATCTCATGTTCTGCAGTTCGCTCCCATATCGCGAGCCCGACTGGACTTCCGTTCTTTGGTCTCGCGCTTACCATAGAAGATGTGCAAGGTCATGGGAGTCGGGCTAAAGGCAGCACCTTCTCCGCCAATTCCTTTGGACCGACCGCAGATCAACAATGGCTATTCCCGATGTCTTCCCCTCACAGGGACCCGTCTGCCTCCTCTCCGTCAGTCTTCTGTTGCTTTTCGCCGCTCTTCCGGCGCAGGGGCAACCTGCGACTCTCACCGGAACGGTGGTCGATGCTCGAGACGAGGCGCCCCTCGTGGGAACGACGGTCATGCTCCGAGATGTGAGTACGGCCGAGGTCGCGCGAGGAACCACAACAGATGCAAACGGAAATTTTCAGATCACCGGCCTCCCCCCGGGAAAGTTTGTAATTGAGGTCCGATTTATCGGCTACAAGGAGCGCCAGATCCCTCTCACCCTAGAGGCCGGCGAGTCCCGCGACGTGCAGGTAGAGCTGGAGATTGAGACCGAAAGTCTCGAAACGGTGGTGGTGTCAGCGTCGCGCCAGCAAGAGAAAGTGCTCGACGCCCCCGCCTCTATCACTGTTTTGCAGCCGGAGCAGATCCGCCGCGAGGTGACCACCTCGTCGGTTGAAGCCCTCCGGAGTGTCCCCGGGGTTGACATGGCCCAAACCGGAGTGGACCGGCGGGAGGTGGCCCTGCGCGGCTTCAATGAGGCCTTCTCCAGTGGTGTCCACGTGCTTACCGATTACCGAGAATCCTCAACTCCTTCCCTCGGCGTAAATACGTACAGCATCATGCCAAGCATTCCTCTGGACCTGAGCCGGGTGGAGGTGGTACGGGGACCTGGCTCGGCGCTTTACGGTCCCGGCGTCGATAACGGAGTGATCCATTTCTTTACGAAGGAGCCATTTCAGAGCCCGGGAACTGCACTCTCAGTCGCAGGTGGGTCGCGTGCCTTCTTTAACGCTCAGACACGCCAGGCTGGAATTCTTGGCGATCATGTGGGCTACAAGGTAACGGCGCAGTTTAGCCGCACCAACGAGTGGGACCTAAATCCCAATCACCCTCAGGATGCGGCCGAGATTGCACGCTACCGAATCTATCAGGACCCGAATGCCCCGGCCCTCGTGGACCGTAACCACACGACGGGGGACTTTGACGACGACCAACAACAGGAAGCCCAATTACGCCGCAAGGACTTGTATTTCAAATACAATCTGAACGGCATGATGACGTACCGCTTCGGGGACGAGACCGACCTCACCCTAAGCGGCGGGTACTCGTCCCTAACAAGCACGTTGCAGTCGGGCATTGGCACGCTGCAGACCGACGGGTTTGGCACCAGCTACGGCCAGGTTCGCTTTGAGGCCGGCAACTTCTTTGCACAGGCTTACCTGAACCAAAATCACTCGACGGCAGACACCTACGTTTTGGGCAGCGGTCGTGCCACAACCGACAAGGGGCTCCTGTGGACGGGACAAATGCAGTACAACTTTGGGCTCGACGCTCTCAACACACAGGTGGTTACCGGCTCCGACGTCAATCTCACGCGCCCCCGCACGGAGGGAACGGTCCTGGGCCGCAACGAAGGCCGCGACGACATCAATGAATACGGGGGATACCTGCAGACGACTACGGACCTGTGGGCCCCGCTTTCCCTTACCCTTGCGGGCCGGGCCGACTACAACAACGTCGTGAAGGAAGTGCAACTCTCCCCACGGGCAGCACTCGTCGTAAACGTGGGGGAAAACCACTCGCTCCGAACAAGCTACAATCAGGCCTTCTCCTCGCCTGGCGTCAACTCACTGTTTCTGGACGTATCCGCCCAACGGCGCAGTCTCGGCGGCAACCGAGAACTCGCGTTTCGGGGCCTCGGCGCCGCCGACGGCTTCAGCTTCGACAATTTCCGTACCCAGCGCACGGTCCGCTTTTTCTTGCCCGGTGCATTTGGAAAGCCGGTGTCTCTCTCGAAATATCCGGTGAAGCCGGTCTACGGAGCGACCGCGCAAGATTTTTCGTCCCGGCTCAGCGGAGCGGGATCACTGACGGAGCCGCTTGCCGACCTGTCTTCACAGGCCCAGCAATCCTACGCCCAGCTGCTTCGGGCCGTAGCCGACGTCACGCCAGCATCGCAACTCACATCGCCGCCCACGCAGGAAGCAGGCGTCCGACTCGGCATCCCTAACGACAGCGAAATGGGATATCGAGCCGTTGAGGGCCCGACCGACATTGAGCCCCTGAAGCAAACGACCACGGAAACTTTTGAGGCCGGATACCGAGGAACGATTGCTGATCGCATCCGCCTGACCCTCGACGGATACTACGAGCGAAAGGAAGATTTTGTGGGTCCCCTGCGGGTAGAGTCTCCCCTCGCCTACCTTGCCCCACAATTCATCTCGTCCGACCTTCAGCAAAAGCTTGCAAACTCCCCAACAGTATCTCAGGCCTTTCAGCAGTTCCTCTCCGTCTCCGATCTCTCTCGGCAGCGAGCGCTCGACCTTCTAACGGGGACCTTTGCCCAAACCCCTTCGGGCGTCGTGCAGCCCGACCAGCCGATTCTCCCCGGCTCGCCCCCCTCCAACCAGGTCGGCGCCCTCCTTACCTATCGCAACTTCGGTGAGGTAGAGTACTGGGGCCTCGACGCCTCCCTTGAGGTCGATATCACGGAAACGTTCACCACCTTTGGCACCGTCTCCTACGTGAGCGACGATTTCTTCAGCAATGAAGAGCTGGATGAGACCAACACCAGCCTCAACCTGGCCCTGAATGCCCCGTCGCTGAAGGTAAAGGGGGGATTCGACTATGGCCTGCCTGCTGGCGTCTCCATCGGAAGCACAGTGCATTATGTCGATGGATTCCCTGTACGGTCGGGACCGTATGTCGGCACGGTCGCCCCCTACACTCTTCTCGACGTCCGGCTCGCTTACAACATTCCCACGGTACCGGGGCTAAGCCTCACCGTTACGGGGAAGAACATCCTCAACAATCGACATCGGGAGTTTGTCGGGGCGCCGCCGTTGGGACGTATGATGATGGGACGCCTCACGTACGAGTTGCCGTAGGCGTGCCTTCGGGCTGCCTTCCGGACGCGCCTCCGTTCCTTCGCGGCCGGGGAAGGGAGACGTATGGCCCTCGCCGGGGCGACCTGCACGGCATCGGGCGCCTCCCTCCCACAAGCAGCCCCCGCGACACGTTCGCGGCCGCCATTTCCCAGCACTTCATCCACTTTTTGGGGCGCAGGCCCAGCGCGTCGTTGCATTCGCGGGGGGTAATCCGTACCGTATTTGTCCCCAACCGTCTGTCGATTCGGACCGTACAGGCGGCCCCGCCACTCTTTTGCGACCGATGCCAACCGGCCCATGTTTGGAGAGTTTGTGCCCCTTTTTCTGATGATTGCGCTGGCCACCGGGCTGGCACTCACCCTGCTGGCCGCCGCCGCGTACGTCGGCCCCAGCCGCCCGAGCGGCACGAAAACAATGCCCTACGAGAGCGGCATGGACCCGGTTGGCAGCGCCCACGAGCGATACTCGGTCAAGTTTTATCTCGTGGCGATGATCTTCATCGTCTTTGACGTGGAGGTCGTCTTTATGTGGCCCTGGGCGGCGAGCTTCCACAACTTCATCGATAGTGGCGCCGGCCTCGGGGTGGTCGCCGTCATCTCCCTCTTCGCAATCATTCTGCTGGTGGGACTGGTCTACGACATCAAGAAGGGCGGGCTCGACTTCGAGCAATAGCGACGGGCACGCTCCGATGTGCGAATTTTGGCTGCACGGACCCAGAGGAATTCAACGGTCGCGTGCATTTCCCAATGGGGGGTGAAACAGGGGCCCAAACCTCGGCATTTAACGCGGCGTGGATCAATCTACTGGATTGATGCCGCCGACTGCTTTCTCCCTCCGAACTGCCTACACACCCTCATGGCTGGATCCAGCGCAAGCAACGGACAAGGCTTCTTTACGACTCGGGTCGACGCCATTTTGAACTGGGCGCGGTCCAACTCCCTCATGCCCATGCCGATGGGCCTGGCCTGTTGTGCCATCGAAATGATGGGCTTTGCGGGGCCGAAGTACGACTCCGCCCGCTTCGGCAGCGAGGCGATGCGATTTTCGCCCCGCCAGGCCGACCTCATGATCGTGGCCGGCTGGTGCTCCTACAAGATGAGCCACGCCATCCGTCGCGTGTGGGACCAGATGGCGGACCCGAAGTGGTGTGTCGCTATGGGGGCCTGTGCCTCTACGGGCGGCATGCATCGCTGCTACGGCGTTGTACAAGGTGTGGACAACTTCCTCCCCGTCGACGTCTACATCTCCGGCTGCCCGCCGCGTCCGGAAGCGGTCCTGCATGCCCTTCTGGACATCCAGGAGAAGATTCGCAACGAGTATTCCGTGGTAAAGGACTACAGCCACGGCGAAGCCGCCCAGCAGACGCCCCTTATTCCGGAGAACAGCAGCAAATTCCCTGGCCAGCTTGAAAAGCCAAAGGCGCCGAGTCACGCGTTCGACTTCCCCCAAGGGTCGGCCGACGAAGACTCCGAGGACGCCTCGGCAGAACCGGCGGTCGCCTAACCCTCTTCGCTTCGCTCTGCACTCGTGACCCCTCAGACGCCGGACGCTTATGAGCAACCCTGACGATCCGCGCGCCTCGGAGCCCAACGATCCCGAGGAGCTTCGTTTCGAGTATACGCCCTCCGACGAGCCTCGCCCCGAGCAGGAAACGGAGAACCCGCATGCGCACGATACCACGCGGGTCCCCGAGGTCATTGACGCTCTCCGCACCGAATTTGGCGAGGCCATTCTTGACGTGGAGCGCTATGCCAATGAGGACACGGTCTACGTCGAAAAGGAACGGATCCAGGACATCTGCCGCTTCCTGAAGGAGGACCAGAACTTCGAGTATTTCGTGGACCTGGGCGGCATCGACCGCTTTACCGACGAGGACCGGTTTGAGGTCTTCTACAACATCGTGAGCGTGGAGCGGCAGAAGCGCATCCGGCTCAAGGTGCGCGTGGACGAAAATGACATGCGCGTGCCGAGCGTAACGGATATTTACCGGGCCGCCAACTGGAACGAGCGAGAGGCCTACGACATGTTCGGGTTCGAATTCGTCGACCACCCGGATCCCCGGCGCATGTACATGCCCGAGGACTTCGAGTATCATCCGCTCCGTAAGGAATTTCCGCAGCTGGGCGTGCCGGGATCTCTTCCACTGCCCCCGCAGACGCCGGACGGCGATCTCACGATGGACCCCTTTGCCGCCGCCCGCGGGTCGCAGCCGCGCAAGAGCTACGAGGAACCCCCCGTCGATCAAGATTCTGAATGAGTGGTTGACCGTTCAGCGACAGAACGCTCAACCCTCAACCCTCTAACGCACAACGCACCATGGCCCAAGCACCAGATTTCCCGGGGCTCGACTTTGGCGACCGTTTTCGGTTCTGGCCGAAGCACAACGAAAAAATCTACGAGCGCCTCGAAAGCAAACACGCATGGCTGGAGGAGAAGCAGGCCGCGCAGGGCGACGGCGACCTGCCCGTCACCCAGAAGGCGGAGATGGATCCGCTGGAAAATGAGATGATCCTCAACATCGGCCCGCAGCATCCGGCTACGCATGGGGTGCTGCGTTGCGTCGTGAAGCTCGATGGCGAAACCGTGGAGAAGTCGGTGCTCGACATCGGCTACCTGCACCGCGGCATCGAAAAGCTCGCGGAGCACAAGACGTACCAGGAGTTCATGCCGTACACCGACCGCATGGACTACCTGGCGCCCTACTCCAACAATGTGGCGTGGTGCCTGGCGGTGGAGAAGCTGGCCGGAATCGAGGTGCCGGAGCGGGCCCAGTGGATCCGGATGATCATGAGCGAGCTGGCTCGCATCTCCTCCCACTGTCTGTGGCTGGGCGTGGGCATGATGGACGCCGGGGCCGTGTCCGGGTTTCTCTGGACCTTCCAGCAACGGGAGGAGATCTATGCCATCATGGACGAGGTCGCCGGCGCGCGCTTCACGGTAAGCCACAGTCGGATCGGCGGGGTGGCCAACGACCTGTCGGCCCGAGCCATCGAAATGATCGAGGACTTCACCGACTCGTTCCTCGACGAGGTGGACGGCTGGGAGACCCTCCTCAACCGCAACCGCATTTGGGTGGAGCGCAACAAGGATGTGGGGCGCATCACGAAGGAGGAGGCGCTGGAACTCGGCGTCACCGGCCCCAACCTTCGCGGCTCCGGCGTGCCGTACGACGTGCGTCGTTTCGAGCCGTACCTCAAGTACGATGAGGTGGACTTCACCATCCCGGTCCGCGAAGAGGGCGACTGCCTGGCGCGATACTTCCTGCGCCTCGATGAAATGAAGCAGAGCGTCCGCATCATCAATCAGTGCCTCGACCGCATGACGGAGGGACCCATTCGCTCCGACGACGCGAAGGAGGCGTATCCGTCGAAGGAGGAAGTCTATTACTCCATGGAGGGCATGATTCACGACTTCATGTACACGGACGTGGGCACTGTGCCGCCGAAGGGCGCACACTCCTACCACGCCGTGGAGGGACCGAAGGGTGAGCTTGGCTTCTACCTCACGTCCGACGGCACTGGACGACCCTGGCGCGTGCGCATGAATTCGCCCTCCTTCACCAACCTGCAAGCCATGGAGTACATTATGGAGGGCTCCCTGGTGGCGGACACCGTCATCATCATCGGTTCGCTAGACCCCGTCATGGGCGAAGCCGACAAATAGCACAATTTCGATTTGCGAGTGTCGAATGGCGAATGTGCTCGTCCATCGACACCGCACCAAATTCGACATTCGAAACTCGACATTCGCAAATGTCCAAGTTTGATATTCAGAAGCCCATCGTCGAACTCCCGGACCAGGACCCGGAGCCGGAGTTTTCCGATGATGAGCTCGTGTGGACCGAGGAGGAACAGGAACAGATCGAGGCCTGGAAGGACCAGTATCCGGAGGACCAGGGTGCAATCATGAAGGTCCTCTGGTTGGCCCAGGAAAAGTACGGCTACCTGCCGCCGGAGGTCATCAAGTTCTGCGGGGAGACGCTGGACATGACGTTCTCGCAGGCCTACGGCGTGGCCACCTTCTACCACCAGTACTACAAGGAGGAGAAGGGGAACTACGTGCTCGACGTCTGCACCTGCTTCACGTGCCAGGTGTGCGGTGGCTACGACATTCTGCACTACCTGGAAGAGAAGCTGGACGTGCACGCCGGCGAGACGACCGACGACGGCATGTTCACCGTGCAGGCGGCAGAGTGTCTTGGCGCTTGCGGCTCGGCCCCCATGCTGGAGGTCTCGAATGGGGTCTACGTGCACCAGCTTACGCCTGAGAAGATTGACGACCTGATTGAGAGCTTGCGGGCGGGCGAAGTCCCGGAATTCACGTCCGTCACGCTCCCGCAGGATGAGGACGAGATGGACGGCAACCGGCGCACCGACGTGGAGAAGACGACCACCTACGAGACGCAGCCACGCGCGGAGCATATGGAATAGTGCCCCTGCGCATCGGTCCCGAGGTGTACTCGTGGCCTCCCCTTCACTACTATGGCCTCTTTCCCCCATGCCTTCTCCACAAACGCCGTCGGCCCGTGAGGTGCTGATTGACAGCTTGGGGGGACTCTCGGAGGACGAGAAGGCTCAGTTGCATGGGCCGGACTGGGCAACGTTCGCGACTCGCAAGGTGCGCTCGCTCCGCGAGGCCCGAAAGTGGGTCTGGGCCCTCGGCATCACGATGGGTCTTCTCTCGGTGGCCCTCCCGACGACGGCATTCTACCACTACTACCAGGCAACGGAACGCTTTACGGTTCTTGAGTTTCTCAGTCCGGTGGCCCTGGCCTGCCTCTTTGCTGCCGCCCAGATGGGCTGGGCCGTGCACATGTACCTTCGATGGCATCACCAGCTCCAGACCTATAAGGCCCTCCGTGCCCTGGGCCACGAAGCGGAGACTGCTACGGAGGCGGCGACCGCGACTCAGGATTCTGCCTAACATTTTCGGCTCTACTGGAGCCTCGACGATCTCCCCTGCATTGCTTCATAACCCTACGTAATCATGGAAGCGACCGACGGTGCCCCCACGTCCAAGGCCGGTGACTGGCGCTCGTACGACCGGGTGCTCCTCCCCCCCATTCAGGATCTCCACAAACTGGAGGTCTACGAGGAGAACGGTGGGTACGACCAACTCCGCCGCGTGCTCGACGATAGCGACATGGAGCCCGGCGACGTGACCGATGCGGTGAAGCAGTCGGGCCTGCGCGGACGGGGCGGCGCGGCCTTCTCCACAGGAATGAAGTGGAGTTTCATGCCGGAGCCGGACGAGCGTCCACGCTACCTTGCCTGCAACGCCGACGAGAGCGAGCCCGGAACGTTCAAGGACCGGCAGATTCTGGAGTACAACCCGCACCTCATGTTTGAGGGCATTCTGATCGCGGGCTATGCCCTCCAGATTGATACCTGCTACGTCTACGTGCGGGGCGAGTACGCCGACTGGATCACACACATGGCCACCCAGCTCGAGCAAGCCTACGAGAAGGGCTACGTCGGCGAAAACATCATGGGCTCGGACTTCTCGATGGAGATTGTGCTTCACAAGGGCGCCGGTGCCTACATCTGCGGGGAGGAAACCAGCCTCATGGAGAGCGTCGAAGGCAAGCGGGGCTATCCGCGCTACAAGCCGCCGTTTCCCGCCCAAAAGGGAATCTTCGGCTGCCCTACGACCATCAACAACGTGGAGACGCTGGCCAACGTCCCGCTCATCATGGACAAGGGCCCGGACTGGTTCGCCAACACGGGCGCTGAGGACCACCCGGGTCCCGTCCTCTATGGCATTTCGGGCCACGTCAATCGCCCCGGCGTCTACGAGTACCCCACTGGGATGCTCATGTCCGACCTTATCCACGAGGTGGCCGGCGGTGTGCGCGGCGGAAAAGACATCAAGGCCATCATTCCGGGCGGGGCCTCTACCGCACCGATTCCGGGCGACTGGGCCGAGGGCGTCACCATGAACTCCAACAGCCTGAACGAGGCCGGGACGATGTTTGGCACCGGCGGCATGCTGATCCTCGACGAGGACACCGACATGGTGTCCTGGCTCCGGCGCGTGACGCACTTCTTCCAGGACGAAAGCTGCGGCCAGTGCACGCCGTGTCGCGAGGGCACCGGCTGGCTCGAAAACCTCGTCACCCGCATCGATCAGGGCGAGGGCAACATGCGCGACCTCGACCTCCTGCTCGACCTCTGCGACCAGATGGAGGGCCGCACGATCTGTGCGTTTGCCGACGCAGCCTCCTGGCCCGTTCGCTACACCGTGCAGCGCTTCCGCGAGGACTTCGAAGCGAAGTGCAAGCCGTCGGTCCACCCCGTGAGTGCCGAGGTGTCAGGCGGGGCGCAGTCGGCGGTGGCGGCGACGGAGTAGCACCCGCACCACACGAGAAGCAAAACCGACTTTCTACGCCATTCCGACGCCCTGACGCGCGACGACATCGTGCAGGCGCTCGATGCCCTGGGCGAGCGCGCAAAAATGGCGGATGTCTGGGGAGCCGACGAATCCTATCCCCCTGAGGCCATCGGGAACCGATCCAAGCGTCTACGGTGGCGACTGCGATTGCCCCCCCTCCTCGTCCTCATGCTTCTGGTCGGGGTTACCGGCGGCCTAGGAATCGCAGGCTGGCCCATTCCGAATGTCTTGTCTGGATTTTGTTTGGATTCGGGTGTATGTTCGCAGTCACCTCGCTCTTCACCGACCCGTGGGCCGAAGATCAGATACGGGCACTGCAGCTCTACGACCTTCTGAAGCAGGTCGACCTCCATTCGGAAGGAGCCGAGACCTCGACACACTGACGTTGCCTTCCTGGCAAGGTCTTCCTATCGTGATCTCCGCTCAGCGTAAAACCGCCCCTTGGCCCGATGCGTGACGCTCGTGACTCCATCGTGGAGGCCCTCAACGACCTCGGCGAGTACGACCGCCTGACCTACGAGCAGCGCACCTCCTGGGACGAGCCCTATCCCTCCTCGTTCGTCACCGATCGCCTGGAAATCCTCCGTCGAGACCAGTGGTGGCTGTGGGCCCTCCTCACCGTGATGATTGCCGCTGTCGCACTTTTGATTGCCAGCGTGCAACTCGGATGGGCCGGGCTGGACTTCGCATCCGGGTTCATGTTCATGGTGCTCCCTGGGGCCGGAATCGGCATCCGTCGGCTCGTCCACAATGCCAAGCTCGAACAACTCTACGCCCTATTGCACCAGTTTGACGACGCGCCCGAATCCCCCGACGCACCAACCGCAGAAATAGCATGATCCGTCTTCAAATGGGGACCCTCCTGTGCTTCTGACAGTCCTCCCTCCTCTCCTTGGCGGCTGCAGCAATTCTATCGAGATCCTCCCGGAAGCATAACGGACCTACGAGACACGCATGGACGCTGTCGACGTCATTCCGCCCCCCGCCGTCGCCCACCGGCACGCTGCGCGCTGAGAACGACACGCTCCGCCTCACGGCGAACGGTGTGCAGGTGACGCCCGTACAGGTTGTAGAACCGGACTCTCGACCAATAAGATCGGGGTATGGCTACTGCAACTCGTCCAGCTCCGCCTCCGTCCCTTTCCCATCGCGTCGTCAACGACGAACCGGTGTCAACGACCGAGTACCTTGAACGCGAGCGAAAAAGCGAGGAACGGCACGAATACGTCAATGGATGGCTCATTAGCATGGCTGCTGCCGCAACTTGGTCTCACAGCGCAATTACGTCCAACCTCGATCGTGAACTCGGGCTTCTACTCAAGGAGACGGAATGTCGCACTGCCTCCCGAGACATCCTCGTTCCCTTTCCCGAGACGGATCGATACGCGTACCCCGATCTCGTAGTCGTCTGCGGAGAACCTGCCCTCGATCCTAATCGGTGCGACCTTCTATACAACCCAGCCGTAGTCTTTGAGGTGCTCTCCCCCTCGACGATGGACTACGACCGCGGCGAAAAATTTGCCCGCTACCGACAGCTCGACTCCCTCCAGGAATACCTCCTCGTGGCCCAGGATCGTCCCCACGTCGAGCACTACGTGCGGCAGGACGACGGGAGCTGGCGCTTTACCGAAACCGACGGACTTGACGCAGAAATTGATCTGCCCTCCCTTGACGCGGCGCTCCCCATCTCCGAGATTTATTTAGATGTCTCCTTCGACGACGAACACGAGTGACTTGACGGCGCCCTCGGGAAATTTCCTCTATGCGCCTGCCTCGCCGAACCGGAGCGGACTGACGCCCCAACGCAAACGCTGAACGCCTAACGCTTACCGCCGACATGCCAATCGTCACCATCGACGGAACGACGTACGAATATGAGGGCGAGCAGAAGCTCTTGCAGTTCTGCCTGAACCAGGGCATTGAACTGCCGCACTTCTGCTACCACCCCGCCATGTCCATCCCGGCCAACTGCCGGCAATGCCTCGTGAAGGTAGGCATGCCGAAGAAGGACCGCGAAACCGGGGAGGTGGAGCTCAACGAGGACGGCGAGCCGGAAATCCAGTACATGCCGGGATTGCAGGCCAGCTGCACAATCGACCTGGCCGACGGCATGGTCGTCCAAACCCACCGCTCCAGCGAGGAGGTGCGCGATGCGCAGACGGACAATCTGGAGTTCCTCCTAGCCAACCACCCGCTCGACTGCCCCATCTGCGATCAGGCCGGGCACTGCCCGCTCCAGATCCAGGCCTACAAGTACGGGCCGGAGGGCTCGCGCTTTGAGTTTCGGAAGGTGCACAAGCCCAAGCGCGTAAAGCTGGGGCCGCGCGTGACGCTCGACGCCGAGCGCTGCATCAACTGCACACGCTGCACGCGCTTTACCGATGAAGTGTCGGAGAGTGGTCAGCTCACGATCACGAACCGGGGCGTTAAGAACTATCCGATGACGGCGCCGGGCGAGACGTTCGACGACCCGTACTCGATGAACACGATCGACATCTGCCCGGTCGGCGCACTCACGGCCACGGACTTCCGCTTCAAGGCGCGAATCTGGGAGATGAGCTCCACCCCGTCGATCACGACGACCAACGCGACGGGCGCCAACTGCCACTACTGGGTGCGCGACAATCAGGTGCTCCGCATCACGCCGCGGCAGAACATGGCGGTGAACGAGCACTGGCTGCCGGACGAGGACCGGCTCGTCTATAACAAGTTCAACGACAACCGTCCGGATGGCCCCCACATCCGTACCAGCGACACGCTGAAGGGCGCCCAATGGGACCAGGCCTTCGCTAAGGTCGCCTCCCTTCTTGGCAGCGCTGACCCGGAGCGCACCCTCTTCCTCGGCTCCGCTCACGCGACTGTTGAGGACAACTACCTGCTCAAGCAGCTCGCGGAGGCGGTGGGTGCTGAGCCCCCGCGCTACATCCCCCACCTTGAACCAGGGGCGGGCGACGACTGGCTCATCACGGACGACAAGACGCCCAACGCTCAGGGCTGTGAGCGCCTCGGCATTCAGCCGATCGATGAGGAGCTAGTGGGCTCGCGCATCGAGAAGGGGAAGTACGACCTCGTCTACGTACTGGAAGACGACCCGGTCGGC
Source organism: Salinibacter sp. 10B (assembly GCF_002954405.1). Classification (NCBI taxonomy): domain Bacteria; kingdom Pseudomonadati; phylum Rhodothermota; class Rhodothermia; order Rhodothermales; family Salinibacteraceae; genus Salinibacter; species Salinibacter sp. 10B. Next base: position 3,466,203 of record NZ_MQWC01000004.1, on the reverse strand, counting down.
TCCGGTCTCTGCACCGCCGAGGCCCTGAAGACCCAGGACGTAGACGTGGTTCTGCACTACTACAATACGACGAACGAGACCCTGCCCCATGCCACGGCGGCCCTCCCTGCCGCCATGGTGGTGGAGACGGTGGGCACCTACGTCAACCAGGACGGCCGGGCTCAGCGCGTGCGTCCCGCAAAGGAGATCCAGGGCGTGAACCGCACCCTCATGATGGAGATGGGCACCAATCGGGAGGACGAGCACGGCACGCCATTCGACCGCTGGCACAACGATGAGAACAAGATCAACTGCAAGCCCAGTTGGGAACTCCTTCCGGAGATCGCCCAAAAGCTCGGGGTGGAGATGAACTACACGAAGGGGCCGAAGGAGATCATGGATGAAGTGCAGTCGGAGATCGATGCCTTTGAGGGTGCGACGTACGACGCGATGGGACTGAAGGGCGTCCAACTCGAAGAGGTGGAAACGGGGGAGGCGGTGTAGAAGACAAATTCCTTCCTCTTCAAAGCGCGTGACTGCTAGTCGCGACTGTTGAGTACCTGCCCGGCTTCCCACTGTGGAAGTCGGGTATTTTTTGTTTCTATCAGGGAATACGAAGTCCAGTTGTAGACTTCAGGTACGAAGAGTCCCTGCCTTCGCAGGAGAGGAAAACGTCCGTTCCTGCGTTGAATGAAGCGGCATCCGTAGCGCCGTTGAAGTCCAACGGCACTACAAATCGTTGTCATGGCTGGGAATTAAACTCCGGGATTGCCACACAGGCTTCCCGATAGGTAGACACAGCCACACGGCTGAAATAACGTTCTACCAATCACCCGGAAACCCCGAGACCGTGCCGAGGTTGGGCTCAGAAACCGGATCTTGTGCCGGTTCGCACTCCTGTGTCTCCTTCGTTGAACCGCACGCACACATGATGGACTGGACCTGGATTTGGGCAAAGGGCGACGCGGCCCTCATGGTGATCCTCTCCGCGGTCGCGCTGTATGTTCTGCTCATCCTCTACACCCGGCTGGTCGGACTCCGCAGCTTTTCGAAAATGAGCGGATTCGATTTCGCAATTACCATCGCCATCGGGTCGGTGCTGGCCAGCGTCACGCTCTGGCAAAAACCCACGCTGCTGGAGGGGGCCGTCGCTCTGGGCACGCTCTTCGGGCTCCAGTTCGTGGTTGGAAACCTTCGAAAACGCCTCCCCGGCGTCACCGGTCTCCTCGACAATACGCCGCTCCTGCTCATGAACGGCTCCACAGTGCTGTCCGGCAATCTACGCCGGGCAAACATGACGGAAGCCGACCTGCGGGCCAAACTTCGCGAGGCCAACGTCACACAGCTAGAGCAGGTGCGAGCCGTCGTGATGGAATCGACGGGCGACGTGTCCGTCCTGCACGCCTCGCCGGAGGCTCCCGCTCTCGACCCGGCATTGCTGAGAGACGTAGATACGGGGAAGGCATAATCTTCTCCCGTCGGCTGTCCCGCTCATGTCCCCCTCACCTCTCGGAGGGACGATTCCGCTCCCGATGCCATTGGGCCAGGTTTCGGCGAATGTATCGCCAGATCCGATCCAGTTCGTCCGCCGTCCGTAGAAATGTCGTTGCCACACGTCGGCCCCTGATGTGTCCCACAATCGGTTGATGCGTTTCGTCACCATCGATTTGAACTGGCGCATGATGGTCGACAACGACCCGGCAATGGCCCCACCGAACGTTCGGTCCGGTTTTTCACCATGGTAGTAGGGGCTCATCGGCGATGAGCCCTACCCATGTGTATTTCCGGCATCATCGTCGGATACAGACGGTGATTGATCGGTGGAATCGGTCTCCGTATCGGCCGTGGTTCCGTGATGACAATGACGCCGTGAGTATGATTTGGCACCACGATGAACGTATCTACGACGACCCGATCCCGCCCCGATTCCGTCCGTTGCCATTTCTCCGCAGCACTTCGACCGTAATCGTTTAACCGCATCCGCCCATTCTCTACCGTACCGAATAGACACTGTCGGTCGGCGGTGCACGTGGTTCCAAAATACGCTCCGGGCAACCGGTAATCGTGTTCCGGCAGCCGAATCGATTGGCGATCGTGACGATCTGGATTGTCATGATCTGGATCGTCATGATTTGGCTCATGGGCCATCGTCGGGGGTCCGTTTTTCTCGATACACACGACGACCCGCAATATAACGTCACTAGCGCATTCCGGAACGGGACTTCCGCAACTGTGAGAATGACCTCCCCAGGCTCTGGCCCTGGAAAGGAGTCCTCATGACGCTTGTCCCCTTCTGCACTGAATCGGAGGCTCTTGCAGTCGAATGTTGCCCCCCCGGTAGATCGATCGTCTTCTCCGGAACGCACTGACGACACCGGGCGTGTGTGATACTCGTTCTGCTCGCGCCGACTTCTTTCCCACTTGCACCTATGAAGATCGCCCTCGCCCAGATCAACCCCACCATCGGGGACCTGGACGGCAACCGACAACTCCTTCTTCGCTACGCCCGGCAGGCACACGACCAGGGCGCCGACCTCGTCGTCTTTCCGGAGCTTTCGGTGACCGGGTACCCCCCTCAGGACCTGCTGGAGAATCCATTCTTTCGGAAGGCGGCGCAGCAAACTGTGGATCGGATTGCACAGGAGCTCCCGTCCGATCTTGGGGTACTACTGGGGGCCCCCGTGCCCAATCCCGACCAGTTCGGAAAACCGCTCTACAACGCCGCGCTTCTCCTCGAAAACGGACAGGTGCAGGACCACGTTGCCAAAACCCTGCTCCCGACGTACGACATCTTCGACGAGGACCGCTATTTCGAGCCCGCAGAGGAACGGCGCGTGATCGAGTGGCGCGGACTGCGGCTCGGGGTACACGTGTGTGAAGACATGTGGAATGTTCACCGTCCCGAAGGCTACGCAGGCAACCACCGCTACGAGTGCGATCCAGTGGCGGAAATTGGCGCGTGCGACCCCGACCTCTTCATCAACCTCAGCGCATCGCCGTTCTCCATCGGCAAGCACGCGGTGCGCGACGATCTCGTGAAGCACATCTGCCGCCGCCACGAGCGCCCCTTCCTCCTCTGCAATCAGGTAGGTGCCAACACTGAAATCATCTACGACGGCGACAGCCGCATCCACACTGCCGACGGCACGCAGGTGGAGTGCGCCGCCTCCTTCGAGGAAGACCTACTCTTCTGGGATACTGACGCCCCCGTGTCCCCTTGCCGAACCGAGCGGGACCCGATCGCCGATCTGCATGACGCTCTGGTCCTCGGCATCCGCGACTATTACGAAAAGACCGGGATCTTCGACAAGGCACTGGTTGGACTTTCCGGCGGCATCGACTCGGCGGTCACCTGCGCTCTGGCCACCGCCGCCCTGGGCCCCGATCGTGTCGTCGGCGTCACCATGCCGTCCGAAATCTCATCGGAGGGCTCCATTACCGACTCAGAAGCTCTGACCCACAACCTCGGCATCGAGTTCAAGGAGATCCCGATCAAGCCGGCCGTCGACGCCTTCGACACGATGCTCGCCGACGAATTTGCCGACACGGAGCCGGGCGTGGCCGAGGAGAACATTCAGTCCCGCGCCCGCGGCGTAACACTGATGGCCCTCTCAAACAAGTTTGGGCACCTCCTTCTCTCCACCGGCAACAAGAGCGAAATGGCCGTGGGCTACGTCACCCTCTACGGCGACACGAACGGCGGTGTGGCCGTGCTTAGCGACGTGCTCAAAACGCGCGTCTACAAGCTCGCCCACTACATCAACGAGCGGGCCGACACGGACGTCATTCCTCAGAACACCATCGACAAACCGCCGAGTGCCGAGCTGCGGAAGAATCAGAAGGACACCGACTCGCTGCCTCCGTACGAAACCCTCGACGCCATTCTGGAGCGCTACGTCGAAAAGAAGAAGGAGCTGGGCACCATCGTCGGCGAAACCGGCCTCGACGAGGATCTCGTGCGGGACGTGCTCCGACTGGTGGACCGGAACGAGTACAAGCGTCGTCAGGCCCCGCCCGGCCTCCGCGTCACGGAGAAGGCGTTCGGGATCGGCCGCCGCATTCCGATCGTCATGCAGTGGGACCGGGAGGCCGGTGAAGCTCTCGCCTCTGAACGGCCTCTTCCTCGCTAAATTGCCCGGAAGGTGTGTACGTGTAATGTGAAGCTGTACTCCTTCGGGCTTACCCCTTCCTTACGTTCAACCTTACAGACCCACACACTTCCACACGCACACCCGTAATGATCGCTTACGTCTCCGGCACACTCGTCGACAAAACCCCTGAGACCGCCCTCGTGGACGTCAGCGGCCTCGGCTATCGTGTCCATGTGCCGACCTCCACATACAAGCGCCTGCCCGAAACCGACGAGGACGTGACCCTCCACACCTATCACTACCTTCGCGAGGACAAGGAGGCGCTCTACGGCTTCGCCACGAAGGCTGAACTCAAGGTTTTCGAGACGATGACCGACGTGTCGCGAGTGGGCCCCAAACTAGCGCTCTCGGCGCTCTCGTCAATGCAGCCGTCTGAGCTGCGCGATCACGTCATGGATGAGAACACGAGCCGCCTCACCGAAATCTCAGGCGTGGGCAGCAAGACGGCAAATCGGCTCGTCGTGGAGCTCCGCGACAGCTTTGCGGACCTGGATGTATTTGAAGACTCCTCTCCCATCAGCGGCGGCTCTCAGGCCCGGGCCGAGGCGCGCGCCGATGCCTTGAAGGCCCTCACCGAACTTGGGCTCAGCAAGGCGGATGCCGAGCGTGCCATCCGGGCCGTCCTCCGCGACGATGCCGGCATTCAATCTGCCGACGAGCTCACACAACGCGCCCTCAAGGAAAGCCAAGACTAGCCGGCGTCGTGCATCGCCGTTCGTCGTCGCGTGCGGCCCCGTCCGTCCAATCTGTGACTGGCAAGTACACGTGTCCCTCGCGCGTCTATTCATGCCGTCAACCTAGCTACCGGACACTTTTCAATTTCGCGGTTGTGGGCACCGAAAAATCTCTGGCGATTCCGCTGATCTTTCTTTCGAGATCGCTACCTATGAGCGAAACTGCTCAAAAGTGCACCAACGATTTCCCGGTTCCCTAACGTCACTCCTGGACATCCGAGATGTCCAAACTTGATTTGGAGCCTATAAATTCGTAGGTCAGATAGGCTCTGGCCATCTAGATGGCCTAGATCGGGGTCTGGAGCGACGGCTGGAGAAGATTTTTCGGTGCTCTGAGCAAACTGTCCGGTAGGTAGGCCGTCAACAACAAAGGGCCTGTCCCTCCGGACTGGAGGCACAGGCCCTGTTGCTACGTTGGATCCAGCCGACCGGACCGGGCGATTGGAGACTACTGACAATCGTTCTTGAGGTAGTGCTCCGCCCGCGCCTTGTAGTCTCCGAAGGACGCCTGCTCGAACCGCTGGCACGCCGTCTCTTTGCTGCCAAGCTTCATCTGGGACTCCGCCACAATGAAGTGGTACTTGGCCGCATCGCTCCGGCTGCCCTGGTGCATGTCGAGCCCCTGCTCAGCCGCATCAATCGCCTGCTGGAATTGCTGCTTCTCGAAGAGCGCGCGCGACCGGTAGTACATGGACGAGGCGTTCGGCTCCACGTACTCTCCCATCCGGTCGAGAGTCGCCAGCGCCGTATCCGCCTGCGCGGTCGTCGGGTTCTGCGCATTGAGCGCCTTGGACGCCTTGGCTAAGAACTCGTCTCGGATGCGAGACGTCGCAAGGTCGGACACCCGGGTATTTCCAGTCCGATTCCCAACCTCGATCGCCTGCCGAAGCGTCTTCAGTCCCGACTGGGTACTGTCCATGTTCACGAGCGCAAGCCCTTTCCCGTAGTACATGTAGGCATCGTCCTGGGCATACTTCGCTCCCTTTTCAAAGTGGGTGAGGGCCTGCCCCCAGTTCTCATTCTCGATGGCAGTGTTTCCCCAGTTCTTCGGAAGCTTCTGGAGGTAGCCGGTAATCTTGGTGGTCGCCCCATCATGACCGATGTCCTGTGCCAGCTGAAGCGCCTGCTCGAGCTGGGTGTATGCCTGGGTGGACTCGTTGGCCTTGGCCGCCTGAAGCCCCGAGCGGAACGACTTCTTCAATTGCTGAATCTTCTCCTTCTTGGCAGCGCCCGACCCCGAAGAGCTGCCGCCTCCGTTCTGGGCAAGGGCCGAGACAGGTCCAATGCCCCCAATGAGGGCAACGGTGAGGGCCGCAGCGGCCCAGCGGGTTATGTGTGTTCGCATGTTGGTTTGGACGGTTGCAGTCATGGATGTCGAAGCACTCTACTCGAAGAAAAAGGGTAGGAAGAACGCTTGATGAGCCTGCTCATCGATCTCAACGGGTACGTTCTATAGTCGCTTTGGCTCTTCGCGGTCCCGCCGCATCCCCTTTAAGGCCCCATCGACCCCGACGGCACCTGAAAATCAACGGATGGCTCGGACGAGCATGGGAATGTACGACGGAGTCGTGCAGGCCCACTCAAAATACCCTCCCTGCTAAAGTAGCCTCAGGGGCCGCGCGTGTTTCTGCGAATAACCGAAAGATAAAAACGATCCGCCCCGAGGCCCCCGAATGAAGAATGGGAGCCTTCCCGAAGCTCGTTGCCTCCATCCGTCCCTCAAAATTCCTGTCCGTTCGAACAGTCCGGGGCACATTGTCAGACGGGACACGCAACCAACCGGCATTGTGTACCGCTGTGAGTATACAACGCATGTGCCGATATCTCCACTCCCTCCTCAAAAGGCATCTGGAGGGGGAATATCCGCCCGATGAGAACGTCAGAGCAGGATCGGCTCCAGAAAAGAGGAGTTTCCAGTATACGGAGATGACCAGTAAATTGGACGTTTAGAACTCGTTGCATCAATTTGGTGAACCGATCCTCGCGGACTGGCATTCGCCCCTAAAGCTGGTTATTGTTAGCAGGAGGTACACTCGTCAGGACGGGCCTCATACTATCGGCCCAGCCCGGCCCCGAAGACGAGCACCGGGGTCGTTTCACCGTTCCATTCACAGCAAGTCATCGCTCTGCCTATGAAACTGATCGTTCCCATGGCCGGCCGCGGCACCCGCGTTCGGCCCCACTCCCACGTGACCCCCAAGCCGCTGCTGTCGGTCAAAGGCCGCAATCTCGTTGAACGCATCGTCGACACGTTCGCCGAGGTGCTCCCCGACGTGCCGGATGAAGGCGTGTTTGTGCTTGGGCCCGACTTCGGCCAGGACATCCGCGATCAGCTCACAGCGATCTGTGAGGAGCGGGGCATGGAGGCGCACTTTCCGGTCCAGCACGAAGCGCTCGGCACCGCACACGCCGTGGGCTGCGCCGACGAGCACCTGGAGGGCGACGGCGTGCTGGTCTTTGCCGACACTCTTTTCCACCGCGACGACGAGATTGAGATTGACGACGAGGCCGACGTGGTCGCGTTCGTGAAAGAGGTCGACGATCCGCGCCGCTTCGGTGTCGCGGTGCGTGACGGCGAAACGGTCACCGAACTCATCGAAAAGCCCGACGACCCAATCTCCAACGAGGCCCTGATCGGGATCTACTACATCCGCGAGTTGGCGGATTTGAAGACGGAGATCGATTACCTGATGGAGAACGACCTGATGGGGGCCGGCGGTGAATATCAGCTCACCGATGCGCTCGATCGGCTCCTCCAGAAGGGCGATGTGTTTACGACCGCCGAGGTGGATGCCTGGATGGACTGCGGTACCATCCCTGCTCTTCTCGAAACGACCGGCCGGATCCTCGACCGCGAGTCCGACGACCTGCATCAAGGCACGGTCAAGAACAGCGTGATCCACGACCCGGTGTACATTGGCCCAGACGCGACAATTGAAAACTCCGTCGTCGGCCCACACGTCTCCGTCGAAACCGGAGCCACCGTAAAGAACACCGTCATCCGGGACAGCATCATCTTCCAGGAGGGTCGGGTCGAAAACAGCGTACTCGCCGACTCGGTGATCGGGCGCCATGCGGCCGTCCGACAGAAACTTCAAAAACTCAACGTGGGCGACCACTCCCAAATGAACGTGGAACTGCGCAGCTAGGGACCCGGCCTCACTCGAACGACGAATTTCGAGTGTCAATCGCTGAGTGTTCGGCCTGAGCCGCGCACTCGTTGGAGCAAGGATCGACGCCGCTCGTTTCCGAAAGAGGAAGCGAGCGGCTTTTTTTTGTACCTGGACACGCGCACTTCGACAATGGACACGTATCCGGACGGGCTGGAAGAAAAGCTCGGCTTCGATGTCATTCGCGATCGGCTGGAGGGCAAGGTCAAAACCCCGATCGGGCACGAGCGTCTGGACGGTATGCAGCCGGCCCGCACGCTGGACTGGCTGCGAACGGAGCTCACGCGCGTAGAAGAGCTCCAGGCGGCCTTTCAGTACGACGACGCAGTGCCTCTGAGCAACCTCTTCGACCTGCGCGACGTGCTGCGCCGGGCCGCGCCCGAGGAGGCGTTCGTCGATCCGGAAGACCTGAAGGCCGTGCGCCTTACCATCATCTCCCTGCGGCGGCTGAAGAACTATTTCGAACAGCGCGACCACGACTACCCAACCCTCGCCGCAGCGGTCGAGCGCATCACGCCTCTTCCGGATCTGGAAGAGCACATCGCCTCCATTCTGGACGAAGACGGTAGCATCCGCGACGACGCCTCGCCGGAGCTGCAGCGATTGCGGAGTCAGATCCGGGCAAAGGAGCGCAAGCTTCGCAGTACGCTCGACGACGCCCTTCGCACCGCCATCAATCAAGGCTACGCCACCGAAGATCAGGCCACTATCCGCGGGGGACGCATGGTGATTCCTGTGCGGTCCGAAGCAAAGCGGAAGGTTGAAGGCTTCGTGCACGACACGTCCGCCAGCGGGCAGACAGTGTACATTGAGCCCGCCGAGTGCCTGGAGCTCAACAATGAGGTGCGCGAGCTCAAAAGCGCCGAACAGCGCGAGATTGAGCGCATCCTCCGGGAAGCCACCACCCACATCCGCCGAGAAACGGAGGCGATGGAAGACAACCTGAAAGCCGCGGGGCAGTTCGATCTTCTGCAGGCCAAGGCCCGCCTGGCAAATCGCCTCGACGCCGTGGTGCCGAAACTGAACGACGACGGCATTATCGACCTCCACGAGGGCCGGAATCCTGTTCTAGAGCTCCACTTCCAAACCCTCGACGACGCGACCGAAACCGAAGGACGATCCACCGGGGAAGACGACATCCCGCCCCGCGAGGTGGTCCCGCTCGACATGGGCATTGGTGATGACTTTCGCACGCTCGTCATTACCGGGCCAAATGCCGGCGGGAAGACTGTGGCGATGAAATCGGTCGGCCTGTTCTCCTTGATGCTGGCGTACGGAATGCCCATCCCTGTAGCCCCGCACTCCTCATTCCCGCTGTTCGACCAAATTATGGCCGACATCGGGGACGAGCAGTCGATCGAAGAGGACCTGTCGACCTTCAGCTCGCACGTGTCGAACCTGCGGCACATGCTGAACGAGGCCGGCGAGAACACGCTCATTCTCATCGATGAGGCGGGCACGGGCACGGATCCGGATGAGGGCGGCGCGTTGGCCCAGGCGGTGCTGGAACGCCTGAACGAGGCCGGGGCGCGCACCATTGCGACCACTCATCACGGCACCCTCAAGGTGTACGCTCACGAAACAGAGGGGGTCGAAAACGGATCAATGGAATTTGACCAGAAGACCCTGCGCCCTACGTACCGCTACCAGGAAGGCGTGCCGGGCTCCTCTTACGCCTTCGAAATTGCCCAGCGCATGGGCCTGTCGGAGAACCTGCTGGACCGTGCCCGCACGCTGGCCGGCGAGCAAAAGACGGCCATGGAAAACCTCATCTCCACCTTCGAAAAGCAAACGCAGGAGCTGGAAGACGAGCTCTACGAGGCGCGGAAGGCACGAGAACAAGCCGAACAGGAACAGAAGCGACATGAGGAGAAGCGTCGCAAGCTGGAGCGAGAACGGGAGGAGTTTCGCCAACAAGCCCTCGAGGAAGCCGAGCGCATTGTGGAAGACGCCAATGCCCGCATTGAGCGCACAATCAAGGAGATTAAGGAAGCCCAGGCCGAATCGGAAGCAACCCAGGAGGCGCGCGAGAAGCTAGAGGCGTACAAAGAGGATCTGGCGGAAGATCGGGAGGAGGCCGCAGCCGCGGCGTCGGCGCCGGATGCCCCTGACCCGGAAGATGAGGCTCCTGAGGAGTCCAACGGGCAGGTGGACCGCGATCCCGACGCGCCGATCCACGAGGGCGATCAAGTGGTGGTGGACGACGGCTCCACGGAGATGGAGGTGCAGGAGATTGACGACGGCGAGGCGGTCGTCATCATGGGCTCGATGCACATGCGCGTGACGCTCGATCGACTCACAAAGGTGGGCGGGCCGAAGCAGGAAGAGCCGCAAACGAAGACGAGCGGCGACTCCACGCTGGCGGCGCTGGAGGCGAGCCCGTCGATCGACGTGCGCGGACAACGGGTGGACGAAGCCCGGCACAATGTGCAGCACTTCCTCGACGACGCGATTGCCGCCGGCCTCGACACGGTCGACATTCTCCACGGCAAAGGCACCGGGGCGCTCCGCTCGGCCCTGCACGACCTACTCAACGAGCGCTCTGACATCACCGACTTCGGAAAGGCGCCAATCGAAGAAGGGGGGGCCGGGGTCACGAAGGTGGACCTGTCGTAGGGCCTTCCTTCGGATTCACGCTCGATCTGAGGTGGTGACTCCCTGCCCTTTCCTCCCATCGTGCTCCGAGCGTGCGTGGGGATCGGCGAGGCGATATCGACTGCCGAAGGGCAAATTTCGAATGGGCGCGAACCGACAGATTCGTAGAGCGAGTCCCAGTCCTCCCCTGAAAATAAAATCGTTCGCTCTCAAGCCATTCCCAATTCCACCTTCACAACTCCCCATTCGGAACGGGGCCTATCTCCGCTGCCAAACATGTTTGGCTGTGCGGAGTCACCTTCGGCGAGCAGACATTCCGCGCTTGGAATGAAATGAAGTGTGAATTGAAGCCACAGAAATGAACAAAGATTATGGAGCAAAAAAAAGCAAAGCTCCAATGAGTCGGTGCCGTGCCCCTCATCTGCCCCTCATCGAAATTACGTGTCTTCCGAATCCCTGAAGGATCGAACAACAGTATTCTCGTCAGCATCTACCGCCGTCTCCAACAATTCATCCAGCCGTGCCCCAATTGCCCGCGTATAGGTCACGTCGCCGCAGTCCTCACAGAGGAGGGCAGGTACATCCCTCACGATGAGCGTCGTGTCGTCCTGCATTCGGGTCTTCGTGAAGGTCGAGATTGAAAGGGTCCCATCCTCGCACACGACACAGGGCGCCCCCTCCATATTCTGAAGACCGGACACGAACTTCTCATGCTTCGACTCGGAAGGATCCATCGAAAAGAGCTTCTGCAACAAACGAAAAGCAAGAAGAGATCACGACTGGTGCTCGGCCGACTGGCGCCCGTGCAGAATTGAACGCACACTCACGTATTCGTCCAGATCGGGCCAGTAGAGTCCTGCCCCGAAACAAAGAACGGACGGCCGCTGCAGCCGAAGGGAGTCCCGAA